>NZ_JBKFAL010000004.1:0-334693 GCF_053345625.1 Methylobacterium sp. D53M
GCGGGTCGCGGCGCGGAGGGACCGGGTCGTCCGGGGGGCGCGGCCGAGCGCAACGGACCGGCGGACCGGGGCGGACCGGCCGCGAAGCCCGGGGCCGGTGACCGCGATGCCGGCGATCGCGGTGACCGCGGCGAGCGGGGTGGCCGCGAGCCGGGCGCCGGACCCGAGCGGGGCAACCGCGACGCGGCCGGTCCCGAGCGCGGCGGTCGCGGTCCGGCCGGCGAGCGGGGTGGCCGTGCCGGCGCCCGCGACCGCGGCGCCGTCCGCGGGGCTGTCGGCCGCCTCGACACCCGCCAGCGGACCGAGTTCCGCAGCTCGATCACGCGTCTGGGCGTCTCGCCGCTCCGGGACGTGGCCTTCGGTCTCGCGGTGGGCACGGCGATCCCGCGCTCGGTCAGCCTGCACCGGCTCCCGCCGGCGATCATCGAGCTGGTGCCGGAATACGAGGGTTACGACTTCATCCTCGTGCGCGACGACATCGTGATCATCGATCCCGACACCTACGAGATCGTGGACGTGATCCCGGCCTGAGCCGGCCGTCCCGATAAGGTCGGCGCGCCGGGCGGATCCTCTGCCCGGCGCGCTCTAGCGTCCGCCGTCCAGGAGCTTCGACACCACGCGCGCTGTGTAGTCGACCATCGGCACGATCCGCGCGTAGTTCAGCCGGGTCGGACCGATCACGCCGACGACGCCCACGATCTTCTGCGAGCCGTCGCGGAACGGCGCCGCGATCAGCGAGGATCCGGAGAGCGAGAACAGCTTGTTCTCCGAGCCGATGAAGATCCGCACGCCCTCGCCGCCCTCGGCGCGGGACAGGAGATCGATCACGTCCTTCTGGGTCTCCAGATCGTTGAACAGGAGGCGGATCCGCTCGAGATCCTCGACCGCGCGCAGGTCGTCGAGCAGGTTGGCCTGCCCGCGCACGATCAGCTGGCGGGCCTCCGTCGGGCCGACCGGCGTGGCGAGCCCGGCATCGACGAGGCGCTCGGTGATCGCGTCGAGCTCCCGCTTCATCGCCTTGCGGCCGGCCTCGATCTCGGCGCGCAGCGTGCCGAGGGTGCGGCCCTGCAGGCGCGCGTTGAGGAAGTTCGTCGCCTCCTGGAGGGCACCGGCCGGCAGGCCCGCCGGCAGGTCCACGAGGCGGTTCTCCACCGAGCCGTCGTCCGAGACGAGGATGACGAGGGCGCGGGCGGGATCGAGGCGCACGAACTCGATGTGCTTCAGGTTGACGTTCGCCTTGGTGGTCAGGACGACCCCGGCGCCCCGGGAGACGCCGGACAGCATGGTCGAGGCTTCGGCCAGGGCCGAGTCGAAGGTGTGACCCGAGGCGGCAGCGCGCATCTGCGCCTCGATGCGCGCCTGCTCGTCCTGGCTGACGTCGCCGAGCTCGAGCATCGCGTCCACGAAGAAGCGCAGGCCGAGCTCCGTCGGCAGGCGGCCGGCGGAGGTGTGCGGCGCGAAGATGAGGCCGGAATGCTCCAGATCCGCCATGACGTTGCGGATCGAGGCCGGCGACAGCGCCATCGGGAGGATGCGCGCGAGATTCCGGGAACCGACCGGCTCGCCGGTCGTGAGGTAGCTCTCCACGATCTGCCGGAAGATCTCCCGGGCACGCTCGTTGAGGGCGGCGAGCGCCTGCATCGCTTGGCCGTTCGAGAAGTTGGGACTGGGGTGTGTCACGGGGTCATCCTGTGGTCCGATCATGTCCAACCGTCCCGCGCGGATCAATCCGTACGGCGATGCTTGCCCGCGGTGGCGCGGCGGCCTAAGAGCCCGGCCCTCGACACTCTCGACAGAAGGGGCCCGCGATGCGGCCTTCCAAGCGTGCCGCCGACGAGTTGCGGCCCGTGAGCCTGGAGCGCGCGGTCTCGCGCTACGCCGAGGGCTCCTGCCTCGTCAGCTTCGGCAACACCCGGGTGCTCTGCACCGCGTCGCTGGAAGAGCGCGCGCCGCCGTGGCTGCGCGGTTCCGGCAAGGGCTGGGTCACGGCCGAGTACGCCATGCTGCCGCGTGCGACGCACGAACGCACCCGCCGCGAGGTCGGTTCCGGGAAGCCGTCGGGGCGGACCCAGGAGATCCAGCGACTGATCGGCCGTTCGCTGCGCGCCGTCACCAACCTCCCGGCCATGGGCGAGCGCCAGATCACGATCGATTGCGACGTGATCCAGGCCGACGGCGGCACCCGGACGGCCGCGATTACGGGCGCCTGGGTGGCGCTGCACGATTGCTTCGCCTGGATGCGGACCCGCTCGATCATCTCCGTCGATCCGCTGCGCGACCACGTCGCCGCCGTTTCCTGCGGCCTGTACAAGGGCACGCCGGTCCTCGACCTCGACTACGCCGAGGATTCGGCGGCCGAGACCGACGCCAACTTCGTGCTCACCGGCCGGGGCGGCATCGTCGAGGTGCAGGGCACCGCCGAGATGGAGCCCTTCACGCAGGAGCAGCTTCTCGAGCTCCTCGGCCTCGCCCGCGCCGGCACCGAGCGGCTGGTCGCCCTGCAGAAGGAGGCCCTCGCGTGAGCCGCCGTCTGACCGGGAAGGTGGTCATCGCCACGCACAATGCCGGCAAGCTCGCCGAGATGCGCGACCTGCTCGCGCCGTTCGGGATCGAGGCGGTGTCGGCGGGCGAGCTCGGCCTGCCCGAGCCCGACGAGACCGGCACGATGTTCGCCGAGAACGCGGCGATCAAGGCGCGGGCGGCGGCCGACGCCACCGGGCTGCCGGCCTTCGCGGACGATTCCGGCCTCTGCGTCGACGCCCTCGACGGGGCGCCGGGCATCTTCTCGGCCCGCTGGGCCGGCCCGACCAAGGACTTCACCGGCGCGATGGCGCGGATCTTCGCCGAACTCGACCGGCGCGGGGCCGCCGAGCGCCGGGCGCACTTCGTGTCCGCCCTCGTGCTGGCTTGGCCGGACGGGCACACCGAGCTGTTCGAGGGACGGGTCTTCGGCGACCTCGTCGCCGCGAAGGGCTCCGCGGGCTTCGGCTACGACCCGATCTTCCGGCCGGACGGCCACGACCGTACCTTCGGCGAGATGAGCGCCGAGGAGAAGCACGGGGTCGACTGGCAGCAGGGGCGGGGCCTGTCGCACCGGGCGCGGGCCTTCGTCGAGCTGAGCCGCGCCTGCCTCGCGCCCGGCGCCTGATTGCCAAACGGCGCGCGGGCGCTCACATGCCCGCCATCATGTCATCGACCGGCCCGGACCATCCGACCCGCGACGCGGGCTTCGGGATCTACCTGCACTGGCCCTTCTGCGCCGCGAAGTGCCCGTACTGCGACTTCAACAGCCACGTCCGCCACGCGGGCGTGGACGAGCCGCGCTTCCTGGCGGCCTTCCGCGCCGAGATCGCCCACACCGCCGCCCGCACGCCGGGCCGGACCGTGACCAGCATCTTCCTCGGCGGCGGAACGCCCTCGCTGATGCAGCCCGCGACCGTGGCCGGGCTGCTCGACGCGGTGGCGGAGCATTGGGCGGTCGCGCCGGACGCGGAAGTGACCCTCGAGGCCAACCCGTCGAGCGTCGAGGCGGACCGCTTCCACGGCTACCGCGCCGCCGGGGTCAACCGGGTGTCGCTCGGGATCCAGGCCCTCGACGACGCCTCGCTGCGGACCCTCGGGCGCCTGCACGACACCGCGCAGGCGCTCGGCGCGATCGCCCTGGCGCAGTCGGCCTTCGCGCGGACCTCCTTCGACCTGATCTACGCGCGGCCCGGACAGACGCCGGACCTGTGGCGGGCGGAGCTTAGCGACGCGCTCGCGCGGGCCGCCGAGCACCTCTCGCTCTACCAGCTCACCATCGAGCCCGGGACGCCGTTCCACGGGCTCGCCGCCGCTGGCAAGCTGGTGACGCCGGACGACGAGGTCGGTCGCGCCCTCTACGACGTCACCCAGGAGCTCTGCGCGAAGGCCGGCCTCCCGGCCTACGAGATCTCGAACCACGCGCGGCCCGGTGCGGAATCGCGGCACAACCTGCTCTACTGGCGCTACGGCGAGTATGCTGGCATCGGTCCGGGCGCCCACGGACGGCTCGTGACGGGCCGGGGCCGGGTCGGAACCGTGACGGAACGGTCGCCCGAGGCGTGGCTCGCCCGCGTCGAGGCCGAGGGCCACGGGATCGTCGAGACCGAGAGCCTCTCGGCCGCCGACCAGGCCGACGAGTTCCTGGTGATGGGCCTGCGCCTGCGCGAAGGGATCGATCCCGACCGCTACGCGGCGCTCAAGGGCCGGCCCCTGAACGGCAACCGCATCGGCATGCTGATCGGGGACGGCCTGCTCGAGCGGCTGCCGGGCGGCCGCATCGCCGCCACGGCGCGGGGGGCGCCGGTGCTCAACGCCCTGGTCGCCGAGCTCGCCGCCTGATCAGATCGCCGGCTTCGCGAGAACCCGGGGCGCCGGGCTGACGGGCGTCGCGGCGTTGTTGCGGATCTCGTAGACCGCGAGGGACCGCTCGCTCTGACCGTCCGGCCGGAACCGGAACGTCCCGTCGACGCCGGCGAAGCCCAGGCCGTTGGTCAGGGTGGTCTCGGCGAAGCGCTGCGAGCCGTAGCGCCGCGACAGGGCCGCGGCGAGCAGCACCGCGTCGTAGGCGAGCGAGGCCACCCGCGGCGGGACGGCGCCGAACCGAGCCTGGTAGCGCGCGCTGAAATTCGAGAAGCCGACGCGATCCGGCGCGGCGAAGCGGCCGCCTTGGAGGGCCGGCAGCGCGAACAGTGACGGCTCGTTCCAGAGGGCGGTGCCGAGGGGGCGCACCCGGGCCGGCGAGAAGCCCGCCTTCGTCAGCGCGGCCGCCACGGCAAGCATCGCGTCCGCGGTCTCGGGGATGAACAGCGCGTCGGCGGTGGCGCCGGGCCCGGCGATCACTCGCGCGAGCCGCTCGACCGCCGGGCCGGGCGCGCCGGCCGGGTATCGCTCCACGGCGGCGACGCGCGCGCCCTTGCGGGCGACGACCTCCCGGAACGCCGCCTCGACGGCGTTGCCGTAGGCGGTCTCGGGGATCAGCGCCGCGAAGGACCTCTTTCCGCCCGCGACCGCGTCCTCGACCACGCGGTCCACCTCCGGCTGCGGCAGGAAGCTCAGCAGGTAGACGCCCTGGTTCGCCACGGTCGCGTCCGTGGAGAAGCCGATGACCGGCTTGCCGGCGGTCCTGGCGACGGCCGCGGCGGCCTGCACGCTGCCGGCGAAGAGCGGGCCGAGCACGATCTCGGCGCCCTGCCGCAGCGCCTCCTGGGTCGCCTCCCGGGCGCCGTCCGGACTGCCCCGGTCGTCCTCGACGATGAGCGTCAGGTCGGGCTGCTGGGCCTCGTCGTAGGCGAGCTGCGCGGCGTTGCGCATCGCGGCCCCCACGGTCGATCCCTGGCCGGTCAGCGGCAGCACCAGGGCGACCTTCACCGAGCCCGCCCCGATGCGCCCGCCGCCGCCCGCGGCCGGCATCGGCGGCGGCGCGGGCGCGGTGCCCGGCACATCCGGCACGGCGGCCGGCGGTGACAGCTCGGCCTGCGGCCCGGTCACGCGTCGCGCGAGGTCGCTGCCGACGCAACCGCCGAGCGAGAGCAGGATCGCGCAGAGCGCGGCGGTCTGGGCGGTGACACGCACGAGACGGTCCCGCGCGCTTGTCGGGCGCGCCATGGCGCGTACTCCTTCGGGCAGGCTCCGCAGCCTGACCGGCGGATTCTCAAATGTAAACGCGGCGGCGGGGACTTGCCCCCCGGCCACGCGGCCTCGCCGCGACGAGAGGCGACCAGTGTGGCAAGATCGCCGGTGATGACCCGCAGATTCGACGACCCGGGGCCCGCTGCCCCGACCCGAGCTCCGTCCCCGAAGCTCGCCCCCGACCGCCCGCGCAGCACGACCTTCACGGCCTTCGGCCTCGCGAGCGAGACCGAACCCCTGTCGCCGGGCCTGCACATCGTGGCGACGCCCATCGGGAACCTGCGCGACATCACCATCCGGGCGCTGGCGACGCTGGCGGCCGCCGACGCGGTCCTGGCCGAGGACACCCGCGTCACCCGGAACCTGCTGGCGCATTACGGGATCACGACGCCGCTGCTCGCCTATCACGAGCATTCCAACGACGCGGTGCGCGAGCGGATGGTGGCGCGGCTCACCGCCGGCGAGGCCCTGGCGCTGGTCTCGGATGCCGGGACGCCGCTCGTCTCGGATCCCGGCTACAAGCTGGTCCAGGCCGCCATCGAGGCCGGGATCGCCATCACGCCCGTCCCGGGGCCGTCCGCGGTGATGACCGCGCTAGTCGCGGCGGGCCTGCCGACCGACCGGTTCTTCTTCGAGGGCTTCCTGCCGCAGAAGGCCGGAGCGCGGCGCAACCGCCTGGAGGCGCTGATCCAGGTTCCCGGCACCCTGGTCCTGTTCGAGTCGCCGCATCGCCTGCCCGACATGCTGGCCGACGCCGCCGCGGTGCTCGGTCCGGAGCGGCCGGCGGCCGTGACCCGCGAGCTGACCAAGCTCTACGAAACCATCCGGCGAGATACGTTGGGCAGCCTGAGCGCGCGCTTCGCCCAGGAGGGACCGCCGAAGGGGGAGATCGTGGTGATCATCGGTGCGGCGACGGCGCCGGAGCGCAGCGCGGATTCGGATGCCGCCCTCGACGCCCTGATCCTGGCGGCGCTGGAGCGGCACTCGATCAAGGATGCCGCCAGCCTCGTGTCCGACGAGACCGGTCAGCCGAGGCGCCTCGTCTACACCCGCGCGCTGGCGCTGGCGCGGGACCAGGGATGACCGGGGCCCTGCCGGACCGGACCGATCGGCGCCGCGCCGCCTACCGGCTCGGCCACCGCGCCGAGTGGCTGGCGCTCGCCGCGCTGATGCTCAAGGGGTACTGGCCGATCGGCCGGCGCGTGAGCGTCGCGGGCGGCGAGATCGATCTCGTCGTCCGGCGCTGGAAGACCGTCGTGTTCGTGGAGGTGAAGGCTCGGGCGCGCCGCGACGACGCCCGGGAGGCGATCGACGCCGCCAAGCGGCGGCGGTTCTCCCGCGCGGTCCGCGCCTGGATCGGACGCAATGCGTGGTGTGCCGGGTCGACGTTCCGGGCCGACGCCGTGTTCGTCGGATCCCGCACCTGGCCCGCCCATGTCGAGCGGGTCTTCACCATCGAGGGTCTCTGACGAGCGGCCCGAGACCGCCGGAGCCGACGCGCCGGGTCTCAGTCCCGGGCGGCGCGGATCGCCCCGATCAGGGTGCGCTTCAAGTCGGCCTGGCTGAACGGCTTCTGGACGACGGGCCTGTCGCGGAACGGCTCGCGGATGCCGGCACCGCCGTAACCGGTCGAGAAGACCAGCGGAAGGTCGCGCTTGGCGATGGCCTCGGCCACCGGGTAGATCGGCTCACCCGCCACGTTCACGTCGAGAATGGCGACCTCGAACGCTTCCTGCGACGCCATCTCCAGCGCGGAGGACAGCCGCGCGGCCGGCCCGACCACGGCGCAGCCGAAATCGAGGAGCATGTCCTCCAGCAGCATCGAGATCGCGGCCTCGTCCTCGACGACGAGAACACGGACGCCGTTGAGGACGTCGTCGTTGGGGTCAGCAATCACGCCGGGCCGTCTTCCCTTCGAATGCCCCCGTCGCCGGGGATCTTGCCATGCGGCTGGTCACGCCTTGCGCACCGCGTGAGCAGCGTCCGGACGGGTGAACGCGGCCCGAGGGTCAGCCCGCGAGACAACCTGAGGCGTCGCCCGTAATGCGCAGTGTGTCAAGCGTTCCCGGCCCGTTCCGACACCCAGACCGGGCGCTATGTTAACCGATGATACATTTTTGTGCGGGCGGCTTTGCGCGGGCGTATGCGAGTGTCGCCGCGCGGCCGCTCAATCGTCCTTGAACGTGACCTTGGCGCCCCGTGTCACATGCGCGGCGAGGTCGCGGGCGTTCCAGTTGGTCAGGCGGATGCAGCCGTGGGACTCCGTCTTCCCGACCTTCTCGGGCTCCGGCGTCCCGTGGATCCCGTAGCTCGGGATCGCCAGGTCGATCCAGACCAGGCCGACCGGGTTGTTGGGCCCCGACTGGATGGTGAATTTGTGCTGCGCCTTCACGCCCTTGAACGCATATTTCGGGTTGTAGGTGTAGTCCGGGTCGAACGCGACGCCCTTCACCTTGGTCTCGCCGCTCGGGGCCGGCTTCTCGGCACTGCCGATCGACGCGGGGTAATAGGCCACGAGCTTCCCGTCGGCGCCGTAGGCGCGGACGTCGCGGCTCGTTTTGTCGACCTCGATGCGTTCGACCTTCGGCTCCTGGGGCAAATCCTTGGCCTTCGGCTTGTCCATGCCCATCGGGTCCACCGCCGCGACCGCGATGGTCGTGCCGGCCTTGTCCAGGGGCTTGCCGGGATTGAGCGCGCTGACGAGGTCGCGGCTCATGTGGAAGCGCTCGGCCAGCATCTCGCGGGGATTGGTGTAGCCCAGCGACTTGAGCTCGGCCTGCTCCTCCATCTTGGGCGGGATCCGATCGACGTAGGGGCCCGCGGCGTCGGCCTCGGTGAGCGTGTAGTCCGTGACGGCGGGCTTGTCGCTGGTCGCCTGGAGCTTGTCCCAGATCTCTGGCGTCAGGTCCTCGCCGGCAGGAAGCCCCTGGGCCACCGCGAAGGCCGAGAGGGCGTACCGGTAATTGTCGCCCTTCCGGCCGTCGATCGCTCCGGGATAGAACCGCGCGCGATCGAGTAGCACCTGGGCCTTGACGATCAGCGGATCGGGCTTCTCGTCCGACGATTTGGCCCGACGGGCCTTCGCCTCGGACTTCGTCCCCTCGGTCTTCCCGGCGCCCGGCTGCGCCAGGGTCGCGGCGTTCACCGCCTCGGCGGTCAGCGCCGGCGGCTGCGCCGTCTCGGCCTTCCGGCCCTTCCCGGTCCGGGCAGCCGCGCCGTGCGCGGCCAAACAACTCGCCAGGAGAGCCACGCAGACCGGCCGCCAAGGTTTCGGGATCATCGCCGTCGTCATTCCGGGGAGCGGGCGCGCTCCCGAGCCGAGAAATGCCGGATCTGCGGGAACGTTCCACGCCGCTCTACTGGCACAGGCGGTGACCGCCGTTACGCTCGCGCTCGTCGAGGTGGAAATGGTTGGCGTGGGCGGCGTTCGAGCCCGGGCCGAGGACGGTGCGGAAGAAGCCGCAGGCCTTGGCGCGCACCGCGCCGAGGAACTGCGCCTCCTCGGAGCCGTCCGGCATCGCCTTGACGGGGATGCTCGCGCGTCCCGCGAAGGCGAAGCCCATGATGTCGGCGGCGTTGGCGAAGGCGTGCTCGCTGAGCTTGGCGTCGACGTCGTGGTTCTGTCCCCGGCAGACATAGGAACCGCCGAGTTCGAGCGCGGTCAGCGGATGCTTCAGCGTTCGATCGGCCTCGATCTGCACCTCCGTGACCCAGCGCGCCAGCGCCTCGGCGGTTCGGCAGGTCAGCGTGGCGCCCTGCGGCAGCGTCACGCCGTCGGCGAACTTCGTCACCTTGAGCGGCAGCGGCGCGGTGCACTGGCCTTCGGAGATCGGCGGCAGCGGCTCGAACTCGACCCCGAGACGCTTGAGGCGCGTCCGGCAAGCGGAATCGTCCGGCGGTGTCACCTTGAGCGCCAGGGCGGCCGCGCCCGACAGCTCGGACGGCCGCGCGGGCGGCGCTGGCGGCGGTGAGGGGATCTCGGGCTTCGCTGTCTCCTTCGCTGTCTCCTTCGCGGGTTCCTTCCCGGCTTCCTGCCCGGACTCCGGCGGCTTGTCCCGGCCATTCTCCCTCGACGGCTCCCGGGCCAGGTTCTTGCTCGGCTCCTTGCTCGGCTCAGCCGCGGCAGGTTTCAGCTCGGGCGGCCGCGCCGGCGGCGTCGGTGGCGCCGGCTCGGCGACGGGCGGCTTCAGCGCCTCGGGGCGCTCCGGCGGCAGGGGCGGGGGCGTCGGCACCGTGGCCGCCGGCGTTTCGACGGCGCCGACCGGCGTGGCGGAGAGGGCGAGCCCCGCGGCGAGGGCGCCGCCCGCCAGGAGCGTCGCGGATCGGAGGATCGACAGGCTGCGTCCCGGCATGGGGCCTCGAAGCGTGGGCGTTGGCCTCTACAACGGGCGAGACGCCATTCGGATCGCCCAGACCCGGTTGACGGCCGCGCCGATCGGACCACTGTCTTCCGGATCGCGCCGGCACACCCCATGTCGGCGCACCTGCGGCGCGGACGATCGCGCCGTCGCGTGGACGTCGAGATCGAGGACTGCATGTCGGACGCAGCTGATGCCGGGCTCCCGAGCCTGCCGCCGGACAATCCCTTCCGCGAGGCGCAGTGGAGCACCCCGCACGGCCTCCCGCCCTTCGAGCGGATCCGGCCGGAGCACTACCGGCCCGCGTTCGACGCCGCCCTGGCGGCGCACGATTCCGAGATCCGCGCCATCGCGAGTGAGTCCGCTCCCGCCACCTTCGGCAACACCGTCGAGGCGATGGAGCGGGCCGGCCTCGCCCTCGAGCGCGTCGCCGGCGTGTTCTACAACCTGACAGGCAGCCACACGAACCCCGAGTTGCAGGCCATCGAGCGGGAGATCGGGCCGAAGCTCGCCCGGCACGGCAGCGCCATCTACCTCAACCCCGAGCTCTGGGCCCGGATCTCGGCGATCGACGCCGAGGGCCTGAGCGCGGAGCAGCGCCGGGTCCTCGACCGGTACCGGATCCGCTTCCGCCGGTCGGGGGCGGATCTCGGGCCCGAGGACAAGGCCCGCATCGCCGAGATCGCGGCGCGTATGTCGGAGCTCGGGACCACGTTCAGCCAGAACCTCCTGGCCGACGAGAGCAGCTTCACCCTGCCGCTGCAGGGCGAGGAGGATCTGGCCGGCCTGCCGTCGTTCCTGCGGGCCGCAGCCACGAGCGCCGCGAAGGAGCGCGGCCTCGACGGGCACGTCATCACCCTGTCCCGCTCGCTGATCGAGCCGTTCCTGGTCTGCTCGACCCGGCGCGACCTGCGCGAGCGCGCCTACGCGGCCTGGACGCGGCGCGGCGAGAACGGCGGCGCGACCGACAATCGGGCGATCATCGCGGAGATCATCCGGCTGCGCGCCGAGCGGGCGCGGCTCCTCGGCTTCGAGAGCTTCGCCCATTTCGCCCTCGACGACACGATGGCGGCGAGCCCGGACGCGGCAACCGGGCTGCTGCGGGACGTGTGGACGCCGGCCCGGGCGCGGGCGGCGGAGGAGCGCGACCGTCTCCAGGCCACCATCCAGGCGGAGGGCCACAACTTTCCCCTCCAGGCGCACGATTGGCGGCACTACGCCGAGAAGGTGCGGCGCGCCGAGCACGACCTCGACGAGAGCGAGATCAAGGCGTACCTGCCGCTGGAGCGAATGATTCAGGCGGCGTTCGACACGGCATCGCGGCTGTTCGGTCTGACCTTCACGGAACTCGCCGACGTGCCGCGCTACCATCCCGATGTCCGGGTCTGGCGGGTCGGCAATCCCGACGGGTCCGTGGTCGGCCTGTTCCTGGGCGACTACTTCGCCCGCGCCTCGAAGCGGTCCGGCGCCTGGATGAGCGCCTTCCGCTCGCAGGAGCGCCTGAACGGGACGGTCACGCCGATCATCGTCAACGTCATGAACTTCGCCAAGGCGCCGGACGGCGAGGCGACGCTGCTGTCCTTCGACGACGCGCGCACCCTGTTCCACGAGTTCGGCCACGCTCTGCACGGGCTGCTCTCGGACGTGACCTACCCGCTCCTGTCGGGGACGTCGGTGTCGCGCGACTTCGTGGAGCTGCCCTCGCAGCTCTACGAGCACTGGCTGGAGCAGCCGGAAGTCCTGCGGACCCACGCGCGCCACCATCGCACGGGCGAGCCCATGCCCGACGTCCTGCTGCGGAAGCTGCTCGCCGCGCGGACCTTCAACCAGGGTTTCGCCACCGTGGAGTACACGTCCTCGGCGATCGTCGACATGACCCTGCACCTCTCGGCGGAAGGCGAGGGCGGTCTCGACGTGCCCGCCTTCGAGGCCGAGGCGCTGCGGCGGATCAGCATGCCGGCCGAGATCAGCATGCGGCACCGGACGCCGCACTTCGCCCACATCTTCTCGGGGGACGGCTACGCCGCCGGATACTACAGCTACCTCTGGTCTGAGGTGCTGGACGCGGACGCCTTCGACGCGTTCCGCGAGGCCGGCGACATCTTCGATCCGGAGACGGCGAAGCGGCTGCGGACCTTCGTGTACGGGGCCGGCAATTTGCGCGACCCGCGCGAGGCCTACACGGCCTTCCGCGGGCGGATGCCGAGCATCGAGCCGCTCCTGAAGAAGCGCGGGCTCGCGGCCTGACCGACGGGCGTGCGGTAAGGGTTTCGTAAACAAACGTCCTTAACGAACGCTTGCAGCGCGAGGCCGCGTGCGGAGTTCGGGGCGATGACGAAGATCGAAGCCAAGCAGGGCGTTTCCCAGGGAATCTCGCCGGCCGACCTGCTCAAGGCCGCGGTGACCGGCAAGACCGACGCTGCGGCCTCCGCGACCGAGACCGCGGCCTCGCCGGCCGGCGGGAAGTTCGCGCTGGCGTCGCTGGCGCGCCTGGATCCGAAGCGGTTCGCGATCCCGGGCGCGACCCTGGCGGTCGGCGTCCTCCTGGGCGGGGGCGTGATGGCGCTCTCCCGCCCGGCCTCGGTCCGGCCCGACGCGCTGGCGGCCCTCGAGACGACGCTCGATGCCGGCCGCACCGAGACCGTGCGCCTCGCCGCCGACATCGCGCAGCTCCACACCGTGCTCGCCGACCTTCGCGCCTCGACCGACGTGGCGCGGAAGGAGGCGGCCAGCCGCAGCACCGCCCTCGGCGAGCGCCTGGCGCAGGTCGACAAGAGCCTGAACGGCAAGGTCACGGCCGTCGGCGAGCGGCTCGAGCAGGTCGAGCGCGACCACAACACCCGCCTCAGCGGTCTCGCCGCGCAGCTCGACCGCCGCGCGGCCGCGACTCCGGCCGCCGCGAAGGCGGAGCCGACCCAGACCGGCAGCATCGGCGAGCCCGCCCGCGCCGCCGAGGCGAAGCCCGAGGTCAAGGTCTCGGACGCCAAGGTGAGCGAGCCCAAGCCGAAGCCGGCCGCGTCCGACAAGCCGCCGGTGATCGAGGGCTGGGCCCTGCGGGACGTCTACGAGGGCACCGCGATCCTGGAGAACCGCCGGCGCCGCCTCGTCGAGGTCGCGCCCGGCGACGTCATCCCGGGCGTCGGCCGCGTCGAAGGCGTCGAGCGCCACGGTCGGGAATGGGTGGTGGTGACCCGCCAGGGCCTCGTCACCGCGCAGGCTTGGTAGCCCTCAGCGGCCCGTGAATCCGGTCGGCGCCAGCTCGCCGGGCGCGATCGGGAAGCGCGGCTCGATCGTCATCGGATCGGCCAGGGCCGCCGCGCGCTCCGCGCGCCTGCGCCCGTGCCGCAGGGCCCGGGTCTGCGCCGCGCGGGTCGGGTGCAGGATGGCAGCGAGCAGGGACTGCCCTTCGAACTCGCTGTCCAGGTTCTTGGCTTCGAAGACGGGCATGGCCGGCCTGCTTGAGTGCGGTGCCGGACACTGCCGAAGGCGTCGATCCGGGCCACATCCCCAATAACGGGGATCGCGTGGACAGGTTCCGTCAAGCTTTCGCTCCGCAACCTCTTTTTTACTTTCGTCCAGGCGTCACCCGAATGCAGTGCGGCCGCGCACACCGGCCCGCGGTCAGACGAACTGGTTCAGCCCCGGGATCGATCCGATAATCGGGCCCATCGCGTCCTCGCCGACCTTCTCGCGGCCGAAGGCGAACAGCTCTTGTCCGAGGGGCTGCATCTGACCCATCGGCACGCCGGCGGCCATCAGCTTCTGGCCGAGCGCCATGACGCCGCCGCCGCCCATCATGCCGCCGAGCATGCCCATCAGGCCGCCGCCGCCGCTCTCGCCGGCATTCGACTCGGCGATCAGCGCCTCGGAGCCCGGCAGCGCCGCCAGGAGCTGGCCGACCTCGGCCGCGGGCCCTTCCTTCTGCAGGAAGGCCAGGATGTGCCCGATGGCGGTCTGAGCGGTCGCGGCGTCGAGCCCGGTGCGGGTGGTGACGCGGGCGAGCAGTTCTTCCATGGTGATGATCTCTTCGGAACGCTTCCAGACGTCCTTCGACTCTGAGGCGTCGGAAATCAAGCGCGCGGCATCGCTTCCCAGGAAAACTCCCCGGTTACAGCGGGCACGGTGCCGCAGCGGGCGACCTCGCCAAGGGCCGCCCCTTCCGGTAGACCCTCGGTCAGTCTTGAACCGTTCCAGGCCACCGGGCCGGATGATCCAGGGAGTTGCCGGACCATGCGGGTCGGCCTGTTCGTGCCGTGCTACGTCGACGCCTTCGAGCCGGAGGTCGGGATCGCCACCCTGGAGCTCCTCGAGCGCCTGGGCTGCACGGTCGAGTATCCGTTCGACCAGACCTGCTGCGGCCAGCCGATGACCAACACCGGCTGCCACGCCGAGGCCGCCGCGACCGAGGCGCTGTTCGTCAAGAACTTCTCCGGCTTCGACTATATCGTCGCCCCGTCGGGATCCTGCGTCCATCAGGTGCGCGAGCACCTGACGGCGATCCCGCAGACCGACGAGGTCCGGCACGTCCGCGCCAGCACCTACGAGCTCGTGGAGTTCCTGCACGACGTGCTGAAGGTCGAGGACCTGCCCTGGGCGAACTTCCCCCACAAGGTCGCCTATCACACCAACTGCAACGCCCTGCGCGGCATCCACCACGCGCGGCCGACCGAGCTGGTGAAGCCCTACTACTCGAAGCCCCTCGACCTGCTGCGCCTCGTGAAGGGGGTCGAGCTCGTCGACCTCGCCCGGCCGGACGAGTGCTGCGGCTTCGGCGGCACCTTCTCGGTGTTCGAGCCCGCCGTCTCGGCGAAGATGGGCTACGACAAGGTCGCCGATCAGAACCGGGCCGGGGCCGCCTACGTCGTCTCGGCGGATTCCTCCTGCCTCATGCACCAGAAGGGCTGCGCCGAACGGCTCGGCTTGCCGCTCAAGTACATCCACATCGCGCAGGTGCTGAACGGAGCCGCCGCATGAGCGCCGAGGACCTCAACCCCCGCGAGCGCGAAGGCGTCATCCACCCCGAGGTGCGGGCCGGCCACGACGAGAGCGAGCGGGCGCCGGACGGCCGGCGTCTCCAGCACGCGGAAGCCGCCTCGAAGCCGATCCGCGCCCCGCAGACCCGGGAGCCGCAGCCGCGCGGCGCGAAGATCCGGGGCGACCGGCCGATCAACCAGTCGGAGGCCGCCGAGCGCTTCCTCGCGGCGCCGCTGCACCAGGCCGCCCACGACGAGCGCCTGTGGGACCTGCGCAAGAAGCGCGACGCCTCCGCGCACGGCATCCCGGAGTGGGAGGAGCTGCGCGAGCTCGCCTCGCAGATCAAGACCCACACGCTGAGCCACCTCGACCGGTACCTCGAGCAGTTCGAGGCGGCCGCGAAGGCCAACGGCGTCCACGTCCACTGGGCGAAGGACGGCGCAGATCACAACCGGATCGTGCTGGACATCCTGCGGAGTCACGGCGCGAAGACGCTGGTGAAGTCGAAGTCGATGCTCACCGAGGAGTGCGGCTTCCGCCACCACATGGCGGCCAACGGCATCGAGGTCATCGAGACGGATCTCGGCGAGCGGATCCAGCAGCTCGACAACGAGGAGCCGAGCCACGTCGTGGCGCCGGCCGTCCACAAGACCCGGATGGACGTGGCCGAGGTCTTCGCCAAGACGCTCGGCACCGATCCAGACAACGACGACGCGCACTACCTTGCCGAGAGCCAGCGCGAGACCACCCGGCCCTACATCCTGAAGGCCGATGCCGGCATGACCGGATGCAACTTCGCGATCGCCGAGACCGGCACGGTCGTGACCTGCACCAACGAGGGCAACGCCGACCTGTCCGGCAACGTGCCGCCGCTGCAGATCCACTCCATCGGCATCGAGAAGATCATCCCGAAGGTCGAGCATCTCGGGGTGTTCATCCGCCTGCTGTCGCGCTCGGCGCTGGGCTCGCCGATCACCCAGTACACCTCGCATTTCCGCGGCCCCCGCGCGGGCACCGAGATGCACATGGTGCTGGTCGACAACGGCCGCTCCGAGCGCCTCGGCATGGAGGAGTTCTGGACCTCGCTGAAATGCATTCGCTGCGGCGCCTGCATGAACACCTGCCCGGTCTACCGGCGCTCGGGCGGCCTCTCCTACGGCGCGACCTATTCGGGGCCGATCGGTCTGATCATCGATCCGACCTTCAACAAGCGGAAATACTCGACGCTGCCGTTCTCCTCGACGATGAACGGTTCCTGCACCAACGTCTGCCCGGTAAAGATCAATATCCACGAGCAGATCTTCGCGTGGCGGAAGGTGCTGGTCGAGGAGCACCAGATTCCGGCCCTCAAGCAGGGCATGATGAAGGCCGCGGGCGCCGTGCTCTCGCGCCCGGCCGCCTACCGGGCGGCGATCGGCGCGGCGGATTCCGCCCTGAAGGTCCTGCCGCGCTTCGCGGTCTACAACCCGCTCAACACCTGGGGGAAGAAGCGCGAGATGCCCGACGCGCCGCGCCAGACCTTCCACGCCTGGTACAAGCAGAACCGCATGAAGGACACTGGTCGATGAGCGCCCGCGACGCGATCCTCGACGGCATTCGCAGGAACCGGCCGGCCGGCGACTTCCCGCTGCCGGAGGTGCCGCTGTTCGCGCCGCTCGTCGGCGAGGACCTGGTCGCCGAGTTCGGCGAGCGGCTGAAGCGCATGGGCGGCCGCGTGGCCGAGCCCGGTGCCGGCGACGTGTTCGCGGGCGTGCGCGAGCGCCTCGACGCCGCCAAGGTTATCGCCTCCGCGGTGCCGGAGCTGACCGGCAACCGCGACCTGCGGAGCGTGCGCGCGCCCCAGGAGGTCGAGGACGTGGACGTGGCGGTGGTCCGCGCGGTGTTCGGCATCGCTGAGACCGGCTCGGTGCTGTTCACGCAGGACCAGCTGATCGTCAACGCCGTCGCCTATCTCGCGCAGCACCTCGTCGTGCTGCTCGACCCGGCCGACATCGTACCGAACGTGCAGGCGGCCTACCGCCGGCCGGAATTCGGCCGCTCGGCCTACGCGGTGCTGCATACCGGCCCGTCGGCCACCGCCGACATCGAGGGCGTCCTCATCCACGGCGCGCAGGGGGTCCGCTCACTGACGGTGGTGCTACTCCCGCGGGATGCCGCCGCGCGCGGCTGAGACCGGCTCCATCGCTTCAGCCGTCCTTGCGAGCGGAGCGAAGCAATCCAGGGACGCGCCGCTCTGGCTCGCTTCGCTGCGCTCGCGATGACGGTGGCGCCGTCCGACGCACGCGGCGCCCCCGTCTCGCCCGCGCCCCCCCGATCGAGCCGGAACCGACGGTCGGGCGCGCCCCTTGCTTGGACGGCGGATGGGCCGTCATCCGGCAAGGAGATCCGATGCGCTACACCCTCGGTTGCAGCCTGTCCTACAACATCCTCTCGGACACCACCTTCATCTTCAATTTGGAGGTGGCGAAGCTGAAGAGCGTCGAGATCCTGAGCGAGAGCCTGGTCCTGACGCCGAACCTCAAGCGCGATCTCTACACGACCCCCGATCTCCAGAACCGCTATCTCGCGGTCAACGTCCCGACCGGTCAGTTCGCGCTGGAGTACAATGCCGAGGTCGACCTGACCGTGCACCGGGCCGACCCGGCGACCGTCAACGAGACGCCCATCGGGCAACTGCCCCTCGACATCCTGCCGTTCCTGCTGCCGAGCCGGTTCGTCTCATCGGACCGGCTGACGCCTTTCGCACTCGCCGAGTTCGGGGCGCTCCCCAAGGGCCACGCGCGCGTGAACCAGATCTGCAACTGGATTCACGACCACATCGCCTACCAGCCCGG
Organism: Methylobacterium sp. D53M; assembly: GCF_053345625.1. Classification (NCBI taxonomy): domain Bacteria; kingdom Pseudomonadati; phylum Pseudomonadota; class Alphaproteobacteria; order Hyphomicrobiales; family Methylobacteriaceae; genus Methylobacterium; species Methylobacterium sp. D53M. The sequence continues at coordinate 17,819 of NZ_JBKFAL010000004.1, forward strand.
CTCCAGCGACGGCGAGACGACCGCCCACGAGTCGCTTCTGAAACGCGCCGGCGTCTGCCGCGACTTCGCGCATATCGGCGCCGCCTTCTGCCGGGCGCTCGGGATCCCGGCCCGGTTCGTGAGCTGCTACGCCCACGGCCTCGTCCCGAGCGACTTCCACGCGGTGTTCGAGGCCTATCTCGACGGGCGCTGGTGGCTGTTCGACGCCACCCGGCAGGCTGACCTCGACGGGCTGGTGCGGATCGGCGTCGGGCGCGACGCCGCGGAGATCGCCTTCTCGACGCCGTTCGGCAACATGCAGCCGGTCAATCAGCAGGTCCGGATCCAGCGCGCGGACGGGCAGGGCAGCCCGATGCCGCGCACGGTGGACGCCATCTCGACCGAGATCCCGGCGCCGCACGCCGGAGCGGCCTGAGCGCGGATCCGGCCGGGATCACGTCGTCCTGTGATCCCGTGATCCCGGCCGCGCCGCAGCGAAGCGGGTGCCGGTGCAGGACGCCCGATCCCGGCCTGCGTCGGCGAAGAGCGGCACGCGGGCTCCATTCGATCAGGCCCGCGACGCCGCCACGAACGCGCGCCGGACCCACCGTTCCGGCGAGCGAGGACGGCGCGGCGCGCAAGCAGATTGGCGCGCGGGACCCGCCGCGGCGGCGGCGCGACATGTCGTTCCGCCCGTCGGTCGGCGTATTGCCGGCGCCGGTCCCGCGCAGAAATAGTGATAGAGCGACTTTCCGGGTGCCGGATTGCCGCGTCCCGCCCGGACCATGGCCGGAAGACCCTCGGCTTCTCCGAAGACAAGTTGCGTCTCGGAGAAGCGTCTCGTCAGCGCCGCGCCATTGTCCTTCATCTTGTCGTCGCCGCCGAAATGGCCGCAAGCGTGGCTGTGGCGGGGTCGCAACACCGTAAAACGATCCCCGCTCCGCCCCGAGACCTGCCCGTAAACGCCGCGATCCCGCCATAGTCCGGGCCCACCTCAACATCCGCGGTAAACGGCAAATTCGACAACGGTTTACCGTTCGGAAACGAGGACTTCCCGAGCACGCGGACGGATCTCCCGGCGCCTCGCGAACGGCGACGCGCCGCGGTTCAACGCACCCTCGGGATCGGCTGCGAAGGCTTGGTCTGAAGTCATGGTGACGCGTTTGAACGACAAGTCGAAGCTGCCGAGTCGCCACGTCACGGAGGGGCCCGACCGCGCCCCGCACCGCTCCTACCTCTACGCCATGGGCCTGACCCGTGAGCAGATCCACCAGCCGCTGGTGGGTGTCGCCTCCTGCTGGAACGAGGCCGCGCCCTGCAACATCTCGCTGATGCGCCAGGCGCAGGCGGTGAAGAAGGGCGTCGCCGCCGCCAACGGGACGCCGCGCGAGTTCTGCACGATCACCGTCACCGACGGCATCGCCATGGGCCATGGCGGCATGCGCGCGTCGCTGCCGTCGCGGGAGGTCATCGCCGACTCGGTCGAGCTGACCATGCGCGGCCACGCCTACGACGCCCTCGTCGGCCTCGCGGGCTGCGACAAGTCGCTGCCCGGCATGATGATGGCGATGGTCCGGCTGAACGTGCCCTCGATCTTCATCTACGGCGGCTCGATCCTGCCCGGCTCGTTCCGCGGCAAGCCCGTGACCGTCCAGGACCTGTTCGAGGCGGTCGGCAAGGTCGCCGTCGGCGACATGAGCCTCGAGGACCTCGACGAGCTGGAGCAGGTCGCCTGCCCTTCGGCCGGCGCCTGCGGCGCGCAGTTCACCGCCAACACCATGGCGACCGTCTCCGAGGCGATCGGCCTGGCGCTGCCCTACTCGGCCGGCGCCCCGGCCCCCTACGAGATCCGCGACAAGTTCTGCGCCACGGCCGGCGAGAAGGTGATGGAGCTCCTGGAGAAGCGCATCCGCCCGCGCGACATCGTCACCCGCAAGGCGCTGGAGAACGCCGCCACGGTGGTGGCGGCCTCGGGCGGCTCCACCAACGCGGCGCTGCACCTGCCGGCGATCGCCCACGAGTGCGGCATTGAGTTCACCCTGTTCGACGTGGCCGAGATCTTCCGGCGCACGCCCTACATCGCCGACTTGAAGCCCGGCGGGCGCTACGTCGCCAAGGACATGTTCGAGGTCGGCGGCATCCCGCTGCTGATGAAGACGCTCCTCGACCACGGCTTCATGCACGGCGACTGCCTGACGGTCACCGGCCGCACCATCGCGGAGAACATGGATCGGGTGACCTGGAACCCGGACCAGGACGTGGTCTATCCGGCGAACCGGCCGATCACCCCGACCGGCGGCGTCGTCGGCCTCAAGGGCAACCTCGCCCCCGAGGGCGCGATCGTGAAGGTCGCCGGCATCCCGGCCGAGAAGCAGGTTTTCACCGGCCCGGCCCGCGTGTTCGACGGCGAGGAGGCCTGCTTCGCGGCCGTGCAGGCCCGCAGCTACAAGGAAGGCGACGTCCTCGTGATCCGCTACGAGGGCCCGCGGGGCGGCCCCGGCATGCGCGAGATGCTGTCGACCACCGCGGCCCTCTACGGCCAGGGCATGGGCGACAAGGTCGCGCTGATCACCGACGGGCGCTTCTCGGGCGCGACCCGGGGCTTCTGCGTCGGCCATGTCGGCCCCGAGGCCGCCGTGGGCGGCCCGATCGGGCTGCTGCGCGACGGCGACGTTATCACCCTCGACGCGATCCAGGGCACGCTCAGCGTCGCCCTGTCGGACGCGGAGCTGGCCGAGCGGCGCAAGGCCTGGACCGCGCGGCCCAACACCGCGACCTCCGGCTACCTCTGGAAATACGCGCAGGGCGTCGGCCCGGCCCTGTACGGCGCCGTCACCCATCCGGGAGGTGCCAAGGAGACGCAGAGCTATGCGGACGTCTAGGACTGACCTCAGCCGGCGCAGGGCGCCGGCCGGGGCCGATCCCGGTCGGTTCCGGTCCGTCGGCCGGCTCGCGGTCGCGACCTGGGCGCTCGCCCTGGTCGCGCTGCCGGTCGCGCCGTCGCGCGCCCTCGACGCCAATGTCCGCACGCCCGTGCAGGTCCCGGTCGCCGACAAGAGCTACCGCTCGGCCAAGGACGCGCTGCGCGCCGGCATGCGCGAGTACAATGCCGGCGACAAGCAGGGCGCCGCCCGCGCGCTGGAGTACGCGGCCGGCCAAGGCCACGCCCTTGCGCTGTGGAAGCTCGGCCGGATGTACGCCGACGGCGACGGCGTCCCGCACGACGACCTGAAGGCGTTCGAGTTCTTCTCGCGGATCGCCGACGCCAGCACCGACGACGGGCCCGATCCGCAGAACTCGGCGGTCCTGGGCAGCGCCTTCACGGCGCTGGGCACCTACTTCCTGGAGGGGATCAAGGGCACCTACGTGCGCCCCAATCCCGAGCGCGCCTACGACATGTTCAACTACGCGGCGTCCTACTACGGGGACCCCAACGCGCAGTACAATCTCGCCCGGCTCTACCTCGACGGCACCGGCGTCGAGGCCGACCCGCGGCAGGCCGCGCGCTGGTTCAACCTCGCCGCCGAGAAGGGCCACCACCCGGCGCAGGCGCTGCTCGGCGACATGCTGGTCAACGGCCTGGGCGGCATCCCGGTCCAGCGGGTGCGCGGCCTGATGTGGCTCTCGCTCGCGCGGGAAGGTGCCGAGAGCCGCAAGGACGACTGGATCGTCGCCCTCTACGAGAAGAACTGGGCGGCCGCCAGCGAGGACGACCGCGCCGAGGCGCAGACGCAGCTCCAGACCGTGGGCTCGATCCGCAAGCGGCGCTGAGCCGCCCTCGACTGTGCAAGCGGCGCTGAGCGGCCTCAGCTCTTCGCCGCGGCGATCGCCGCGGTGAAGGACGGCCGCTCCAGCGTCGCCGCCACCCAGTCGGCGAGCTTCGGCCACCGGGCGCCGTCGACCGCGACCTTGGCCAGCCGCAGGTTGTGAAACGGCGCCGCCACGGCGATGTCGGCGATGCCGAACCGGCCGCCGACGAGGTAGGGCCCGTCGATCTGCGATTCGAGGTAGTCGAACAGCGGCGGCAGAGCCGTGTCGACGGTCCGCTGCGCCAGGGCCTCGTCGCCCTCGACCTTGAACAGGCGGGGCTTGAGGAAGCGCTCGACGAACGGCACCAGCACCTGCCGGGTCAGCTCGCACTCGCCGAACTTGTCGAACCAGCGGGCGCGGGCGGCGTCCCGCGCGTCCTCGGGGATCAGCGCGGGCGCCGGGTGCAGCCGCTCGAGATAGTCCACGATGGCGCTCGAATCGGCGAGGCGATACCCGGCATCCTCCATCGCGGGGATCTTCCCCATCGGGCTCGCCGCCCGGAAGCCGGGATCCTGCGCGTGGAAGCCGACCGGGCGGTGTTCGAAGGCGACGCCCTTCTCGTAGAGCGCCGCGAGCACCTTGCGCACGTAGGGCGACACGCTGCTGCCGTAGATGATCATCGTCGTTCCCCCAAATCGCGGCTCTAACCGGCCGCCAGCTCCGCCGTGACCGGCACGTGGTCCGACGGCTTGTCGAGCCCGCGCATGTGCTTCTGGACCGAGGCCGAGACCAGGCGGTCGCCGGCCTGGGGCGAGAGCAGCAGGTGGTCGATGCGGATGCCGGCATTCCGCTGCCAGCACCCGGCCTGATAGTCCCAGAAGGTGTAGAGCCCGTCGCGCGGGTCGCAGGCGCGCAGGGCGTCGGTGTAGCCCTCGGCGAGGATCGCCCGGAACGCGGCCCGGGTCGTCCCGAGGAACAGGGCGTCCGAGCGCCACGCCTCCGGATCGGCCGCGTCGGCCGCCTCCGGGATGACGTTGTAGTCGCCCGCCAGCGCCACCGCGATCTCGTCGTCCAGCAGCGCCCGGGCGTGGAGCCGCAGCCGCTCCATGAAGGCGAGCTTGTACGGGTATTTCGGGCTGTCCACCGGGTTGCCGTTCGGCAGGTAGATCGACGCCACGCGCACCGGGCGGGTGTCCGCGCCCGAGATCAGCGCCTCGATGTAGCGAGCCTGCTCGTCGGCGGCGTCGCCCGGCAGCCCGCGCCGAATCTCCGACATGGCCAGCGGCGCCCGGACCAGCAGCGCCACGCCGTTATAGGCCTTCTGGCCCAGCGTCTCGACCGCGTAGCCCGCTGCCTCGATGTCGGCGCGCGGGAAGGCCTCGTCCTGGCATTTCAGCTCCTGCAGGCAGACCACGTCGGGCCGCGCCTCCTCCAGGAAGCCGAGGAGGTGCGGGAGCCGCTGCTTGATCGAGTTGACGTTCCAGGTGGTGATCCGCATCGCCTCGCTTCCGGTCGCCGCCCGGCCGTCATCCGCGCTTCGCGTCGCGCTGACAAGGCCATCCCGGCGCAAGGACGGGGAAGTAGGGTCGGCGGATGAACTGGTTCGAGCCGGTATCGGCTTACTGCGAGCGGGGCGGGCCGGACTTCTGGGCCGAGCCCGCGAACGCGCTGTCGAACGCGGCCTTCCTGCTGGCCGCCGCCGCCGCGGCGCGGCGCGCCGCCGTGGCCGATCCGCCGGACCGGACCTGCCTCGGGCTGGCGGCCCTGATCGCCGTGGTGGGCGTCGGCTCGTTCCTGTTCCACACCCTGGCGGTCTACTGGGCGATGCTCGCGGACGTCGTCCCGATCGCGCTGTTCATCTACGCCTATCTCGCGCTGGCCCTCTCGCGGTTCCTGCGCTTGGCGCCGGTCCGGGTCGCGGCGGCGACGGGCGGCTTCGCGCTCCTCGGATTCGCGCTCACGCCCCTGCTCGACGGGATGACCGGCCTCGACGTCGCGCGGCTCACCAACGGCTCGGTCGACTACCTGCCCGCCCTGCTGGCGCTGTTCGGCGTCGCCTGGGCGGCCGCGCGGCGGCCGGAGGAGCGCTTCGTCGGGACCGGGCGGCGGCTCGCCGGCATCGGCCTGCTCTTCCTGATCTCGCTCGCGGCGCGAACCGGCGACCGGGCGGCCTGCGCGCTGCTGCCGACCGGCACTCATCCGCTCTGGCATGTGCTGAACGCCGTCGTCCTGTACGCCCTCGTGGCGACGGCGATCCGCCACCGGGAGACCGCCGGGTGACACGCCCCGCGGTCCCGGGCCAATTCCTTGCGGGCGGGGCGGAATTCTTGCAGAAGTGCGCCGCATCGGGCGCCCGGCCCATCGCGGTCGCCCGGGCACGGAAGGGGTCATGACAGTGAGCTTTCGCCTCGGGATCGCCGGACTCGGGACCGTCGGTGCGTCCGTTGTCCGGATGGTCGAGCGCCGCCGCGCCGCCTTCGCTGCGGCAGGCCTCGACATCCGCGTCACCGCGGTCTCCTCGCGCGACCGTGGCCGGGACCGCGGCCTCGACCTGTCCGGCATCGCGTGGTTCGACGATCCGGTGGCGCTCGCCCGGTCGGAATCCGTGGACTGCGTGGTCGAGCTGATCGGCGGCGCCGAGGGAGCGGCCAAGGCCGTGGTCGAGGCGGCGCTCGCGGCGGGCAAGCCGGTGGTGACCGCCAACAAGGCGCTGCTGGCCCGTCACGGCGCCGCCCTGGCCGCGCAGGCCGAGGCGAAGGGCGTGGCCCTCGCCTTCGAGGCGGCGGTGGCCGGCGGCATCCCGGTGATCAAGACCCTGCGCGAGGGCCTGCCGGGCAACGCGGTCTCCCGCGTCTACGGGATCCTCAACGGCACCTGCAATTACATCCTCAGCCGCATGGAGCGCGAGGGGCTGACCTTCGAGGCCTGCCTGAAGGACGCGCAGGCCCTGGGCTACGCCGAGGCGGACCCGACCTTCGACGTCGAGGGGTTCGACACCGCGCATAAGCTCGCGATCCTGACGAGCCTCGCCTTCGGGACCGCCGTCGACGCCGACGGCGTGTCGGTCGAGGGCATCTCCCGGGTGCAGCCCCTCGATCTGCGCATGGCGGACGAGCTCGGATACCGGATCAAGCTGCTCGGCGTCGCGCAGGCGACCGAGGCCGGCATCGAGCAGCGGGTCCACCCGACCATGGTGCCGAAATCCTCGGCGATCGCGCAGGTCATGGGCGTGACCAACGCCGTGACGATCGACGCGGACGCGGTGGGCGAGCTCACGCTCATCGGTCCCGGCGCCGGCGGCGAGGCCACGGCTTCCGCGGTGGTCGCCGACATCGCCGACGTGGCGCGCGGCGTGATCCGCCCGACCTTCGGCGTTCCGGCCGCGGCGATGCGCGCCAGCGAGCGCGTGGAGATGCAGCGTCACGAGGGCGGCTACTACATCCGCCTCACCGTCCATGACCGCCCGGGCGTCGCGGCCGGCGTCGCGCAGCGGATGGCCGAGCGATCCATCTCCCTGGAGAGCATCCTGCAGCGCCGCGTCGAGGGGCCGGAGGCCGATCCGCGCGGCCGCTCCGGCCGGCCGGTGCCGCTGGTGCTGATCACCTACGCGGCGACCGAGGGAAACATCCGCGACGCGCTCGACGCCATCGGCGCCGACGGGTTGCTGGCGGAGCCGCCGCAGCTAATCCGGATCGAGCGTGAATAACAGTGCATACGGTCGCGTGACCCCCCCACCCCTTGATGCAGGATAGTGGGCATTAGCGAACCGGCGTATACGCTGCGCGGCCGTCATCCGACGGTATCCATCCGGGATCCGACCCCAAGATCGGACCCGGCCAGAGGCAGGAAACCATGGAAGAGGCCCCCAAGCCGGCATCGCGCGGCGTCCCGCGCACGCTCGCCCTCGAATTGGCCCGCGTGACGGAGCGTGCCGCCATCGCCGCCGCCCGATTGCGCGGCCAGGGCGACGAGAAGGCGGCCGACCAGGCCGCGGTCGACGCGATGCGCGACGAACTCAACGGCCTGCCGATCCGCGGCACCGTGGTGATCGGGGAGGGGGAGCGCGATCAGGCGCCGATGCTGTTCATCGGCGAGCAGCTCGGTCTCGGGGAAGGGCCCGAGGTCGACATCGCGGTCGATCCGCTTGAGGGCACGACCCTCTGCGCCAAGGACATGCCGGGTGCCATCGCCGTCATGGCGATGGCCGAGCGCGGCTCGCTCCTCGCCGCGCCCGACGTCTACATGCAGAAGATCGCCATCGGGCCCGGCTACCCGCCCGGCCTCGTCGATCTCGACGCCAGCCCGACCGACAACATCGTGGCGCTGGCCCGGGCCAAGGGCGTCGACCCGAAGCAGATCACCGCGCTGATCCTCGACCGTCCCCGCCACGCGGCGCTCGTGGCCGAGGTTCGGGCGGCCGGCGCGGCGGTCCGCCTGATCTCGGACGGCGACATCGCCGGCATCATCTTCACGGCGAGCCCCGAGGAGACGGGCATCGACCTCTATCTCGGGACCGGCGCGGCGCCCGAAGGCGTGCTGGCGGCCGCCGCGATGCGCTGCATCGGCGGCCAGATGCAGGGACGCCTGATCCTCGACACCCCGGACCGGCGACGCCGGGCCGCCGAGATGGGCATCGAGAATCTGGACCGGAAATACGACCTGACCGATCTCGCGAGCGGCGACGTCATCGTGGCCGCCACGGGCATCACGGACGGGGCTCTTCTGCGCGGCGTGCGCTTCCGGCCGGACAAGATCCAGACCGAGACCCTGGTGTACCGGTCCGAGGCCGGGACGGTCCGCCGGATCCTCGGCGAGCACCGGCGCGGGCTGACCTGAACCGGCGGACCGCCGGTCCCGGACCGGCGGCGCTCGGGCGGTGGGCCCGGCCCGGCCTCAGTTCAGCACCACCACCTTGCTGCCGACGCCGACCCGGCTGAACAGGTCGATCGCGTCCTGATTGATCATCCGGATGCAGCCCGACGACACGCTCTTGCCGATGGAGAAGGGCTCGAGGGTTCCGTGGATGCGGAACAGCGTGTCCTTGTTGCCCTGCCAGAGGTACATGGCGCGGGCGCCGAGCGGATTGCGCAGACCGCCGGCGACGCCGAGACCGCTCTGCAGCTTGTCGACCTCGCTGGCGAGCTTCGGGCTGCGGGCGATCATCTCCTTCGGCGGATACCAGTCCGGCCACGCCTGCTTGGAATTCACCGTCGCGGTGCCCGACCACGAGAAGCCCTGCTTGCCGACGCCGACGCCGTAGCGGCGGGCCCGGCCGTTCGCCTCGACCAGGGTAAGCTGGTGGGCCCGTGGGTCGACGATGATCGTCCCCGGCTCGTAGGGACCGTGATAGGCGATCTCCTGACGGAGGAACGCGGGGTTCATCTTCTTGTAATTGAACGCCTGGACCGGGAAAACGTCGTCCGTGATCGGGCCGTAGATCTTGGCGTAGTCGATCGGCTCGTTGTCGGGCGCGCGGAGCACGGCCTTGGCCTTCGCGGCCTCCAGCGGCGATAGCCCCTCGGCCTGGGGCGCGCTGCCCCGGCGTGCCGGGACCGTCGGGTCCGTCTCCAGGTTGGCGGCCGGCGGCGGCGCGACCGGGGCCTGCGCGGCGGGCGTCGGGGGTGCCGGGCGCACGAAGTCGGTGCGGCCGGTATAGGGCAGGTAGCGGCCGCCTCGACGCACGTAGAGCGCGCCGTTCTGATCCTGGTAGAGCTGACCATCGTCGCCGAACCCGTCGATCCCGGCATCGCCCACGGGGCCGCGGCCCTGGGCGTTTGCGGCGGAGGCGAGGGCGAGGACCGTGAAGCCGGCCAGGAGAAGGCGACGGATCGGGGCGGACATGGTTCGAATTCCTCGGGAGGCGCCGCCGGGGCTTGCCGCGACGCGCAGGCGAGCGGGCCGGCACGAAGTCGCGGCACAGCTCATCCCGGGGCTTAGCAAAGGTCGCGCTTTACCGCCAAGTTGCCGACGGTCATCGAGGGCAACTTACAGGGTCTTCCGGGTCGTTTCTCGCCGCGTGTGTTGCCCTCGTGCAGCAACGATTTCGGCCGCGCCGCTCACCGATCCGTGAGGGCGCCGGGCGAGCGCCCGTTTACTCGGCACGCCTGCCTCGCCGAGCGGCAGCGACTCGGCGCCAGCGACTTGGCGGATTGCGGTTCGGCCGCGACGCCGCGACGGCCGAGCGATCCGGTCGGCGGGCGTCCGTCCGGGATGGCACGCTTGCTGCATTGCCCAGTCAGCCGCGCCTGCTGCGGCGGCGGAGCAACGACGCTCCAAACAGCGGACGGTGTGAGTCCGGATCCCCGGCATGAGCGACCGCACGGCGGTTCGCCCACTTACGACGAGCACCAGCTATGGCCAGCTTCAAAACGGTGATGAAGTCGGGTCACCCCCCGACGCTGTTCGCGGCATTCCTCTACTTCGATTTCTGCTTCGCCATCTGGGTCCTGAACGGCGCCATGGGCCCGTTCATCACCGAGACCTACAAGCTGACGCCGGCCCAGACCGGCTTCATGATCTCGCTACCGATCCTCGCCGGTGCGCTGATGCGCTTCCCGCTCGGCGTCCTGGCCCAGTATATCGGCCGCAAGAACGCCGCGATCACCGAGATGGTCGTGATCATGCTGGCGATGGCCTACGGCTATCTCTTCGTCTCCTCCTACAACGACGTGCTCGCCATGGGCGTGCTGCTCGGCATCGCTGGCGCGTCCTTCGGCGTCGCGCTCTCCCTCGGCTCCGGCTGGTTCCCGCCGGAACACAAGGGGCTGGCGATGGGCATCGCGGGCGCCGGCAATTCCGGCACCGTGCTGGCCGTGCTGTTCGCCCCGCCGCTGGCCCAGGCCTACGGCTGGCAGACCACCTACGCCTTCGCGGGCCTCGTGATGCTGCTGCCGCTGGCGGTCATGATCGTGCTCGCCAAGGAGCCGCCGGATTGCGAGCACCAGTCCTTCAAGGAGCACGTCTCCTGCCTGTTCACGAAGGACGGCTGGGCGTTCTCGCTGATCTACGTCATCACCTTCGGCGGCTTCATCGGCCTGTCGAACTTCCTGCCGACCTTCTTCTACGAGCAGTTCGCGGTGACGAAGGTCGAGGCCGGGCGGCTGACGATGCTGGCGGCCTTCATGGGCTCCGGCATCCGGATCGTCGGCGGCTACTTCGCCGACCGGATGGGCGGCATCGCGGTGCTGTCGGTGGTGCTGCTGGCGGCGATCGCGACCCTGCTCTCGCTGACCGCGACCCCGTCCCTCGCGCTCACGACGCTCCTGTTCATGCTGTGCTTCGCGGCGCTCGGCGCCGGCAACGGCGCGCTGTTCCAGCTCGTCCCGCTGCGCTGGCCCACCAACACGGCGGTGGCCGGCTCGATGATCGGCGAGATCGGCGCGCTCGGCGGCGCGATCCTGCCGAACGTCATGGGCCTGTCGAAGCAGTATACCGGCTCGTTCTCGCTGGGCTTCGTCGGCTACGCCGTCTTCACCGCGATCGTGCTCGGTTGCCTCGCCCTCTGGCAGCGCAAGTGGGTCGGGAGCTGGGTCGGGCCGCGCGGCAAGGCGCTCGGCAAGGCGATCGGCACCCCGACCGAGGCCGAGCAGGGTCAGCTCCGGCCCGCGACGGCCTGACCGGCGCCGCGGCGCCTCCCGGCGACGACCGACACGAGACGGGGGCCCGGGCGGCCCCCGTTTTCAGTTGCACCTCGTGGAATGAATTCACGTGCCGGATGCACGTCGGCGGTTGCCTTCCGCCGCGCGACGCGTTTGAATAATGCATTACGAAAGAGCGTCCGGCCCCTGAGCCGAGGCGCCCGGCGACCGCGCGAGGCGGCGCCCCCATGGGAGGAACGGTCGATGTCGAAGCGCTTCAGCGCCACGAACGGCGTGCTCGGCCTGCTCTGTCTGATGTACTTCATCACGTACCTGGACCGGGTGAACATCGCCACGGCCGGTGCGGAGATCATGCGCGATTTCGGCATGTCGAAGACCGATTTCGGTCTGATCCTGTCGGCCTTCGCGTACCCCTACGCGATCTTCCAGGTGATCGGCGGCTCGGTCGGCGACAAGTTCGGCGCCCGCCGCACGCTGCTGGCCTGCGGGGTGATCTGGGCCTCGGCGACCATCCTGACCGGCATGGTCGGCGGCCTCGTCAGCCTGTTCCTGGCGCGCGTCCTGCTCGGCTTCGGCGAAGGCGCGACCTTCCCGACCGCCACCCGCGCCATGCAGAACTGGACGGCGCCCGGCCGGCGCGGCTTCGCGCAGGGCATCACCCACGCCTTCGCGCGGCTCGGGAACGCGGTGGCGCCGCCGATCGTGGCCTTCCTGATCTACCATTTCGGCTGGCGGACGAGCTTCGTCATCCTCGGCGCGGTGAGCTTCGTCTGGGTCGCGATCTGGTGGCTGTACTTCCGCGACGACCCGTCCGAGCATCCGGCGATCACCGAGGCCGAGCTCGCGACGCTGCCGCCGCCCCGTCAGGTCGGCGCGAAGCAGAGCGTCCCGTGGGGTGCCCTGACGCGCCGGATGCTGCCGGTCACCGTCACGTATTTCTGCTACGGCTGGACGCTGTGGCTGTTCCTCGGCTGGCTGCCGAGCTTCTTCAAGGAGAACTACAGCCTCGACCTGAAGAACTCGGCCCTGTTCGCCTCGGGCGTGTTCTTCGCCGGCGTCGTCGGCGACACGGTCGGCGGCATGCTCAGCGACTCGATCCTGCACCGTACCGGCAAGGTGAAGCTCGCGCGCCTGTCGGTGATCGTGATCGGCTTCCTCGGGGCGGCCGCGAGCCTCGCGGGCGTGTTCATGACCCGGGACCTGACCCTCGTGGCGCTGCTGCTGTCCTCCGGCTTCTTCTTCGCGGAACTGGTGATCGGACCGATCTGGTCGGTGCCGATGGACATCGCGCCGAAATACGCCGGCACCGCCAGCGGCCTGATGAACACCGGCTCCGCCGTGGCGGCGATCGTCTCGCCGATCGTCTTCGGCGTCATCGTTGACGTGACCGGGAGCTGGACGCTGCCCTTCGTCGGCTCGATCGGCCTGTGCCTGCTCGGCGCCGCGCTGGCCTTCACGATGCACCCTGAGCGGGAATTCGTGGATCCCGTCACGCCGTCGGTCGGCCCCGCGGCCACCGTCCCGGCCGGGGAGTAGCGCGCGATGGCGGAGACGATGAAGCGGTCGGGTCCCCTCGCCGGGATGCGGGTGATCGAGCTCGCCCACATCATGGCCGGGCCGGTCTGCGGGCTGATGCTCGCCGACATGGGTGCGGAGGTGATCAAGGTCGAGAAGAGGGAGGGCGACGACACCCGTCGCACCGTCCCGCCCGCCCTCGAGGGCGAGAGCGCGGCCTACATGATGATGAACCGCGGCAAGCGCGGACTCAGCCTCGACCTGAAGGATCCGGACGGCGTCGCGGTCCTGCGGCGCCTGCTCAAGGGCGCGGACGCCCTGATCGAGAACTACCGCGGCGGCACGATGGAGCGCCTCGGGATCGGGTACGAGACCCTCAAGGTCGAGTTCCCGGAGCTGGTCTACTGCTCGCTCTCCGGCTTCGGCCGCACCGGTCCCTACGCCGACCGGGCCGGGTTCGACCTCGTGGCGCAGGGCATGAGCGGCCTCATGTCGGTGACCGGGGAGGGGCCCGGGCGGCCGCCGATGAAGTGCGGGCCGCCGGTCACCGACATCACCGCGGGCATCCTGGCCGCCATGGGCATCCTCGCCGCCTACGCGAACCGGCTCCGCACGGGCCGGGGCCAGGCGGTCGACACGTCGCTGTTCGAGGCCGGCATCACCCACACCTACTGGCAGTCGGCCATCGCCATGGCGACCGGGATCGCGCCCGGCCCCATGGGCTCGGCCCACCCGCTGAACGCGCCCTACGAGGCCTTCGAGACCGCCGACGGCTGGATCACAATCGGCGCGGCCAACCAGACCAACTGGCTGCGCCTGCTCAAGGCCATCGGCGCCGACGACCTCGCCGAGGATCCGCGCTTCGCGCTCAACCGCGACCGGATGGCCAATCGGCACGCGCTCGCCGCGACCCTCGCGCCGATCTTCCGGGCCCACAGCTCGGCCGAGTGGCTCGCGAGGCTCGAGGCCGGCGGCGTCCCGGCCGGCCCGGTCCTCGACGTGAACGCGATGCACCGGGACCCGCAGACCCTCGCCCGCGAGATGGTGGTCGAGGTCGATCACCCGCGGGTCGGCCGCATGAAGACGCTCGGCCTGCCGGTGAAGTTCTCCGAGACACCGGGACGCGTGCACGGGCCGGCCCCGTTGCTCGGCGAGCATTCCCGCGCGATCCTGGCCGAGGCCGGCTACGCGCCGGCCGAGATCGACGCGCTGATCGCGCGGGGCGTGGTCCGCGAGACCGCGGCCTGACGCCGCCACCCGGAGACCCGCGCATGACCGCCAAGCCCGCGACCGACGAGTTGCTGTTCACCACCGACGAGGCCGGCATCGCCCGCATCGTCCTGAACCGTCCGCAGGCGCGCAACGCGCTGACCTTCGCGATGTATCAGGGCCTGATCACCTGCTGCGAGGCGATCGCCGGGAACCCCGCGGTCAAGGCGCTGATCATCACCGGCGCGGGCGACAAGGCCTTCGCGGCCGGGACCGACATCGCCCAGTTCCGCGACTTCAGCACCGCCGAGGACGCGCTGGGCTACGAGCGCTTCATGGACAGGGTGCTGGGCTCCCTGGAGCGGCTGCGGGTGCCGACCATCGCGGCGATCGCCGGCGCCTGCACGGGCGGCGGCGCGGCCATCGCGGCGGCCTGCGACCTGCGCATCGCCACGCGCGACGCCCGCTTCGGCTTCCCGATCGCCCGCACCCTCGGCAACTGCCTGAGCCAGGGCAACCTCAAGCGGCTCTCCGGCCTGATCGGCCCGGCGCGGGTCAAGGACATCATCTTCACCGCCCGCCTCGTCGGAGCCGAGGAGGCGCTCGCCATCGGCCTCGTGGGCGAGGTGGTCGACGATCGGATCGCGCTCACGGAGCGGGTCGATACGCTGGCCCAGCTCTTGGCCAACCACGCGCCGCTTACCATGCAGGCGACCAAGGAGGGGCTGCGGCGGCTCGCCGAGGAGGAGGCCGGCGCCGAGGGCGCGCCGCATCCCGGCGATGACCTGATCCTCATGTGCTACATGAGCCAGGATTTCCGCGAGGGCATGGAGGCCTTCCTCGGCAAGCGCCCGCCCAACTGGACCGGACGCTAGGGCCGCGTCGGAGGGTGTTGCGACGGTCCGGAGAGAAGGCGTCTTCGGTGTCGAGACAGAGGCGCCATGCCCCCTTCCCCGGGCTGGAGAGGGTTGGGGTGAGGGACGAGAACGTTCAGGATCAAGCGCGCGATCCTCCGTCGACGGCGCGCGCCTCGTCCGGAGAGACCTGATCCCTCACCCTGTCCCTCTCCCGCGCGGGAGAGGGGATCCGCGCCTCGTGCGGAGCGGGAACGGCGCTGACCGCGCCGCTCAGCCCGGCAGCGCGCAGACATCGATCCAGTCGGCGCCGGTCAGCTCGGCCATCCGCGCCGGCGCGATCCGCACCGAGCTGTGGGTGCTGCCGGCCGCCGGCACCACCTCGTCGAACGCCCGCAGCGAGACGTCGCAGTAGACCGGCAGCGGCGTCGACAGGCCGAAGGGGCAGACGCCGCCCACCGGATGGCCGGTGAGCGCCTCGACCTCGCCGAGGTCGAGCATCCGCACCTTGCCGCCGAAGGCAGCCTTGGCCTTCCGGTTGTCGAGCCGCGCGTCGCCGCGCGTCACCACCAGGGCGACCTGATCGCCGACCCGGATCGAGAGCGTCTTGGCGATCTGGGCCGGGGCGACGCCGTGGCCCTCCGCCGCCTCGGCAACGGTCGCGGTGCTGGTCTCCAGCACGATGACCGCGATGTCGGGCGCCTTCTCGGCGAAGAAGGCGCGCACGGAGGCGAGGCTCATGGTTCGGTCCGAAGCTCGGGATCGGGGCGGGGCGGCGCGCGCTGCCATAGGCGGCTCCGGTCGCGCCGGCCAGCGCGCCGACGCGGGCCGCCGCTGCGCGGGACGCGGCGCTCGCGCGACCGCCTCCCCACGCGCGACAGGCCCCTCTCCGGGCGGAGAGGGGCTTGCCTCGCACGGGCCGGGTGGATCGAGCTACCGCGTCGTCGTCAGCAGCAGGTCCGGCAGCCACATCGCGATGCCCGGCACGAGGCACAGGATCAGGATCGCCACCGCCATCAGGATCACGAAGGGCAGGGTGCCCCAGATGATGTCCGAGAGCGGGATGTCCGGGGCGATGTTCTTGATGACGAAGATGTTGAGGCCCACCGGCGGGTGGATCAGGCCCATCTCCATGGTGATCGTCATCACGACGCCGAACCAGACGAGGTCGAAGCCGGCGGCCTTGAGCGGCGGCAGGATGATCGGCGCCGTCATCAGGATGATCGAGACCGGCGGCAGGAAGAAGCCGAGCGCGATCACCAGCGCCAGGATGGTCACCAGCAGCACCCACGGCGAGAGCTGCATCGCGACGATCGCGGCGGCGGCCGACTGCGAGATGTGCAGGTAGCTCATCACGTAGGCGTAGAGCAGCGACATGCCGATGATCAGCATCAGCATGGTCGATTCCCGCAGCGTCGCCGTCAGGATCGGCGTGACGTCGCGGAAGCGCCAGACGCCGTAGATCGCGGCGATCAGCGCCAGGGCCATCAGCCCGCCGAGGCCCGCGGTCTCGGACGGTGTGGCGTAGCCGCCGTACAGCGCCACCATCACGCCGGTGAGCAGGACCACGAAGGGCAGGACCCGCGGCAGCGTCGAGAAGCGCTGCGCCATGCTGTACTGCTCGTCCGCCAGGATCGGCGAGGCCGGCCCGCCGCGCTCCAGGGCCACCTTCGCGGCGGCGTATTCAGAGCGGAACCGCACCATCGACCACGCGGCGAACAGGCCCACGAGCAGGAGCCCCGGCCCGATGCCCGCGAGGAACAGCCGCCCGAGCGACTGCTCGGCCGCCACCGCATACAGGATCATGGTGATCGATGGCGGCAGCAGGATGCCGAGCGTGCCACCCGCCGCGATGATCCCGGCCGCGAAGCCCGGCGAGTAGCCGCGCTTGCGCATCTCCGGGATGCCGGCCGAGCCGATCGCCGAGCAGGTGGCCGGGCTGGAGCCCGCCATGGCGGCGAACAGCGCGCAGGCGAAGACGTTGGCGATGCCCAGGCCGCCCGGGATGCGGTGCATCCAGGCGTGCATGGCCGTGTAGAGATCCTGGCCGGCCTTGGACCGCCCGATGGCCGCGCCCTTCAGGATGAAGAGCGGGATCGACAGCAGGGTGATGGAGGCCATCTCCTCGTAGACGTTCTGCGCCACCGTATCGAGGGAGGCGCCGGGCATGAACGCCACCATGAAGGCGAGCGCCACGAAGCCCAGCGCGAAGGCGATGGGGATGCCCGAGAGCATCGCCCCGAGGGTCGCGCCCGCGTACAGGAAGCCGATCGCGGCCGTGCTCATCGTTCAACCTTCGCGGAAACGGTCTGACCCATCGGGTCCGGTCCCCGGGGCGCGACCTCGGCCGCCCCGTGCATGTCGCGATTCACATCGGCCCCGAGCCCGATCTTGGGCTGTGCCCAGCCTGCAGCCCGGGGCCCGTAGGCGAGGGCCTCCGCGATCTGGAGGACGAACTGGACGCACAGCAGGCTCATGCCGACCGCCATCAGCGTGTAGGGGATCCAGAGGGGCGGCCCCCAGGTCGATTGCGAGACCTGCCCGTCGACCCACGCCTCGTGATCGAGGGACCAGCTCTTCCAGGCGAAGAACAGGCAGAAGGCGAGGCTGACGACGTCGGCCAGCAGGAGCCGGATTCGGTTGGCGGCGGGCGGGAGGAGGCCGGTCAGGGCCTCGATCGCGACGTGCCCGCGCTTGGCCTGCACGCCGGCCGCCGACAGGAAGGTGGCCCCGATGATGAGGAACACCGCCATCTCGTCCTGCCACTCCGTCGGCTCCTTCAGGAGGTAGCGGACGACGACGCTGTGGGTCAGGACGAGGCAGGCTGCCACCAGGCAGAGGCCGCCGACTGCCAGGATCACCTTGTTCAGGAGGCGCATGCCCCGATCGAAGGTGCCGAGGAGGCCCGGAAGGCGCGGTTCCTCGGCCCCGCGCGCCTCCGGAGCGGCCGTGGCCGCGTCGAAGCCGTGGCTCACGCGACCTGCTCCGCGAGCTTCAGCAGTTCCGCGCAGTTCGCGTTCTTGGCGGCGTAGTCCTTCCAGGCCGTGCTGCGGGCGAGATCACGCCACTGGCCGAGTGACTTCTCGTCAACCTGGACGACCTTGGCGCCGGCCTTGGCGAAGATCTCCTCGACGCGGGTGTCGTCCTCCTTCGCGCCGGCCTGGCCGAAGGCCTCGAGCTCCGTGCCGACCGCCATGATCAGGTCCTGCTGCTCCTTCGGCAGGCCCGAGAACACGATCTTGGACATCATGATCGGCTCGAGCATGAACCAGTAGGAGCGCTCGCGCCCCGAGGTCAGCGCCTTGGACAGCTCCTCCAGGCGGAAGGAGATCAGGCTGGTGGATGAGGTGATCACCGCGTCGCAGGCGCCGGTCTGCATCGCCGCGTAGGACTCGTTCGACGGGATCGAGAGGGTGGCCGCGCCGGCCTCCTTCATCATCATGTCCATCTCGCGCGAGCCGCCGCGAACCTTCATCCCCTTGGCGTCGGCCGGCGCCACGAGGGCGCGCTCCCGGCTCGCGACGCCGCCGGCCTGCCAGACCCAGGAGACCAGGATGATGCCCTTCGCGTCCAGGATCTCGGTGAGCTTGCGGCCGACCGGGGCCGCCTTCCACGCCACGGCCTGCGCGTAGGACGTCACGAGGGCGGGCATCAGGCCGATATTGAGTTCCGGAATCTCGCCGCCCGCGTAGGGGCTCGGGTAGAGCGACATGTCGAGTGCGCCCTTGCGCATGGCGCCGAACTGGGCGTTCGTCTTCATCAGCGAGGAGCCCGGGTAGACCTGGACGTCCAGGGCGCCCTTCGAGCGCTCGCCGACCATCTTGGCGAACTTCCGGCACATGCGGTCGCGGAAATCGCCCTCGTCGATCGTGCCGCCGGGGAACTGGTGGGACAGCTTCAGCGTCGTGGCCGCCTGCGCGCTGTTCAGGCCGAACCGCAGGATGGCCGGTGCCGCGAGCGTGGCCGCGATCAGCGATCGACGAGTTGGCGTCATGGAGCTCTCCCGCACCGCAAACAACGCGGCGTAATTTTGTGCGCTGCAATAGTGCGGCGCCTCGTTGTATGCATGGAAAACCGCCTTGTATATTTTGTCAATGCTCCAGCATAATGTCCGCGCGTGCCGAACATCCGCCGGCCTCAAGGGCGGGACGGCGCGCGACCCGTTCATCGGGGGAGGGAACGGCGGCATGAGCCACGCGCAGCGGCTGCGGCAGCGAATCGAGGATGAGATCGTCTCCGGCGAGCTCGCCTTGGGATCGCGACTCGACGAGAACCAGCTCGCGGCCCGCTTCGGGGTCTCGCGCACGCCCATCCGGGAGGCGCTGCTGCAGCTCGCCGTCACCGGGCTGGTGCAGACGAAGCCCCGGCGGGGAGCGATCGTCAGCGCGCCCGAGCCGCACCTGCTGCTCGCCATGTTCGAGACGATGGCGGAGATCGAGGCGGCCTGCGGCCGTCTCGCGGCGCGCCGCCTCGTCCCCGAGGACGCCGCCGCGCTGCGCGCCGCGCTGGAGGGCTGCCGCGCCGCCCTGGCCACCGAGGACACCGAGGCCTACTACGCCGAGAACTACGTGTTCCACACCGTCGTGTACCGGGCGAGCCGGAACGCCTTCCTGGCGGAGCAGGCGCTGTCGCTCCATCGCCGCTTGGCCCCGTATCGCCGGCTGCAGCTGCGCGTGCGCCAGCGCCTGCCGCAATCGCTGGCCGAGCACGAGGCGATCGTCGCCGCGATCATCGCGGGCGACGAGGCCGGCGCCGCGGAGGCCCTCCGGGGCCACGTGATCGTCCAGGGCGACCGCTTCACCGATCTGGTGGCCGGACTGCGGGCACCGAGCGCCGCCTGAGCGGCGGGGGGCGCGTCGCCCGCGATAATTGCGTCGGCGGTCTGTCCGAATCCGGGCCCGGCCCGGGATCGTCCCTTCATCGCGTCCTAACCCTGCCGGCAGGTCGGACTGCGTAGGTGTTCCGCCCGACTCGACCATAAGTTGCAGTCCCGGCATTGTCGATCCGGAGCCGGGGATCGATCATGCTGAAGGACGTCGTCAGGAGCGCGGGCCGTCGCGCGGGGGTGGATATCTTCCGGGCCAGCCGGGAAGTTTTTCGCTGGAGCCACACGGTCCACGATTACTACCCCGTCGTGCCGTCCGCGCGCTGGTCGCCGGGCCGGGCGCCGCACGGCCAGCTCAAGGCGGTGCTCGCCCGGTCGCACGCGGCCTACGACAGCTTCCTCACGGAACTAGAGGCGCGGGCGGACCTGCTGCACAGCGTCCCGCACGACGCGCCCGTGACCGGTGCGGCGACGCCCCACTGGAACAACACGTGGTTCACCGCCCTCGACGGCGCCGCGCTGATGACGATGCTGGCCTGGAAGCGCCCGTCTCGGTTCTTCGAGATCGGCTCGGGCTGCTCGACCTGCTTCGCGCGGCACGCGATCGACACCCTGAACCTTCCGACGCGGATCACCTCAATCGATCCGATGCCCCGCCGCGAGATCGACGCGCTCTGCGACTGGACCGTGCGCAGCCCGCTGGAATCCTGTGATCTGAAGATCTTCGAGGAACTGAAGGCGGGCGACATCCTCTTCTTCGACGGTTCGCACCGCTCCTTCGCGAATTCGGATGTGACGGTGTTCTTCTTCGAGGTGATGCCGCGCCTCGCGCCGGGCGTGATCGTGCAGATCCACGACATCTTCATCCCGGACGACTACCCGTCCGCGTGGAACTGCCGATTGTACAACGAGCAGTACCTGCTGGCGGCGATGCTGCTGTGCGGCGCGCCGCCGTTCCGGGTGACCGTGCCGGTGATGTATATCTGCCAGGACCCGGCGATGAGCGCCAGGGTCAAGACGGTCTTCGCCGCCCGCGGCACCGGCCCCGACATCCCGTTTCTCTACGCGAACGATTCCCGCACGCCCGGCGCGTCGTTCTGGTTCGAGATGACCGGGACGCCCGGCTGATCGCGGGCGCGGTCTATCGCGGCTGCGGCTCAGGCAGTCTCGGCCGCACCGTAATTGGCGGCGATCACCGACTTCTTCCCGCGGATGTGCTCGCGCATCAGGACGGCCAGCGCCGCGCCGTCCCGGGCGCGCAGCAGCGCGATCATGCGCTCGTGCTCGGAGACGGCGCGGGCCCACTGCTCGGGGGTCTGGTGGGCGGAGTAGCGCGAGCGCTGGATTCGGCCGGACAGGCTCTCGTAGATGTTGGCGAGGATCGTGTTGCGGCTCGCCGCCATGATCCCCTCGTGGATGCGTCGGTTGTGGCTGAAGTAACCGGCCTCGTCGCCCGACTTCCAGGCCTCGACCATCGCGTCGTGGTCGACCACCAGGGCGTCGATGTCGGCGTCGGTGATCGTGCGGCAGGCGAGATCGCCGGCCGTCGCCTCGAGGCCCGCGATCACCTCCATCATCTCCTCGAGTTCGCCGTCCGAGATGCTGGCGACGCGCGCCCCGCGATTCGGGAGCAGTTCGAGCAACCCCTCCGTCGCAAGGATCTTGATCGCCTCGCGGAGCGGCGTCCGCGAGATCCCGAAGCGCTCGGTCAGCTCGCTCTCGTTGATCCGCGCCTTCGGCTCCATCTCGCCGGACCGGATCAGTTCGCGCATGCGCTCGGCGACCTCGTCGTGGAGGTAGCGGCGGCTGATGCCGATCCCGGGCTCGATTTTGTTCATGGTCCCCCGACACACGTCAGGTCAGTGCGACCTGTGGTCTATGTGTAGGTGCCCGGCAATGGAGTGTCGAGGCACGAGGGCCCGATCCAGCACGCGGGCCACATGTTCCGCCTGGAGACCCAGCCCGTCGTGGATCTGGTGACGGCAGCTCGTCCCGTCGGCCACCACGAGGTCGTCGGGCCCGGCGGCGCGCAGGGCCGGGAACAGCGACAGCTCGGCCATGGCGAAGGACGTCTCGATGGATTCCGGTCTGTAGCCGAAGGCGCCCGCCATCCCGCAGCAGCTCGATTCGATCACCCGCAGGTCGAGCCCCGGCACCGACCGGAGCACCGTCTCGACTGAGCCCATGACGCCGAAGGATTTCTGATGGCAGTGGCCGTGCAGGTGCGCGACCCGGCCGCCCTGATCGGCGAACGGCAGCGCGATGCGTCCGGCCGTCAGGTCGGCGGCCAGAAGCTCCTCGAACAGGAACGACTGCTTGGCCAGCAGCGCGGCCTCTTCGCCGGGCAGGAGCGCCGCGAACTCGTCCCGGAAGGTGAGCAGGCAGGACGGCTCCAGGCCGACGACCCTTGCCCCCGCGCGCAGGAACGGCAGAAGCGCGTCGAGGGTGCGGCGCGCCTCCTGGCGCGCCCGGTCGGTCTGGCCGGCGGAGAGCCAGGTCCGGCCGCAGCAGAGGGGGCGCCGCCCGCGCGACGGGTAGACCCGGTGCAGCCGGTAGCCGGCCGCCTTAAGCACCCGCTCGGCCGCCTCGAGATTCTCCCGCTCGAAGGCCCGGTTGAAGGTGTCGCCGAACAGGATCACGTCGCGGAAATCGCCCGCGACGTCCTGCGCGTGGGCGGGCTCGCCCTGCTCGCTCCAGGGCCGGCGCCAGCGCGGCAGCGAGCGCTTGGCCGAGAGGCCGGCGACGCGCTCCGAGAGGGCGGCGAGGGCCGGGTACCGGTCCCGCAGGTTGAGGAGCGGCGCCAGCCGCGCGGCGGCCCCGGCGTAGAGCGGCATCGTCGCGATCAGGCGCTCCCGCAGGGGCAGCCCGTGGCGGGCGTGGTAATGGTGCAGGAACTCGATCTTCATCTTGGCCATGTCGACGCCGGTCGGGCACTCGCGGCGGCAGGCCTTGCAGGAGACGCAGAGATCGAGGGTTCGCTTCATCTCCGGGCTGGTGAAGGCGTCCTTGCCGAGCTGGCCCGAGATGGCGAGCCGCAGGGAATTGGCCCGGCCCCGGGTCAGGTGCTGCTCCTCCCGGGTTGCCCGGAAGGAGGGGCACATGGCGCCGCCGACGAGCTTCCGGCAGGTGCCGTTGTTGTTGCACATCTCGACGGCGGAGCCGAAGCCGCCCCAGTCCGACCAGTCGAGGGCGGTCTTCATCGGCGCCGACACGGCGTAGTCCGGCTTGAAGCGGAACAGGCTGCGATCGTCGAATTTCGGCGCCCGCACGATCTTGCCGGGGTTGAGCCGGTTGTCCGGGTCGAACGCGTCCTTCACGGTCTCGAAGGCGCGGGTGAGCGTCGCGCCGAACAGCGGCTCGACGAATTCCGAGCGCGAGAGGCCGTCGCCGTGCTCGCCGGAGTACGAGCCCTTGTAGCGGCGCACCAGCTCGGAGGTCTCCTCCGCGATCGCCCGCATCCGCCGGACGTCGCCGGCCTCCTTCATGTCGAGGATCGGGCGGACATGCAGGCAGCCGACAGACGCGTGGGCGTACCACGTGCCGCGGGTGCCGTTCTTGGTGAAGACCTCCGTCACCGCGTCGGTGTAGTCGGCGAGGTGCTCCAGCGGGACGGCGCAATCCTCGATGAAGGAGACCGGCTTCGCGTCGCCCTTCATCGACATCATGATGTTGAGGCAGGCCTCGCGCACCTCCCAGACGGATTTCTGGCGCGCGGGCTCGACGACCTCCACGACGGCGTCCGGGAAGCCGTGATCGGCCATGCAGGTGTCGAGGCGCTTCAGGTCGCGCCGGAGCGACGCGAGGTCGTCCCCGGCGAACTCCGTCAGCAGAAGGCAGTTCGGCTTGCCCTTGGTGATGTCGGCGAGCGTCGTGCGGAACAGCGGGATATCGGCGCCGAGCACGAGGACGTTGTTGTCGACGAGTTCGACCGCCACCGGGTCCAGGCCGACGATGTGCCGCGTCGTCTCCATGGCCGCCCGGAAGGACGGAAAGTGGCACACGCCCATCACCCGGTGCGTCGGCAGGCGCGAGAGCTTCAGCGTCACCGCGGTGGTCGCGGCCAGCGTGCCCTCGGACCCGACGAGCAGGTGCGCGAGGTTCGGCTGGGCCTCGATCAGCGAATCGAGGTTGTAGCCGCCGACGCGGCGCTGAACCTTCGGGTAGCGCGCCGCGATCTCGGCGCGGTGGTCCTCGGCGAGGCCGCGCATCCGTGCGGCGAGCGCCGCGGCCCGATCCGAACCGTTCACGCCCGGATGCGCGTTTCCGGTCAGGCCGAAGCCGAAGGCCTCGCCGTCGTGGAGCAGCGCCTCGATCGCGAGGACGTTGTCGCTCATCTTGCCGTAGCGCAGGGAGCGGGCTCCGCAGGAATTGTTGCCCGCCATGCCGCCGATGGTGCAGCGGGTCGCCGTCGAGGGCTCGACCGGGAAGAACCAGCCGTCGGCCTTCACCCGGGTGTTCAGGCGCTCCAGCACCATGCCGGGCTCGACCGTGATCGTGCCGGCCTCCGCGTCGTAGGCCAGGACGCCGTTGAAGTACCGCGAGCAGTCGACCACGAGGCCGGACCCGATCGGCTGGCCGTTCTGCGAGGTGCCGCCGCCCCGCAGGATCACCGGGGCCCCGTGCTCGGCCGCGATGCGCAGGGTGGCGGCGATGTCGGCGGCGGAGCGCGGCAGCACCACGCCGGCGGGCATGATCTGGTAGATCGACGCGTCGGTGCTGTAGCGTCCGCGCGTGAAGGCGTCGAAGCGCGCCTCACCCTGGAGCTGCTCCGCCAGCCGGCGCGGCAAACCGGCCTCGAGGCGCGCCGCTGCACGCGGCGCCGGGGCATCCGCCCTCGCTTCCGTCACGATCGATCCCTCCCGAGATGGGACGCGCCCACCCGCGGGGAAATGTATTCAAAATTCACTGCGGCGCAAATCGGCCGCGGTGTCACGCTGGCAGCGGGCGGCCGGAGTCCTGTACTGCGCCGGGCCTCGCGGGCTGCCGCGAACCTCGCCCGGCGCGCGGCCCGTCGCAGCCCCGCGTCCGCCCGTCGGGCGGGTTCTGGTAACGGCCTCAGTGGTTGTCTCGCGGCACCCCGGAGGCCTGCGCGACCTTCTGGAACTTCACCGCGCCCTTCAGCACCATGCCTTGATCGAGCTGGTCGACCTGATCGCGGTAGATCTCCTGCCAGGGCGTCTGCGTCGCCGGGTAGGGATATCCGCCGCGCGCCGCCAGATCCGCGCGCCGGCGCGCGATCTCCTCGGCCGGGAGCAGGATGTCGGCGCTCCGGCGGTTGAGGTCGATCCGGATACGGTCGCCGCTCTGCAACAGGGCCAGCCCGCCGCCCGCGGCCGCCTCGGGAGACGCGTTCAGGATGGCGGGCGTGCCGGAGGTGCCGGATTGCCGGCCGTCGCCGATGCAGGGCAGCGAGGTGACGCCGCGCCGGATCAGGGCGCCGGGCGGCTGCATATTCACCACCTCGGCGGCGCCGGGATAGCCGATCGGACCGGCCCCGCGCATGATCAGGATCGTGTTCTCGTCGATGTCGAGCGCCGGGTCGTCGATCCGCGTGTGGTAGTCCTCGGGCCCGTCGAACACGATCACCCGCCCCTCGAAGGCCATCGGATCGTTCGGATTGCGCAGGTAGCGGGCGGCGAATTCCTCCGAGATCACGCAGGTCTTCATGATCGCGGAATCGAACAGGCTCCCCTTGAGATTGAGGAAGCCGGCGCGCTCCATCAGCGGCTCGCCGTAGGCGCGGATCACGTCGCGGTTCCAGCTGTGCCGCCCGCGGTAGTTCTCGCCGACGGTCCGGCCGTTGCAGGTGAGGGCACCCTCGTGGACCTTCCCGGCCTCGATCAGCTCGGCGAAGACCGCCGGCAGGCCGCCCGCGCGGAAATACTCCTCGCCGAGCCAGCGGCCGGCGGGCTGCATGTCCACGAGCAGCGGGATCTCGAACCCGACCCGTTCCCAGTCGTCGCAGCTCAGCGGCACGCCGATATGCTTGGCGATGGCGTTGATGTGGATCGGCGCGTTGGTCGAACCGCCGATCGCGGCGTTGGCCACGATCGCGTTCTCGAAGGACTCGCGGGTCAGGATGTCGGAGGGCTTGAGGTCCTCCCAGACCATCTCGACGATCCGCTGGCCGGTGGCGTAGGCCGCCTGGCCGCGCTCGCGGTAGGGCGCCGGGATCGCCGCCGAGCCGGGCAGCGCGAGGCCGAGCGCCTCGGCGAGGGCGTTCATCGTCGAGGCCGTGCCCATCGTGTTGCAATGGCCCGTGGACGGTGCCGACGACCCGACGATGTCCATGAACTGCTGGAAGTCGATATCGCCGGCGGCGTGCCGCTCGCGCGTCTTCCAGACGATCGTGCCGGACCCGGTCAGCTCCTTCTGGAAGTAACCGTTGAGCATCGGTCCGACGTTCAGCGAGATCGCCGGGATGTTGACGGTGGCCGCCGCCATCAGACAGGCCGGCATGGTCTTGTCGCAGCCGGTCAGCAGCACGACGCCGTCGAGCGGGTAGCCGTACAGCACCTCGACCAGCGACAGGTAGGCGAGGTTCCGGTCGAGCGACGCGGTCGGCCGCTTCCCGGTCTCCTGGATCGGGTGGCAGGGAAACTCGAAGGCGACGCCGCCGGCCGCCGTGATGCCGTCCCGCACCCGCTTGGCGAGCTCGACGTGATGGCGGTTGCAGGGCGACAGGTCGGAACCCGTCTGGGCGATGCCGATCAGGGGCTTGCCCGACCGCAGCTCCTCCGGCGTCAGCCCGTAATTGAGGTAGCGCTCCAGGTAGAGGGCGGTCATGCCCGGGTTGTGCGGATTGTCGAACCAGGCCTTCGAGCGCAGGTCGGCGGGCGTGATCCGGCGTTTGTCGCTCATGGTCGCTTCCTCGCATCCTGGGGCCGGCGCTGGCGGTCCGGCTCGTGTCTTCCGCTACCGCGGCGGGCGTCGCGGCCGCGGTCGCGGCGCCCTGAGCTCGATCTTGCAATACTCTGAGGATTGATCCGCCGCAGCATCTCCGGCGCTGGATTAATTTCAGGACAGCATCCGGGTGTCACCATCGATGGAAATGGCCTGCCCCGAGATCGTCCGGCCACGCGGCGAGCAGAGCAGCAGGATCTGGTCGGCGAGCTGCCGCGCCGTGACGTACTCCTTCACCGACACGAACGAGAACGCCCGCGCCTCCATGTCGGCGAAGCTGGTGCCCTGCTGCTGAGCCTTCGATTCGAGCACCCGGCGCTGGCGATCCCCGGCGACGAGGCCCGGCAGGATCGCGTTCACCCGGATCCCCGCGCCGCCGAGCTCGATCGCCAGGGACTTGGTGAAGCCGATCACCCCCCACTTGGCGGCAGCGTAGGGGCTGCGCAGCGCGAAGCCGAACTTGCCCGCGGCCGAGGAGAGATTGACGATCGAGGCGTTGGCGCTCTGGCGGAGGTGCGGCACCGCCAGCCGCGCGCAGTTGAACTGGCTGGTCAGGCAGACCGTGAGGCAGCGATCCCACTCCTCGGGGGCGATCTCCTCGACCCGGCCGGTCGGACCGGCGATCCCGGCATTGTTGACGAGCACGTCGAGGCCGCCGAGGAACTCGACCGCCTGGTCCATCATCGCGGCGACCGCGTCGCGGTCGGCGACGTCGGTCCGGCTGCGCCCGACGGTGTCCGGCAGCGCGGCCAAGGCTTCTATGTCGATATCGCAGGCGAAGACGCGCGCGCCTTCGTCCAGGAAGGCGTCGACGATCTCGCGACCGATTCCGGCAGCGCCCGCCGTCACCAGGACGCGCAGGCCGGCAATCCCCAGATCCATGATCAATCCTCTCCCTGAACGTCCCGCAATCCGCCGCGGGTCAAGATGAACTCCGCGGCTTCCCGGATGTCGGCGGCGATCGCGGCCGCGGCCGCCGCGCCGTCCCGGATCTCGATGGCCGCCACGGCCTCGGCGTGCCGGCGCAGAGCGAAGCCCTGGAGGAGGCGCTCCGGGTGGGCGCGCAGATCCAGGTTGATCACCGGGCCCGCCTTCAGCCAGAGCCGCGCGATGATCTCCTGCAGGGGTGCCAGCCCGCAGGCGCCGTAGATGGCGAAATGCAGGTCGCGGTTGAGCTGGACGGCGCGCGCCCTGTCGGGCTCCGCCGCCTCGGCCTCGGCCCGGAAGGCCGCCTCGGCGCTCCGGATCGCCGCGAGCTCGGCCCCCGTCCGCCGCTCGGCCGCCCGCGCCACCGCGATCCCCTCGACCGCGATGCGGGTCTCGACCAGGGCCCGGAACGCGGCCGCGCCCATGACCGGCACCCGGATCACGCGATTCGGCGCCACCTCCAGCACGCCGTCCGCCGCGAGCCGGCTCACCGCCTCGCGCACCGGCATGACCGAGACGCCGAGCGCAGCCGCACTCTGCCGGAGGGACAGCCGGTCGCCCGGCGCCAGCCGCCCCGAGGCGAGGAGATCCGACAGGGCCTCGTAGACGGTGTCGGACAGGGTCCGCCGCGCGAGCTGGGGCAGGTCGGCCAGCGCCAAAGTGGAATTCATATGCCGACACTAGACGGATCCGGCACTATCGCGCTAGTGATCTGTGATCACAGTTCGGGTGAGGGCCGTCAGAGCCCGCCACAACAACCCGGCTGGAGGACACGCACGGGAGCGGAACGATGACGGACCGGTACGGGGATTCCCTTTCTCGCCGCAGCCTCCTGCGCGCCGCCGGCGCGGCGCTCCTCGCGCCGGCCCTCGCGAGCCCGGCGCTCTCCCAGGGACAGTCCGAGGTGATCCGGATCGGTCACCTCACGCCGCGGACCGGCTTCCTCGGGCCGCTCGGCGAGTTCGCCGTGCAGGCGGCCCAGCTCGCGGTGGAGGAGATCAACGCGGCCGGCGGCATCGCGGGCCGGAAGGTCGAGCTCCTGGCGGAGGACAGCGTCAACCCGCAGACCGCCTCGGCCAAGGCCGAGCGCATGGTCCAGCGTGACCGCGTGGCGTGCCTCGTCGGCGAGATCAATTCGGCCTCCGCGCTGGCGATCAGCCAGGTCGCGCAGCGCGAGAAGATCCTGTTCATCAACACCGGCGCCAACTCGGACGCGCTGCGCGGCTCCGACTGCAAGCGCTTCATGTTCCACGTCGAATCGCAGAACACCATGATGGTGCGGGCCTGCGGCCGGGCGTTGCTCGACCGGGGCCTGATCAAGGGGCGCAAGGTCTACGCGCTCACCGCCGACTACGCCTTCGGCCACGATCTCCTGAAG
This sequence comes from Methylobacterium sp. D53M, assembly GCF_053345625.1. Classification (NCBI taxonomy): domain Bacteria; kingdom Pseudomonadati; phylum Pseudomonadota; class Alphaproteobacteria; order Hyphomicrobiales; family Methylobacteriaceae; genus Methylobacterium; species Methylobacterium sp. D53M. The sequence continues at coordinate 46,757 of NZ_JBKFAL010000004.1, forward strand.
CAGGCCAAGAAGTACTTCGCCGCCAACGACGCCACCCTCGTCGGCGAGGATCTGATCCCGACCGAGCTCACCGACTTCTCACCGTTCCTGCTCAAGCTCCGTCAGGCCAAGCCGGACCTCGTGATCTGCAACCTCGCGGGCGCGCAGATCACCAACTTCCTGAAACAGTACAGCGAGTTCGGCCTGCCGTTCCCGGTCGCCGGCTTCGGCTTCGACACGGCGCTCGCCTGGGGCGCCGGGCCGGGGAACTTCCTCGGCACCTGGCCGGTGATCTGGCACCACCAGATCGACTCGCCCTCGGCGAAGAAGTTCGTCGCCGCCTTCAAGGCCAAGTACAAGAAGCCGCCTGAGAACCAGGGCTGGGGCGACTACACGGCGATGAAGATCGTCGCGCAATCGATGAACGAGCTCAAATCGACCGAGTCGATCAAGGTCGTGGAGCACCTGGAATCGGGGGCGAAGTTCGACATCGCCAAGGTCCGCGAGGGCTATTTCCGCCCCTGGGACCACGAGCTGATGCAGGAGATGTTCGCGATCACCGCCCTGCCGGCGGATCAGGTCAAGAACCCCTACGACATCTTCACCTCGACCGGGCCGCTGCCCGGTCCCGGCGAGAGCCTGGAAGTGCTCGCCACCACCCGCGACGAGAACGCCTGCACCTTCCCGGCGTGAGGCGTCCATGCAGCTCGTCTTCATCCTGGAGCAGGTGCTCAACGGCCTGCTGATCGGCGTGCAGTACCTGCTGATCGCGCTGGGTTTGTCGCTGATCTTCAGCCTCGGCGGGATCGTGAACCTCGCCCACGGCGCCTTCTACGCGATCGGCGCCTACATGACCGTGCTGCTGACGCCGACCATCGGCTTCGGCGGCGCGCTCATCGCCTCGCCGCTCGCGGTGGCGGCGCTCGGCCTCCTGATCGAGCGGTTCCTGCTCCGGCGCTTTTACCGTGGCGACCCGACGCTGGGCCTGCTCCTCACCTTCGGGCTCGCGATGGTGGCGGAGCAGGCGCTGCGCATGGCCTTCGGGGCGGCGCCGGTGCCGTTCGGGATCCCGCTGTGGCTGCGCGGGCAGGTCTTCATCGGCGACCTGATCTACTCGCGCTACCGGCTCTCGATCCTCGTCGTGGCCCTCGCCTGCGTCGCCGGCCTGTGGCTGCTCCTGACCCGCACCAGCTTCGGGCGGGTGGTCCGGGCCGGCGTGCAGAACCCCGACATGGTCGCGGCGCTCGGCATCTCGCTGCGGCCCTATATGACCGCGGTGGTGACGATCGCTGTCGGGCTCGCGGCGCTGGCCGGGACCATGATGGCGCCGGTCACGGGCGTGCAGCCCGCCATGGGCGCCGAGATCCTGACCTTCGCCTTCGTGGTCGTGGTGATCGGCGGTCTGGGCTCCTTCTGGGGCGTGGTGCTCGCCGCGCTGATCGTCGGCGTGGTCCGGGGCCTCACCGCCTACGCCTACCCACCGGCCACCGAGGCCGCCGTCTACGCCCTCATGGTGCTCGTCCTGCTGCTGCGCCCGCGCGGCCTGTTCGGCGAGCACATCGCCCGGTTCGAGTGAGCGGAGAGCGTCCCATGTCCGGAACCGCCGAGCCGCTGCCGCTCGCCCTGCCGCAGCGCGGCCTGATCCTGCGCGAGAGCCGCCAGCTCTGGGCGGCCCTCGCCGCCCTGATCGTCCTGCCCTTCGCCCTCGACGCGATCGGCCTGACGCTGATCACCGCCACCGACGTAGTGATCTTCGCCCTGGCGGTGCTCGGCCTCAACATCCTGGTCGGCTGGACCGGGCTCACCTCGTTCGGCCACGGGGCGTGGTTCGGGATCGGCGCCTACGCGGTGGCGATCCTCCAGACGCGCCTCTTCCCCGGCGACATGTCCCTGCCGCTCCTCGGCGCCCTGGCGATCACCGGGCTCGCGGCCCTCGCCGCCGGCGGCCTGATCCTCCGGCGGCGGGGCGTCTACTTCTCGCTCCTGACCCTCGCCTTCACGGCGATGCTCTACGCCATCGCGTTCCGCTGGACCGACCTGACCGGCGGCGAGAACGGCATCGGAAACCTGCACCGATGGGCGGCGCTGCAGGAGCCCGGCGCCTACTACGCCGCGGTGTCCGGAATCGCCTTCGCGGTCCTGATCGCCCTGTGGCGCTTCCGGCGCTCGCCGATGGGCACCGTCCTGGTGGCGATCCGCGAGAACGAGCAGCGCGCCGGCTTCCTCGGCTACGCCACCAACCGCTACAAGCTCGCGGCCTTCGTGATCTCGGCGACGATCACCGGGCTGGCGGGGGCGCTCGCGGCCTACAGCCACCGCTTCACCTCGGCCGACCCGATCTCCATCGCCTTCTCGGGCGAGCTGCTCGCCATGGTGGTGATCGGCGGGATGCGCTCGTTCCTCGGGCCGGCGCTCGGCGCGCTGTTCTACATCCTCTTCCGCGAGTTCCTGTCGATCTACACCGCCGACTGGCTGCTGTATTTCGGCCTGCTGTTCGTCGCCTTCATCGTGTTCTCGCCGGACGGGCTCGTCGGCATCGCGGCGCGGCTGCTCAAGCCGTTCCGGCGCGTCCCGACCGAGGGCGCGGCCATGTCGGCCCGCCGCGCCGGCGCCTCGGGCCGCGTCCCGGCCCGCTTCATCGCGGAGGGGTGCGGCGACGGCCCGGTGCTGGTCGCCGACGAGATCCGGAAGAGCTTCGGGCCCGTGAAGGCGGTGCGCGGCGTGTCCTTCGCGGTCGCCGACCGGACGCTCCACGCCCTGATCGGACCGAACGGCGCCGGCAAGACCACCGCCTTCAACCTGCTGTCCGGGATGTTCAGCCCGAGCGGCGGCAGCATCCGCCTCGACGGAAGCGAGATCGCCGGCCTGGAGCCGCACGCCATCACCCGGGCCGGGATCGGGCGCTCGTTCCAGATCACCAACCTGTTCCCGGGCCTCTCCGTGGAGGAGAACGTCCGCCTCGCGGTGCAGGCCCGGCACGCCGCGCATTTCAGCCCCTGGCGGGACGCGCTGGCCGTCCGCGAGATCGCCGACGACACGGCCGAGCTGCTGCGCTGGACCGGCCTGTCCGGCATCGAGCGGGCCGAGGCCGGCAGCCTGTCCTACGGCGGCCAGCGGCTGCTCGACATGGGGCTGGCCCTGGCCACGCGGCCGCGCGTGCTGCTCCTCGACGAGCCCCTCGCCGGGCTCGCGGCGGCCGAGCGCGAGCGGGTCGGCGACCTGATCAAGGCGCTGTCGGCCGACATCCCGGTGCTCCTCGTCGAGCACGACATCGACCGCGTCTTCCGCCTCGCCGACCGCGTCACCGTGATGGCCGACGGCGCGGTGCTGGTCGACGGCTCGGTCGCGGACGCCCGGGACGACGAGCGGGTGCAGGCGGTCTATCTCGGCTCGGGCACGGCGGCGATCGCCGCGAAGCCGCGCGCCAGCGCCGCCGAGGCCGAGACGCTGCTCGCCATGGAGGGCGTCGACACCTTCTACGGCAAGTCGCACATCCTGAACGGGGTGAACCTGGCGGTGCGCCGGGGCGAGGTCGTGGCGCTCCTCGGACGCAACGGGGCCGGCAAGTCGACCCTGCTCAAGACCCTGATCGGCACCGCGCCGCCGGCCGCCGGCCGGATCGTGCTCGCCGGCAAGGACATCGCCGGCCTGTCGCCCGACCGGATCGCCCGGCTCGGAATCGGCTACGTCCCGCAGGGGCGGGCGCTGTTCGCCGGCATGACCGTCGCGGAGAATCTCGGCCTCGGCCGGCTGCGGCGGCTCACCGGCGCCGGCATCCACTGGGACGAAGAGAAGGTCCTCGAGTTCTTCCCGCGCCTGAAGGAGCGCTGGAGCGTCGACGCGGCCCGCCTGTCCGGCGGCGAGCAGCAGATGGTGGCGGTGGCCCGCGCCCTCTCGGGGGACACGCGGCTCCTCCTCCTCGACGAGCCCTTCGAGGGCCTGTCGCCGGCGGTGACGGAGGAGCTGTTCGAGGCCTTCGACCGGCTCCGCCGGGAGATCGCGATCATCCTGGTGGACCACCACCTCGACCTCGCCCTGGCGCTGTCCGACCGCACCGTCGCCCTGGAGCGCGGCAGCGTGCAGTGGACGGGCGAGTCGCGTCTCCTGCGCGAGGATCAGGAGTTGAGGCGGAAGGTGCTGTGGCTATGACCGAGAGCGTCGCGATCGTCGGCGCCGGCCTGATCGGCCGGGCCTGGGCGATGATCTTCGCCCGTTCCGGCTGGGACGTGCGCCTGTTCGACCCCGCGGCGGGCATCGCCGAGGCCGCGATCCCGCTCTGCGCCGAGGGGCTGCGGACACTGGCGGCGAACGACCTCTGCGCGGATCCCGCGGGTGCCGCGGCGCGCATCCGCGCGGCCGGCACCCTCGCGGCCGCCCTCGACGGCGTCGCCTTCGTGCAGGAGAACGGACCGGAGCGGCTGGAGGTCAAGCGGAGCCTCTTCGCGGACCTCGACGCCGCGGCGCCGCGGGAGGCCGTCATCGCCTCGTCCTCCTCGGCGATCCGCTGCTCCCTGTTCACCGAAGATCTGCCGGGTCGGGCCCGGTGCCTCGTCGGCCATCCGGTGAATCCGCCGCACCTGATCCCGCTCGTGGAGATCTCCGGCGCGCCGTGGACGGCGCCCGAGGCACTGGTGCGGGCCCGTCAGGTCTACGAGCAGATCGGGCAGGTCCCGATCACCGTGCTGAAGGAGATCGAGGGCTTCATCCTCAACCGGCTCCAGGGCGCCCTGTTGGCGGAGGCGTTCCGCCTCGCCTCGGAGGGCTACGTGACCCCGCAGGACCTTGACAAGACCGTGGCGGACGGCCTCGGCCTGCGCTGGAGCTTCATGGGTCCGTTCGAGACGATCGAGCTCAACGCGCCCGGCGGCATCGCCGATTACTGCGCCCGCTACACCGGCTTCTACAAGAGCCTCGCCGCCGACCCGGCGCCGCCCGCGGTCTACGAGGCGCCGGCCACCGAGGCGATCCTGGCCAACTGGCAGCCGCCGACCGATCTGCCCGCACGCATGAACCGCCGCGACGCGCGGCTGGCGGCGCTCCGCGCCCACAAGGCTTCACGGAAGGACTGAGCATGGCCTCACAGCGGAAAGTCATCATCACCTGCGCGGTGACGGGCGCGATCCACACGCCCAGCATGTCGCCGCACCTGCCCGTGACGCCCGAGGAGATCGCCGACGCGGCCATCGGTGCCGCCGAGGCCGGCGCCGCCATCGTGCACCTGCACGCCCGCAACCCGGAGAACGGCCAGCCCGACCAGACCCCCGAGGCCTTCGCCAAGTTCCTGCCGGTGATCAAGCAGCGCTCGAACTGCGTGGTGAACATCACCACGGGCGGCGCGCCGACCATGTCCATCGAGGAGCGGGTGCGCCCCGCGGCGACCTTCCAGCCGGAGGTCGCCTCGCTGAACCTCGGCTCGATGAACTTCGGCCTGTTCGGCATGCTCGACCGCTTCAAGGACCTGAAGCACCAGTGGGAGCGGGACTATCTCGGCAACAAGGATATCATCTTCCGCAACACCTTCGGTCAGATCGAGCACATCCTGACGACCTGCGGCCCGAACGGGACGAAGTTCGAGTTCGAATGCTACGACACCGCGCATCTCTACAACCTGAAATATTTCTTCGACCGCGGGCTGGTGCAGGCGCCGCTGTTCATCCAGACGGTCTTCGGCCTGCAGGGCGGCATCGGCGCGCATCCGGACGACGTGATGCACATGAAGCGCACCGCCGACCGTCTGTTCGGCGATCAGTACCGCTGGTCGGTGCTCGGCGCGGGCCGCAAGCAGATGAACATCGCCGCCATGGCGGCCGCGATGGGCGGCAACGTCCGCGTCGGCCTCGAGGACAGCCTCTGGGACGGTCCGGGCAAGCTCGCCGAGACCAACGCCGCGCAGGTCCGGCGCGTGCGCGCGATCATCGAGGGGTTGGGCCTCGCGGTCGCCTCGCCCGACGAGGCGCGCGAGATGCTGGCGCTGAAGGGCGGCGACAAGGTCGGGTTCTGATCGATCAGTCGGTTGATGATGCGTCGCGGGAGGTGCGACGCGTCATCCGATAGCGGCTGACGTTCAGGCTCTTCCGTCCTTGCGAGCGTAGCGAAGCAATCCAGGCGCGCCTCAGGCCTCCGATGTCGCGCAACACTGGATTGCTTCGCTGCGCTCGCAAAGACGTAGGCGACCGCTCACGGCGAACCGAACACGCGATCGAGATCCGCCTGCGCGGCGCCGTCGATCTCCAGGATCTTCAGCCGGCTCTGCTCGCCGGTCACGATGCGGACCGAGCCGCGGCTGACCTTCAGCGCCTTGGCGATCAGCGCGACGAGCGCCTCATTGGCCGCGCCCTCAACCGGTGGGGCGGCGACGCGGACCTTCAGGTAGGGCTGCCCCTTCTCGTCCCGAGCCCAGCCCTCCGCGGCGTCGCGGCCCCCGCGCGGCGTGAGGCGCACCGCCAAGCGGATCGCCACGGCGGAGCCCTCAGAAGATCTTGCCCGGATTCAGCCGATTGTCCGGATCGAGCGCCCGCTTCACGAGCCGCATGACGGCGATCTCCTCGGGCGAGCGCGACAGCTTCAGCTTGGCCCGCTTCTCGAGCCCGATCCCGTGCTCCGCCGAGACGGAGCCGTTCAGCTCCGCCAGCGGCTCGTAGATCGCCGCGTCGATCGCCGCGTTGCCGACGGCGTCGAGGCGGGTGGTGTTCCAGTGGAGATTGTTGTCGCCGATATGCCCGTAGACGACCGCCCGGCAGCCCGGAATCGCCGCGAGGCGGTCGAGCGCGCCGCGAACATAGCCGTCCATCCGCGCGAGCGGCACGCTCACGTCGAAGGCCCGGTCGATCCCGTCGGCGTTCAGGTGCTCGACGCGGTCGCGGATCCGCCACATGCCGCGGCGCTGCTCCTCCGAGGCGGCGACCACGGCGTCGAGGATCGTGCCGTCCCCCATCAGCCCTTCCAGCAGGCCCAGGAACCGGTCCGATTCCTCGGGGACGCACTCGACCTCGATGATCGCGTAGAACGGGTAGTCCGGACCGAGCGGTGGGGTCGCGCGCCCGGGTGCCGTCATCAGCCGGTAGAAGTCCGGCCACAGGCCCTCGAACGAGGAGACACGCCCCTGGAAGGCGCTCTGCGCCGCCCGCAGCACCCGCGCGCCGTCGTCGACTCCGGGGCACGCGATCAGCGCCGTCGCGTAGCCGGCGGGCTCAGGCCGCAGGCGGATGACCGCCCGCGTGACGATGCCCATCGTGCCCTCGGTGCCGAGGAAGAGCTGCTTGAGGTCGAGCCCGGTATTGTTCTTGATGAGCGGCCGCATCGACGACACGACCGTGCCGTCGGCGAGCACCGCCTCCAGGCCGAGCACCATCTCGCGCATCATGCCGTAGCGCAGCACCCGCAGGCCGCCGGCGTTGGTGGAGATCGCGCCGCCGATCGTCGCCGAGCCGCGGGCCCCGAGATCGAGGGGGAAGAACAGGCCCGCCGCGGACGCGGCGTCCTGCACGCTCTCGAGCGTCGCGCCGGTGCCGACCACCACCGTCATGCCGAGCGGGTCCACCGGCTCGATGCCGGTCATGCGCTCGGTCGAGAGGGTGATCTCGTCGGGCTGGCAGAGCGTGCCGTCGACGAGGCCGGTGGCGCCGCCCCGCGGGACCACCGCGACGCCCGCCGCGCGGCAGGCGGCCATGACGGCACTCGTCTCCTCGGTGCTGCGCGGGCGGACCAGCGCGAGGGCGGCGCAGGGCTCGGTCGGGCGCGTCCAGTTGGCCGAGCGCCCCCGCAGCTCCGCGCCGGTGACGAGACCGGACGGTCCGACGATCGCGGCGAGGCGGTCGAGGAAGGCGGTGTCGGTCATCGGCATATCTCGGGGCTCGGTCCGGTCGCCGCTCTGTCACAGAATCCCGCGCGCGGCGAGGTTCCGCATCAGCGCGCGGGCGCCGAAGGTCCAGGGCTCGCAGGCGTCGCAGGGGCGCATGCAGTTGACGAGGCTGCCGAGTTCCGGGCTCGCCACGACGACGCGGTCGCCGTCGGCGTGGGTGAAGCCGAGGCCCGGCCCGTGCCGGTCTTGGATCGGCGCGAACATCGTTCCGAGGAGGAGGAGGGCGCCGTCGGGGTAGTCGTGCGTCCGCCCCATCAGCGCCTCCGCCAGCTCCTCCGGGTCGCGGCTGATCTCGGAGAGCGGCGAGGTGCCCTCCAGCCGGAAGCCGTCCGTGCCGGTCACCTCGAGGGTCACGGTCGTGCGGCGGACGTCGTCGAGGCCGAACGTGTCGTCGAACAGGCGCAGGAACGGCCCCACGGCGCAGGAGGCGTTGTTGTCCTTGGCCTTCCCGAGGAGCAGCGCCGACCGGCCCTCGAAGTCGCGCAGGTTCACGTCGTTGGCGAGCGTCGCCCCGACGATCCGCTGGTCGGAGGCGATCGCGAGCGCCACCTCGGGCTCGGGGTTGTTCCAGTGCGAGTCCGGGTGCAGGCCCGCATCCGCGCCGCAGCCGACGGCCGAGAGCGGCTGCGCCTTGGTGAAGATCTCGGCGTCCGGGCCGATGCCCACCTCCAGGTACTGGCTCCAGGCGCCCTGGGCGACCAGCACCTCCTTGAGGGCCATAGCCTCGGGCGAACCGGGCTTCAGCCGGCGCAGGTCGTGCCCGACCAGGCGCTCGACCTCGGCGCGGATCGCCGCCGCGGCGGCGAGATCGCCGCGTGCGCGCTCCTCGATCACCCGCTCCAGCATCGAGGTGGCGAAGGTCACGCCCGCCGCCTTCAGGGCCTGGAGGTCGACCGGGGCCAGGAGCCAGGGCTTGGTGGCGTCGCGCGCGTCCGCCGGCGTGTTGGCCAGCACCGCGTCGAGGCTGCCGAGATCCTCGCCCTGGGCGCCGCGCAGGGCGGCGGCGGGGTCTCGGGCCTCGCACAGGTCGCTGACGGTGGGGAAGGCGGCGGTGACGTCGACGATTCGGGCCGCGCCGTCCGCGTCGGCGCGGATCGCCACGACGCTCGGACCGGCCACGTCCGGCCGCCACACCCGGCCCACGAGGGCGCCCCGGCATCCGTCGGCGGGCAGGATCTCCCGCGCGGTCAGGCCCGATAACGACATGTGCTCATGTCCCCTGGATGTGTGATCCTGCGATGTCCGCGCGTGGCGGGCCCGGTTCCCGGACCGCGGCCGGCGCGCGATCCCATAGCATTCCACGGCGCCCGTCATCCCGCCGGATGTTTCACCGGGCCGCGCTCGTCACGGGCGCCGGGCGGGCTCGCCTGACAGATCCAAGATTATCTGCAGCTTTGCCAGGAGGCCGGGTTGCTTTCCCGCGAACCCTCATTTGTACTGCTGCCCTAGAGCCGCCGACAGAGCGGCCTTGATCGGGAGGAAGCATGGCCTCGGTGGGAATCCGCGAGGTTCGCAAGGCTTTCGGATCGACGAATGTCCTGCACGGCGTGTCGGTGGATATCCGGGACGGTGAATTCGTGATCCTGGTCGGCCCGTCGGGCTGCGGGAAATCAACGCTCCTGCGGATGATCGCCGGGCTCGAGAACATCTCCGGCGGCGAGATCCGCATCGGCGAGCGCGTGGTGAACGATGTGCCGCCCAAGGAGCGGGACATCGCCATGGTGTTCCAGAACTACGCCCTCTATCCGCATCTCACCGTCCGCGAGAACATGGCGTTCTCGATGCGGATCCGGAAGGCGCCGGCCTCCGAGATCGATCTCCGGGTCAACAAGGCCGCCCAGATCCTCGGGCTGGCTCCCCTGCTGGACCGCTACCCGCGCCAGCTCTCGGGCGGCCAGCGCCAGCGCGTCGCCATGGGCCGGGCGATCGTGCGCGACCCGCAGGTCTTCCTGTTCGACGAGCCGCTCTCCAACCTCGACGCCAAGCTCCGCGTGGCGATGCGCACCGAGATCAAGGAGCTGCACCAGCGCCTGAAGACGACGACGATCTACGTCACCCACGACCAGATCGAGGCCATGACCATGGCCGACCGGATCGTGGTGATGCACGACGGGGTCGTGGAGCAGATCGGGCCGCCCCTCGAGCTCTACGACCGGCCCGACAACCTGTTCGTCGCCGGCTTCATCGGCTCGCCGGCCATGAATTTCATGCCCGGCAAGGTCCGGGCGAACGGGCGTCTGACCTTCACCACCGAGACCGGCCTGTCGATCCCGCTCGCCGACGCGCCCTCCGGGGCCGACGGTCGGCCGCTCATCCTGGGGGTCCGCCCCGAACATTTCGACCTCGCGCCCGAGGGGATCGCCGCGGAGGTCGTTGTCGTGGAGCCGACCGGCTCCGAGACCATGCTGGCGGTGCGGGCCGGGGGCCAGGACCTCACCTGCGTGTTGCGCGAGCGCGTGCGCGAGCGGCCGGGCGAGACGATCTCCCTGCGGCCGAACCGCGTGCACTTCTTCGACGCCGAGACCGGCCGTCGCCTGCCGAGCTGACCCGCGTCGGATCCGGCGCGGATTCGAGGCGCGCGGCGCCTCTAGGATCACGATCACCGAGGGAGAAGTAACGATGTCCGTTCTCGATCGCCGGTCCCTCCTCGCGGGCGCCGCAGCGACAGGCCTCGCCGCCGGCGGCGACCTCCTCGGCTTCGCCAAGGCCTGGGCGCAGAACGCGGAGTGGAAGCCCGAGCCGGGGGCGAGCCTGTCGCTCCTGCGCTGGAAGCGCTTCGTGCCGGCCGAGGACGAGGCCTTCATGAAGCTCGTCGACGCCTTCACCAAGGCGACGGGCGTCAAGGTCACGGTGACCAACGAGTCCTTCGACGACATCCAGCCCAAGGCGTCGGTCGCCGCCAATACGGGCCAAGGGCCCGACATGGTCTGGGGTCTGTTCTCGTTCCCGGCGCTGTTCCCGGACAAGTGCCTGCCGCTCGAGGACGTGGCCGAGTCCCTCGGCAAGAAGTACGGCCCCTGGTTCCCGTCGGCCGAGGCCTACGGCAAGGTCAAGGGCAAGTGGATCGCGATCCCCGTCGCGTTCAACGGCGGCTATCCGAACTACCGCATCTCGGCGATGAAGAAGGCCGGGTTCGACAAGTTCCCGACCGACACGGCGGGCTTCCTCGAACTCTGCCGCGGCCTGAAGAAGAACAACACGCCCGCCGGCTTCGCCCTCGGCCACGCCACCGGTGACGGCAACACGTGGTGCCACTGGGCACTCTGGTCGCACGGCGGCAACCTCGTCGACGCCAACGAGAAGATCGTCATCAACTCGCCCGAGACCGCCAAGGCGCTCGAATACGTCAAGTCCCTGTACGAGACCTTCGTGCCCGGCACGGTGTCGTGGAACGATTCCTCGAACAACAAGGCCTTCCTGGCCGGCGACCTGTACCTGACCAACAACGGTATCTCGATCTACGCGGCGGCCAAGAAGGACAACCCGAAGCTCGCCGAGGACATGGACCACGCGGTCTGGCCGATCGGCCCGGTCGGCAAGCCCACCGAGTTCCAGCTCGCCTTCCCGATCCTGGCCTTCAAGTACTCGAAGGCGCCGAACGCCTGTAAGGCCTTCATCGCCTTCATGATGGAGGCCTCGAACTACAATCCCTGGCTGGAGGCGGCCCAGGGCTACCTCTGCGAGCCGCTGTCGAACTATCCGAAGAACCCGATCTGGACGAGCGACCCGAAGAACGCGGTCTTCGCCGAGGCGGGACGGCGCTCCCTGGCGGCGGGCGGGCTCGCGCCGGTGAGCGAGCGGATCGCCGCGGTGCTGGCCGACTTCGTGATCGTCGACATGTTCGCCAGCCACTGCACCGGCCGCGAGGACGTGAAGGGCGCCATCAAGAACGCCGAGCGCGCCGCCACCCGCATCTTCCGGAACACCTGACCGCACCCGCCGGAGGCGAGACCATGGCGCACACGGCCCTGACGCAGCCCGCCCCGGCCGCAAGCCCGACCCGCTCGGCCTGGCAGCGCGTCCGCGCGAGCCGGGGCTGGGCGGGGTTCTGGTTCATGCTCCCGACGGCGCTGATCCTCGGCCTGTTCCTGGCCTACCCGCTCTTGAAGGGCATCTGGCTGTCCTTCACCAACGCGCGGATCGGCCGCGACGGGGTCTTCGTCGGCCTGGAGAACTACGAGTGGCTCTGGGACGACGACGTCTTCTGGCTCTCGGTGTTCAACACCTGCCTCTACACGGCGGTGGCGTCCGTGGTGAAGTTCGGCGTCGGGCTCTACCTCGCGTTGCTGCTCAACAAGAACATGCCGTTCAAGTCGATCATCCGGTCGATCGTGCTGATCCCGTTCGTGGTGCCGACCGTGCTGTCGGCCATCGCGTTCTGGTGGATCTTCGACAGCCAGTTCTCGATCATCTCCTGGTCGCTGCGCCATCTCGGGATGATCGACGGCAACATCGACTTCCTCGGCGAGCCGGCCATGGCGCGGGCCTGCGTGATCTTCGCCAACATCTGGCGGGGCGTGCCATTCATCGCCATCACGCTGCTCGCCGGTCTCCAGACGGTCTCGCCCTCGCTCTACGAGGCCGCGACGCTGGACGGCGCCTCTAACTGGCAGATCTTCTCGCGGATCACCCTGCCGCTGCTGACCCCGATCATCGCGGTCGTGATGACCTTCTCGGTGCTGTTCACCTTCACCGATTTCCAGCTGATCTGGGCCATGACGCGCGGCGGCCCGGTGAACGCCACCCACCTGATGGCGACCCTGTCGTACCAGCGCGGCATCCTCTCGGGGACGCTCGGCGAGGGCGCGGCCATCGCCACCGCCATGGTGCCGTTCCTGCTCGCGGCCATCGGCATCTCGTGGTTCGGCCTGCAGCGCAGGGCCTGGCAATCCGGGGGGAACGACCGATGAGCGCGCCCGCACCGCCCGCCCACGCCGATCCGCATCTCAACTCCGTGCTGGAGGCGCGGCCCGCCGGGCTCACCGACAATTCGGAGGGGATGGCCTATCTCGAGCGCCTGCCCCGGCGGCTCGTGACGACCTACCTGCCGCTCCTCCTCATCCTCGCCGTGCTGCTGTTCCCGTTCTACTGGATGGCGCTGACGGCCATCAAACCGGACGAGCAGCTGATCGACATGGAGCGGTTCAACCCGTTCTGGGTCGTGGATCCGACGCTCAAGCACATCAACAAGCTCCTTTTCGAGACGCAGTATCCGCGCTGGCTCTGGAACACGATGTACGTGTCGGTGGCGGCGACCGTGCTGTCGCTGTTCGCGAGCGTGCTCGCCGCCTATGCCTGCGTCCGCGTGCGCTACCGGGGCGCCGGCTGGGTCGGGGCGGCGATCTTCCTCGCCTACCTCGTGCCGCCCTCGATCCTGTTCATCCCGCTCGCCACGATCATCCAGGCCTACGGCCTGTTCGACTCGCCGATCGCCCTGATCCTCGCCTACCCGACGATCCTGATCCCGTTCTCGACGTGGCTCCTGATGGGCTACTTCAAGACCATTCCCTACGAGCTGGAGGAATGCGCGCTGATGGACGGCGCCAGCCGGTGGCAGATCCTCACCAAGATCATCCTGCCGCTCGCCTTCCCGGGGCTGATCTCCGCCGGGATCTTCTCCCTGACCCTGTGCTGGAACGAGTTCATCTACGCGCTGACCTTCCTGTCCTCGACGCAGAACAAGACGGTGCCCATCGCCGTGGTGAGCGAGTTCGTGGATGGCGACGTCTACAAGTGGGGGTCGCTGATGGCCGGGGCGCTGCTCGGCTCGCTGCCGCTGGTGATCCTCTACTCGTTCTTCGTCGAGTACTACGTCTCCGCACTCACCGGCGCCGTGAAGGAATAGGGACGGGCAGGACCGTCGTCGTCGCGCGCGCAGCGAAGCGTGACAGGGCGGCGGGACCTAGGTCGGCGTGGCGCGGGCCGGATCGCTGCGCTGTGCTCGCGAGGACGGAGACCGTTGCCAGCAGGGCTCGACGAGGCGGACAATGCGCGCGGATCCGCCGGCGCAGAATCGCGGATTGGCCCCATCGAAGGTCACGCCATGGCCCACTTCATCGACGCCCGCTCCACCCTGGTCAACGACGCCGTCGACGGCCTCGTCGCCGCGAGCGGCGGACGCCTGGCACGGCTCGACGGCGACCCGGGCATCCGCGTCGTCCTCCGCGCCGCTCCGGATCCCGGGAAGGTCGCGGTCATCTCCGGCGGCGGCTCCGGCCACGAGCCGGCCCATGCGGGCTTCGTGGGACCGGGCCTGCTCAGCGCCGCTGTCTGCGGCGACGTCTTCGCCTCGCCGAGCGTCGACGCGGTGCTGGCCGGGATCCTCGCGGTGACGGGGCCGGCGGGGTGCCTGCTCGTCATCAAGAACTACGCGGGCGACCGGCTGAATTTCGGCCTCGCCGCCGAGCGCGCCCGGGCGCTGGGCCACAGGGTCGAGACCGTGATCGTCGCGGACGACATCGCGCTGCCGGACGCCAAGCAGCCGCGCGGCGTCGCCGGGACGCTGTTCGTCCACAAGGTGGCGGGTCACGCCGCGCAGGCCGGGGAACCGCTCGAGACCGTGGCGTCGCTCGCCCGCCGGGCGGCCGGGGCGGCGAAGTCGCTCGGCATCGCGGTCTCCACCTGCACGATCCCCGGCTCGCCGCGCAGCGAGCGGCTGGCGGAGGGACAGGCCGAGCTCGGCCTCGGCATCCACGGCGAGCCCGGCGCGGAGCGCATCGCGCTGCCGAAGGCCAGCGACCTCGCCGAGCTGATGGCCGAGCGTCTCGCGCGGGCCGTCGAAGGTGCGGACCGGCTGGCGCTGCTCGTGAACAATCTCGGCTCCGCCTCCGCGCTCGAGATGCAGGTCCTCACCCGCGCCGTGCTCGCCACCGACCTGGGGCGGCGCGTCCGCCTGCTGCTCGGGCCCGCGCCGCTGATGACGGCGCTCGACATGCACGGTGCCTCGCTGTCGGTCCTGCCGCTCGACGACGCGCTGGAGCGCGCCCTGTCGGAGCCCGTCCCGGTCCCGGCCTGGCCCGCGGCGGTGCCGGTCGCGCCGCCGATCCTCCGGCCGGTGCCCGAGGGACTCGCGGGCGAGGCCTTCGTGCCGTCGCAAGACGCCGTCACCGCCGCGCGGATCCGAGCCGTCGCCGAGGCCCTGATCGGGACCGAGGACACCCTGAACGGCCTCGATGCCAAGGTCGGGGACGGCGATGCCGGCACGACCTTCGCGGGCGCGGCGCGGGCCGTCCTGGCCGATCTGGACCGGCTGCCGCAGGCCGAGCCGGCCGCCCTGTGCCGGGCGCTCGCCGAGCGGATCGGGCGCGCGGTCGGCGGATCGAGCGGCGTGCTCGGCTCGATCTTCTTCGCCGCGACGGCCTCGGCCCTCGCCGACGGCGCCGTGTGGCCCGAGGCTCTCGGGCAGGGCGTGGCGCGCGTCCAGGGTTACGGCGGCGCCCGGGCCGGCGACCGCACCCTGCTCGACGCCCTGATTCCCGCCGTCGAGGCCCTGAAGGGCGGCGACCTCGCGGCCGCCGCGGCGGCGGCCCGGGCCGGCGCCGAGGCCACGGCCGGCATGGATCGCGCCGGCGCGGGCCGCTCCAGCTACCTGGCCGCCAAGGACCTCGCCGGTGTCCAGGATCCCGGCGCCGCCGGCGTCGCGGCGGCGTTCGCGGCCCTGGCCGGGGCGTAGGCGCCGGGCGCCGCGCGCCGTCACCCGGCATCCGTTGAGGCTCCACCCGTCGAGGCCTACCCCATCCCCATGCGCACTGGCCTGATCCTTGACGATTACCAGCAGGCGGCCCTCGCGCTCGCGGACTGGGCGCGCCTCTCCGACCGCGTCGCGGTCTCCGCGATCAGCCAGCACATCCCGAATCCGGACGACCTCGTGGCGCGGATCGCGCAGGCCGAGATCCTCGTGATCATGCGGGAGCGGACGCCGTTCCCGGCGGCTCTGCTGGAAAGGCTGCCGCGGCTGGAACTCCTCGTCACCAGCGGCATGCGCAACCTCGCCATCGACCTCGCGGCGGCCCGCGCGCGCAACGTCGTCGTCTGCGGCACCGATTCCAGCCCGACGCCGCCGACGGAGCTGACCTGGGCGCTGATCCTCGGACTGGCCCGACACGTGGCGCCGGAGAGCCTGACCCTGCGCGCGGGCGGCCCCTGGCAGAGCACGATCGGGACCGACCTCGCCGGCGCGACCCTCGGCGTTCTGGGCCTGGGGAAGATCGGGACGCGGGTGGCCGAGATCGGGCGCGCCTTCGGCATGCGGGTGATCGCCTGGAGCCCGAACCTCGACGATGGCCGCGCAGCAGCCGCCGGGGTGGAGCGGGCGGCCTCGAAGGAAGCCCTGCTGGAGGCGAGCGACGTCGTCACGATCCACCTCGTGCTGGGCGACCGGACCCGCGGCCTCCTGGGCGCGGCCGAGCTGCGCCGCATGCGCCGCGACGCGTTTCTCGTGAACACCTCGCGCGCGCCGATCATCGATCAGGCCGCCCTGGTCCAGGCGCTGGAGGAGGGCTGGATCGCCGGCGCGGGCCTCGACGTGTTCGAGACCGAGCCGCTGCCGGCCGACAGCCCGTTCCGGCGCCTGCCGAACGTGCTGGCGCTGCCGCATCTCGGCTACGTGTCGCGCAACAACTACCGGACCTTCTTCACCCAGGCGGTGGAGGACATCGAGGCCTGGCTCGCCGGCGCCCCGATCCGGCAACTGGGCTGACGTCGCGGAGCTTGCCGGCCCCGGACTCAGTCCCGGCGGGGGTCCAGCGCGTCCGCGAGGCCGTCGCCGATCAGGTTGAGCGCCACCAGGGTCGCGATCAGGAACGCGGCCGGGGCCGCGAGCAGGTGCGGCGCCGCCTCGATGGAGCGGGCGCCCTCGGCGATCAGGACGCCCCAGCTGGTCTGCGGCTCCTGCACGCCGAGCCCGAGGAACGACAGGAAGCTCTCCAGCAGGATCACCTGCGGCACCAGCAGCGTCGCGGTCACGGCCACCGGGCCCAGGGTGTTCGGCACGATGTGCCGGAGGATGATCCGGGGTGTTCCGAGGCCGAGCGCCCGGGCGGCGCGGACGAAGTCGCGCTCGCGCAGCGACAGGGTCACGGCGCGCACCACCCGGGCCATGTCGAGCCACTCCACCGCGGCGATCGCCACCAGCATGAGCAGCAGGCTCGGGCGGAAGAAGACCAGCAGCAGGATCACGAAGAACACGAAGGGGAGGGCGTAGAGCACGTCGACGGCGCGCATCATCACGGCGTCGACGGCGCCCCCGACGAAGCCCGCAATCGCCCCGTAAGCGACGCCGATGAGCAGGGCGACGAGGCTGGCCGCGAGCCCGATCGCCAGCGAGATCCGGCCGGCGACGAGGCAGCGGGTCAGCAGGTCGCGACCCTGGATGTCGGTGCCGAGGGGGAAGTGCAGGCGTCGGACCGGCACCGCCACGACGAGCCCGCGGCCGCCGTCCCGCTCTTCCGCGACGGTCGGGGTCCCGAACAGAGCCGAGCGCGGAAGGTAGACGAGGCTACGCCGGTCGACGCCGGCGTCGGAGCCGAGGGTGAGCCGCAACGTGTCGCCGTCGCGCTCGACCGCGTCGAGCCGCGCGCGCATGCGGAAGGCCAGACGCTCGAGCGCCGGCCGGAGACGCGCGGCGTCGGGCTGCGCGGTGAGGCCGGCCGGGAGCTGGCGCAGGTCCGGATAGGCGCGCTCAGGATCGTGGCCGGTGAGGCCCGGGCCGATCAGGCAGGCGAGGGCGATCAGGACCAGCACGGCGAGCGCCGCCACGGCGGTCCGCTCCCGCGCGAACCGGAGGGCGGCGCGCCGGGCCGGCGCCGTGGAAACCGCCGTCACGCCGCCACCCGGAGGCGCGGGTCGAGCCACGCGCAGGCGAGGTCGGCGGCGAGGTTGAGCAGGATCACCAGCCCGGCGACGAGCAGGACCGTGCCCATCACCAGCGTGTAGTCGCGGTTGAGCGCGCCCTCGACGAAGTACCGCCCGATCCCCGGAAGCCCGAAGATCGTCTCCACCACCACCGAGCCGGTGAGCAGGGCCGCCGCCAGCGGTCCGAGATAGGCGACCACCGGCAGCAGCGCCCCCCGCAGGGCGTGCCGGGTGACGCGGGCCGGCGGCAGGCCGAGGCTGCGCATGGTGCGGACCGGCTGCGTCCGCAGGGCCTCGGCCAGCGAGGTCCGGGTCAGGCGGGCCAGGGCGCCGACCTGCGGCAGGGCCAGCGTCACCACCGGCAGGACGAGGTGGCTCGGGGCACCGTCGTTCCAGCCGCCGAGCGGCAGCCAGCGCAGGGTCAGGCCGAAGGCGATCTGCAGCAGGGGCGCGACGACGAAGCTCGGCAGCGAGAGGGTCAGGGCGGCCCCGACGCCGAGCAGCCGGTCGACGAGCCCGCCGCGCCGGAGCGCCGCCGCGATCCCGATCCCGACGCCGAGCGCGGTGGCGAGGGCGAGGGCGAGGGCGCCCAGCGTCGCCGAGACCGGCAGGCCCCGCGCGATCAGGCCGAGGACGCTCTGGTCGCGGAACGAGAAGGACGGACCGAGGTCGCCCCGCGCCAGCGCCGCGAGGTAGCTGCCGAACTGCGCGATCAGAGGCCGGTCGAGGCCGTAGACCCGGCGCAGGTTCTCCATGGCGGCGGGCGCCAGCGGCCGCTCCAGGTCGAACGGGCCCCCCGGGGCGAGGCGCATCAGGAAGAAGCTGACGGTCACCACGGCGAGCAGCGTCGGCACCGCCTGGAGGAGGCGGCGCAGGATGAAGCGGATCACGCGTCGAGCCTCATGAAGCGGGTCGGCGCGGCGTTGCGCAGGTTCGGGTGGTAGCCGTGCAGCCGCGGCGCGATCAGCGCCTTGGAGCGGTAGTGCATCAGCGGGATCCACGGCAGCTCGCGCAGGGCGATCGTCTCGGCGTCGTAGAGCAGGCCGGCCCGGCGGGTGAGGTCGCGCTCGGTGGCGGCCCGCGCCATCAGGGCGTCGTAGGCGGCGTCCGACCAGTGGCCGGCGTTCATGCCGTCATTCCCGCTCTGAAGCAGGAACAGGAAGTTCTGCGGATCGGAATAGTCGGCGATCCAGCTGTAGCGGGCGACGTCGAAGTCGCCGCCGTCGCGCAGGTAGGCGAAATGCGTCTTCGCGTCCGTGTAGACGTAGCGCGTCACGATCCCGAGGTCGCGCCACATCTCGCCGAGCGCCACCGCGATGGTGCGGTTGTTGTCGCTGATATTGAACCGGTACTCCACCGTGAGTGGCCGGTCCGGGCCGAAGCCTGCCTCCGCGAGCAGCCGGCGCGCCTCCGCCTCGTGGTCGATCGGCAGGCCGAGGCGGCCCTCGGTCTCGGGGGGCGTGCGGTAATTGTCGAGGCCGGGCGGGCACAGGGAGTAGGCCGGGCTCATGGTGCCGCCGTTGAGGCCCTCGGCGAGGTACTCGCGGTCGATCACGAGCGACAGCGCCCGGCGGACGCGCCGATCCGAGAACGGCGCCTTGCGGGTGTTCACCACCAGCGCCGCGAGCCCCAGCGAGGGGCCGAGCACCACCTGCGGCCCGAAGCGGCGGCGCAGGTCGGCGATCTGGTCGACGGGCAGGTCGGAGAGGGAGTCGATCTCCCCGGCGGCGTAGCGGCGCACCGCGGCGGCGATGTCGGGCGTCGGCAGGAAGGCGACGCGCCGGATCGCGAGGCTCGCGGCGTCCGGATGGTGCGGGTTGACCTCCAGCGTGATCACGCCGCCCGGAACGCGGTCGGCGAGCCGGTAGGGTCCGTTGGTCACGAGGTTTCCCGGCCGAGTGAAGCTGTCGCCGTAGCGCTCCACCGAGGCGCGGTGGACCGGAAGCGCGGTCTGGTGGGTCAGGAGTTCCAGGATGTAGGGCGTCGGCTGTTCAAGCGTGATCGCGAGCCGGAGCGGCGCCTCGGCGGCGACGCCGAGGGCGTCGGCCGGCGTCTCGCCGCGGTTCACGGCGGCGGCGTTGCGGATCGGGAACAGGATCTCGGCGTATTTCGCCGCCGTGGCCGGGTCGAGCATTCGGCGGAACGCGTAGACGAAGTCGTTCGCTGTGACCGGCTCGCCGTTCGACCAGCGGCCGTCGGGGCGCAGGTCGAAATGCAGGCTCACCCCGTCCTCGGAGACCGACCAGGCGCGCGCCGCGCCCGGGATGATCGTGCCCCGGTTGTCGTAGGTGAGCAGCCCGTCGCAGAGATCGCGCAGGATGTGCGCCTCCGCGACCGTGGACGAGCGGTGCGGGTCCAGCGTCTCGGGATCGGCGTCGTTGCCGCGGCGGTAGAGCGCGTCGGCCGCGCGGGCGGGCCGCACGGCCGCGAGGGCGAACGCGCCGGCCAGCCAGTCGCGCCGGCGCGGGCGCACGGTCAGGCGCCGGTATCCGGCTTCAGGCCGGCCGCCGCGATTCCCGCCACCGCGCAGATCTCGTCGTTGTCGGAGGTGTCCCCGGAGATGCCGACCGCGCCGAGAAGGCGTCCCTCACCGGAGCGGATCAGCACGCCGCCCGGCACCGGCACGAGGGCGTCAGGCCCGGCGAGGTGCGTCACGGCGGCGACGAAGTAGGGCTGCTGCTCCGCCCGCGCGTGGATCGCCCGGGAGCCGAGGCCCAGCGCCAGGGCCCCGTTGGCCTTGCCGCTCGCGATCTCGGCCCGGCGCAGGGACGTGCCGTCCTCGACCGCGACCGCCTTCAGCGCGCCGCGGGCATCGTAGACGACGACAGCGAGGGGCTTGAGGTTGCGGGCGCGCGCCTCCCGCAGGGCGGTGTCGACGACGGTGCGGGCGGCCTCGAGGGTCAGGTCGATCATCGGATTCCAACACGGACGCCGCTCCGGGCGGCGCCGCCATCCTTACGGACGGGGGCGCGCCGGGTCCACCGACGCGGGCCGCCTCGTCCTCCGACACCCGACCTCGTCGGTCTGCAACCGGCGCGAGCTCGGCCCGCCGGCCTGCGAGCGCCTGCGCGCCGGTGTCCCGCGAGCCCGCTAACGGATCACGCCGGTCGCGCGGCCGGCAGGCGGATGATGCTCGCCAGGAACGCGTCGTAGCCGGCCGCCACCGCCTCCGGCCGCTCGAAATGCGGGAACGCGCCGGTCGGCAGGGTGTCGACGCGCCAGTTCGGCCGGTCGGCGACCCGCGGCACCAGCCGGTAGTCGACGAAGTCGCCGCGCTCCCCGTGCACCATCCAGACCGGGAGGCGCAGGCGCTCGTAGAGGCGGGTCGCGTCGGTGGGGAACAGGTGGCCCGCGATGAAGCAGAACGGGGCGTGCTCGGCGCCGGGCTGGTGAGCCGAGGCGTGATCGTAGGCGAGCAGACCCTCGTCGATCTCGGAGGAGCCGAAGGTCTTCTCCAGGAAGAACCGCATGCTCGGCCGCGTGACCAGCGCGTCGAAGAGCGGCCGGCCGAGCGGAGGGCGGTCGAGGACGCGGAGCAGCCAGTCGCGGCCGCGATGGCCGTCCGGCGGACCCTCCCCGGAGAGCCGGGCGTCGAACCCCGTCGGGCTCACCAGCGCGAGGCTGCGATAGGCGTCGGACCGCTCCAGGCTCGCCCGCGCCAGGAACGAGCACGAGAGCGACAGGGCGAGGGCGTCGATCGTCCAGCCGCCGTGCCGGCTCCGGATCTCGTCGACCGCCGCGTGGATCGCCTCCACCATCAGGCGCGGCGTGTAGCGGCGGCGCGAGCGCTCCGAGAAGCCGAACCCCGGGAGTTCCAGGGCGTAGACCGGGCGCGTGCCGCGGTAGCGCAGGTACAGCGGCCGGACCTCATAGGCGTTGGCCGCCGCGTTGATCGAGTGGATCAGCAGGAGCGGCACGCCCTCGGCCTCAGCGGAGCCGTAGAGCGACAGCGCGCCGGCGCGGCGGGTTCGGATCCGCTCGTGGCGGCCCGGCAGGGCAGGCGGCAGGGTCATCCGCCGGTCCACGGCCAGCGCGCTCCATCCGACCAGCGCCGCCGCCGATCCGGCGAGCGTCAGGGCCGCCGCGGTCGCGGCGCGACCGGTGCGGTGGCGGGACACGGAACTCATCGGAACACCTCGACGTCCTTCCCGCGGCGGCGGGCCGTGGCCGACAACGCCGGGCCCGCGGGGAAGTGCCCGTCCGGACGCTACGAGGCGTGGCCGGCGAGGCTGCCGGCATTCACCGCCGGGGCCCGGCTCGCCGGCCGCGCCGGCGCGTCGCCCCGGCCCGCGGCCTCGCGCAGGAAATCCACCGTCGGCGCGTCGTTGAGCCAGCCCTGGACGCGCTGCGAGATCAGGAGCTTCCGCTCGCGCCGGTCGTAGTTCGCGTAGGAGGCGGCGACGAATTCGGGCCGGCTCATCGTGCGCGCGGGGCCGGACCGGCGCGTCTCCGCCTTGAAGAACAGGGCGCTGCCGGGCACGCCGTAATGCTGGGCGATCTCCGGATAGACCGGCCAGCTGCCCTGGCCGCCGAGATCGTCCGGGAGGAACGCGTCGAGGTCGCATTCCTCGAAGGGCACGCCGGCCCGGGTCAGCAGGCCGCGGGCGAGGTCGGCCACCACGTAGAGCTTCGTGTGGTTGATCGAGTGCATGAAGCAGCCCCGACGCGCCCAGCGCGTGAGGTGCGTGTCGAGATCGTACCCGGCCTGGACGCCGAGGCCGCGCAGGTACGCGACCGACTCGTCCCAGAGATTGAAGTATCCGAGGCGCTCGAAGACCGGCTCGGAGAACAGCCGCAGCGCCTGCGCCTGCGAGAAGCCCGACAGGTAGGCGAACAGCGTGATCGCCGAGTGCGAGTGCCCCATCGGACCCGAGATCAGGCCGTTCAGCGTGACGTGATCCTGAACGCCCACGTGGACGAGGTCGGGATGGTAGGCGCTGAACACGATGGTCGGGATCAGCCGGACCTTCGGGTGCGTCCGCAGCGTGTCGATCGAGCCGCCGCCCTTGAACTTGGGCAGGTAGATGCTGGTGAAGACGTGGTCGTAGCCGTCCGCGTGCGCCATCAGGTCGGCGAGCCGCGGGAACCGGCGGGACGCCGTGAACGCCGAGACGAAATCCACCTGCGCGTGCGGCAGCAGGTAGCGCATCGTCTTGGCGATGGATCCGGCCTGGCAGACCCCGATCACGAGGATGCGCGGCGATCCGGTACGCTTCTTCCCGAACTGCGCGAGCCGGTGCCGCGCGCGCCAGAGGCTATCGACGGTCAACATCCGGCCTCTCTCGCATGTCCGCGGGCCGCGGGCAAACACCGCACCCGTGCGGATCCCGCGGGCCGGGACCGCCGATCGCGCCCATCGGGAGGAGCCCCCTCGCGGTGCCGACCGTCGGACGGACTGCGCGACCCGCGCGGCGGAACCGCAGCTCACGGCGACGCGCGCCGCCTGTGGATCGCCCGGGCTCGAAAGCACGCGCTCGGGGATCTCCGATTATTCGGAGCACCGCCCGCCATCTCTGAAAAGAGCGGAAGCAACGCGTACAGCGGACCGCCGAATTCCTACGATGTCGCCACGATATAAAGTCCAAGAAAGTCTGTCACGGAGACGATTCAACTTGCGCGCCATTGACAGAGTCAAGTCGTTGGATACAAATCCGATTCAACGAAGCATGAAGCTCGCGGACTGGGCGCTCGCGGTCATGAGGACCGGCAGGCCCCCCTGATGACCGAGGTGGATCCCCTCTCTCGCCGTGACTCCGCGTCAGCGGCTGCTCCGACGGGCGCGGGGCGCTTCCGACCAACCTGCCTGGACAACGGGCCACGGTCCGAGCCGCTCGGACGGCGCAGCCGCGGCATGCCCGCGGTGGCGCCCCTCCGCATCGCCGCGACGGTCGTCGATCCACGCCCGCATGGCCGTCGGCAACCGGTCGTTGCGCGGGCGACGGCGCTGCGCGGGTCGGAGGCCGGGTTCCGCATCGGGTCGAAAGCTGGAGACTGCGCGATGGATTACGTACCTCCGATGGCCGCGATCGCGGCGGCCGCACAGAAGGCGCCGCCCGGCGAGGCGACCGTGCTTACCCCGGCGCGCGACGTGAATCCCGTCGCGGCGCCGGATCCGCGGTCGATCTACACGCTCACGCCGGAGGCGGCCGGGGCCGTCTTCGCGCTCGTCGAGAACCGCATCCAGGTGATCGACGCCGCGCTCGACGTGACCGACCGGCGGGGTACGCAGGTCGCTGCCGCCGCGATGGCGACGGCCACGGCGACGACCCCGGTCGTATCGCCGGAGACGACGAAGACGATCGGCGCCGCCAATCGCAACTGGAGCGAGGATGTCCGGTTGGATCACAGCCCGTCCCGGCTCGTCGGCGCCGACACGGTCGTGGCGTACGACAGCCCGCGGGTCACGGCGGCCTGGAGCCTGGCCTTTCCGGACGTGCCCGGCCGGCGGTTCCGGGCCGTGCAATTGCCGGGACCGAGCCTCCGCTCCGTCCTGCACGAGGCGGAGGCCGGTTTGGACGACACGGGGAGCGACATCTACCTGCTCTGCAACAGCGCGCATTTCGAGACAATCCGCCAAGCCCATCCGCGCACCCACATCAACTGGATCAACGTCGACAACGACGAGATCGTCGTCGTCTGGCGGAAGCCGTCCGAGGCGGGCTAGCGACAGGCCCGACCGGCTCGGGGTGGCCGCGATCGCGACCGGACCAGGGCTACCCCGCCCGGACGAACGGGAGCCCGGCGGGACCGCCCGATCAGAGCGTCGGCAGCACCGCGCGCAGGTGGGCGGCGAAGGCGCGGGTCAGCGGCGCGGCGTGCGCCTCGTCCAGGCGGATCGTCAGGCCGATCCGCGGCAGCGCGGGCAGGCCGCTGCCGCGGCTCAGGATGCGCAGGTCGGGCGGGACCGCGGCCCGGGTGAGGACCGCGACCGCCTGGGCGGAGCGCGCCACCGCCAGCAGTCCGGACAGGCTGCCGCTCGCGTAGGCGATCCGGTACGCGCGCCCGCCGGCGTCGAGCGCGGCCCGCGCCGCCCGGTGGTCCAGCGTGTCGGGGTCGCCGAGCGCGAGCGGCAACGGGTCGGGCCACGGCGCTTCGGCGCCGCGCGGCGCCACCCAGACGAGGTCCTCGCGCCGCAGGATTTCCCGCCCGGCCGCCAGCGGGACCGAGACGAGGGCCAGATCGAGCCCGCCGCGGGCGAGCCGCTCCTCCAGACGGGGCGTCGCGCCGCAGACCACCTCGATCGCCGCGTCGGGATGCAGGTGCGCGAAGCCGCGCAGCAGAGTGGGGAGGAAGGCCTGCGCGTAATCGTCCGGGCAGCCGAACCTGAGCGTGCCGTTGAGGCGGCCGCCGGACAGTTCCGCCACCGCGTCGTCGTGCGAGGCCAGGATCCGGCGCGCGTGGACGAGGAGCCGCTCGCCCTGCACCGTGAGCACCACCCCGCGCCCGGTCCGGCGCAGCAGCGGCTGCGCGACCAGATCCTCCAGTCGCTTCATCTGCATGCTGAGGGCGGCCTGGCTGCGCCCGACCCGCTCCGCGGCCCGGCTCAGCGCGCCCGTCTCCGCCACCGTGGCGAAGCTGCGCAGGAGGTCGATGTCGAGGCTCTGGGCCATCAGGATCGCTGAACCCTCGGTTCAGAACTATAAGCTTCTCTGGGGTTGCGGGCGGTCCTAGCATGGCGGGGCCTGCCACGGGACCCGGATCGATGACGACGCGGAACGACGACCCCGACTTCTGGACGCGCGTGCGCCGGCACCTCGTGCGCTACGGCGGCGCCTTCGCGCCGGTCATCATCGAGCGGGCGGAGGGCAGCTTCGTCTACGACGCGGACGGCCGGAAGATCCTCGACTTCACCTCCGGCCAGATGAGCGCGATCCTGGGTCACGGGCATCCCGAGATCGCCGCCGTCGTCGCCGACCACGTCGGGCGCCTGGACCACCTGTTCAGCGGCATGCTGAGCCGGCCGGTGGTCGACCTCGCGACCGCGCTGGCCGGCCTCGCCCCCGGCGGGCTGGAGCGCGCGCTTCTCCTGACCACCGGCGCCGAGGCCAACGAGGCCGCCCTGCGCATGGCCAAGCTCGCCACAGGCGGCTGGGAGATCGTCAGCTTCGCGCAGTCGTGGCACGGCATGACGGCGGGGGCCGCTTCGGCCACCTACAGCGCCGGCCGCAAGGGCTACGGCCCGGCCCCGGTCGGATCCTTCGCGATTCCCGCCCCGAACGCCTACCGCCCGACCTTCGCGCGGGACGGGGCCGCCGACTGGCAGACCGAGCTCGACTACGCCTTCGCGCTGGTGGATCGGCAGTCGACCGGCAATCTCGCCGCCTTCCTGGCGGAGCCGATCCTCAGCTCCGGCGGCATCCTCGAACTCCCGCCCGGCTACCTCGCGGCGCTCAAGCGCAAGTGCACCGAGCGGGGCATGCTGCTGATCCTCGACGAGGCCCAGACCGGCATCGGCCGCACCGGCCTGATGTTCGCCTGCGAGCGCGACGGGGTGGTGCCCGACATCCTGACCCTGTCGAAGACCCTGGGCGCCGGCCTGCCCCTCGCGGCGGTCCTGACCACGCCGGAGATCGAGGATCTCTGCCACGCCCGCGGCTTCCTGTTCTACACCACGCACGTCTCCGACCCGCTTCCCGCCGCGGTCGGCCTCAAGGTGCTGGAGATCGTCCGGCGCGACGGCTTGGTCGGCCGGGCCGAGGCGGCCGGCGCGCGGCTCGCGGCGCGGCTGCGGGCGCTGCAGCAGCGCTTCGCCTGCATCGGCAACGTGCGCGGGCGCGGCCTCCTGCAGGGCATGGAGATCGTGGCCGACCGGGACACGAAGGTGCCGGCCCCGGAACTCGGCGACGCGATCACGCGGCGCTGCCTCGAACTCGGGCTGAGCATGAACATCGTGCAGCTGCCCGGCATGGGCGGCGTGTTCCGCATCGCCCCGCCGCTGACCGCCACCGACGCGGAGATCGACCTCGGCGTCAACATCCTGGAGCGGGCGATCGAAGGTGCGGTCTGAGGCGGCCGCCGCGCCGGTCGCCCGCGCCGGCCGGCCCGCGCGCTCGGCCGAGTCGCGCGGGCCGCCGCGTCACGCCGCCTCGATCTCGGTGCTGACCGTCAGCCACTCCTCCTCGGCGGCGGCGAGCGCGGTCGCGGCGTCCGACCGCATCTTGGCGATCTCGCCGGCCTTGGCGGCGTTTTCCCGGAACGCGGACCCGTCCTCCAGGGCCGCGTCGATCTTCTGGATTGCCGCGGTCAGCTTGGCCATCCGCGCCTCGATGGCCTCCAGCCGCTTGCGCAGGGGCGCCAGGGCCGCGCGGCGCTCGACGCCGGCGCGGCGCGCCTCGGCCTTCTGGCCGCCGGACGGCTCGGACTCGCGCTCCGACTCCCGCTCGGGCCCCGACAGGACGAAGCGCCGGTAATCGTCCATGTCGCCGTCGAAAGTCTTCACCGTGCCGTCCGCGACCAGCCAGAGCCGGTCGGCGCAGGCCTCGACGAGGAACCGGTCGTGCGAGACGAGGATGACGGCGCCCTCGTAGTCGTTGATCGCCTCCACGAGGGCCTGCCGGCTCTCGATGTCGAGGTGGTTGGTCGGCTCGTCGAGGATCAGGAGGTGCGGGCCGTGGAAGGCGGCGAGCCCCATGAGCAGGCGCGCCTTCTCGCCGCCCGACAGCTTCTCGACCGGCGTGTCGGCCTTGTTGGCGCCGAATCCGAGCCGCGCCGTCGCGCTGCGGACCTTCGCCTCGGGGACATCCGGCATCAGGGTCCGGACATGCGCGTAGGCGCTCTCGGCGGGGCGCAGCTCGTCGAGCTGGTGCTGGGCGAAGTAGGCGACCTCCATCTTGGAGGAGCGCTTCACCTCACCGGCGACCGGCCCGAGCCGGCCGCCGATCAGCTTGCAGAAGGTCGACTTGCCGTTGCCGTTCGCGCCCAGCAGCGCGACCCGGTCGTCCGGCGCGAGGCTGAGGTCGAGGCCGGTCAGGACGATCCGCTCCCCGTAGCCGGCCTTGACGCGCTCCATGGCGACGATCGGCGGCGACAGCGGCTTCTCCGGGCTCGGCAGGTGGATCACCGGCACGTCGTCCTCGAGGAGCGCGGCGATCGGCTCCATCTTGGCGAGCCGCTTCATCCGCGACTGGGCCTGCCGCGCCTTGGTGGCCTTGGCCTTGAAGCGGTCGATGAAGCTCTGCAGGTGCGCGCGCTCGGCATCCTGCTTGGCCTTCGCCTTGGCCTGGAGAACGCGCTT
This sequence comes from Methylobacterium sp. D53M, assembly GCF_053345625.1. Classification (NCBI taxonomy): domain Bacteria; kingdom Pseudomonadati; phylum Pseudomonadota; class Alphaproteobacteria; order Hyphomicrobiales; family Methylobacteriaceae; genus Methylobacterium; species Methylobacterium sp. D53M. Next base: position 74,683 of record NZ_JBKFAL010000004.1, read on the forward strand.
CTCCGAGAGCTGCTTGGCGAAGCTGGTGTAGCCGCCGCGGTAGATCGCCAGCTTGCCGCGGTCGAGGTGCAGGATGTGGTCGACGCTGGTGTCGAGCAGGTCGCGGTCGTGGCTGATGATGATCGCGGTGCGCGGGTAGCGTTCCAGGTAATCGTACAGCCAGAGCGTGCCCTCGATGTCGAGGTAGTTGGTCGGCTCGTCGAGGAGCAGCAGGTCCGGCTCCGAGAACAGGACGGCGGCGAGCGCCACGCGCATCCGCCAGCCGCCGGAGAAGTCCGCGCAGGGCCGCGCCTGGGCCGCCGCGTCGAAGCCCAGCCCGTGCAGGATCGCGGCGGCCCGGGCCGGCGCCGAGTGGGCGCCGATATCCACGAGCCGCGTCTCGATCTCGGCCCGGCGCAGACCGTCCGCGTGCTCGGCCTCCGCCATCAGGCGGGCGCGCTCCGTGTCGGCGGCGAGCACGACCGCGTGCAGCGTCTCCGGTCCTGCCGGCGCCTCCTGGGCGACGGCGCCGATTCGCATGCCCTTGGGCAGCGCCACCGACTTCGCGTCGACCGGGAGGTCGCCGAGAATGGCCTTGAACAGGGTGGTCTTGCCGGCCCCGTTGCGCCCGACCAGCCCGACGCGGGCGCCTTCCGGGATCGTGAAGCTCGCGGAATCGAGAATCAGACGGTCGCCGATGCGGTAGGTGAGGTCGTTGACGCGCAGCATGCCGGCGTTCTGGAGGTCCGGACGCCGCGAGGCAAGCGCCGCCGTCGCGCGGGCAGGTCGGCGTCCCCGTGTCGCCCCCCGACACAACGCGACGCCTATTTTAAGCTTGAAACATCAGCTTCGGCTGTCGGATTTTTAACGGAATGCCGTCAAACCTGTGGCGAGTGCTGCGCAAATAGACGCTGATAGTGCGTTCATCGGCTCTAGAACGTCGGCACGCGAGCCGGAAAAGCGCCCGGGCGGGGGCGAGCCACAGGGGGGAATCTTGGGCCAGACCCTGATCCTGACCGACGATGTCGAGCGCGCCGAGAGGCTCGCGCGCAATCTCGGCGGCGTCACGCCCGTTGTGCTGCACGACCTCTACGGCGACGCCGTCCCGCCGCGGGGGGCGGGGCTGATCATCAGCGACGTCAGCGCGCTGACCTCCGAATCCGTGCGCCGGCTGCGCCAGGCGCTGTTCACCGCGCGCGGGCCCGGCATCCCGTTCCTGGCCCTGATCCACGGCAACCTCGGCCGCGGCGAGATCCAGGCCACCGCCCTCGGCGCGACCCGCGCGATGCCGGCCGCCGCGGTCAGCGCCATGCTGCTGAACGCGGTCGCGACCCTGATCGGCACCGCCAAGGCCCCGCCGCAGACCGGCAACTGGCAGGAGCAGGTGAACGAGGCCCGCTCGGCCTTCGTCAGCCTGTTCCGCGCCGATCAGGCGCCCCCGGCCGCGCTGGTCGAGAACGGCGCCGACTTGGTCAACCAGGCGATCCGCGAGGCCAAGGTGTCCGAATGGCTCAGGGTCGTAGCGAGCTTCGACGACGTCACGCACCGCCACTGCCTGAGCGTGGCCGGGATCGCGGCCGAGTTCGCGCGCGTCCTGGGGCTCAACGAGGCGGATTCCCGCTACCTCGTCAAAGGCGCGCTACTCCACGACATCGGGAAGGCCAAGATCCCCCTCGCGATCCTGAACAAGCCCGCGCCGCTGACGCCGACGGAGCGCGCCGAGATGGCTCGCCACCCGGCGCTCGGACACGAGATGCTGCTCACGGGCGACTACGACGCGCTGACCCTGTCGGTGGTCCGCTCGCACCACGAGTATCTCGACGGGTCGGGCTATCCGGACGGGCTGCGCGGGCAGCAGATCCCCGACCTCGTCCGCCTGATCACCATCGCCGACATCTTCGCCGCGCTGATCGAGGCGCGCCCCTACAAGGCGCCGAAGGCCCCGCGCGAGGCCTACGCCATCCTCGAATCGATGAGGGCGAAGCTCGATGCCGACCTCGTCCGCGCCTTCGGAGCGGTCGCGGTCGCCTGCGAGACGCCCCGCCGCGCCTCCGCCTGAACCCGACCCTCAGACGAGTTCCCAGGCCTTGCCGTCCCGCATCAGGGCGGTGACGAGGGCATGGTTCAGCTCGTGCCCCGTGTGGAACGCCGAGATCCGGCCCTCGACCGGGTGGCCCGCCAGCGCGAGGTCGCCGACGAGGTCGAGGATGCGGTGGCGAACCGGCTCGCCGGGGACGCGCATCCCGCCCAGCACGTGCCCGCGCACCAGCAGCGCTGCCGAGCGGGGTGAGACGCCCTGCAGGAAGTCGTTCCGCATCAGGTAGCCGTAGGCGCGGCCCGCCATGGCCCGCGCGTAGCGCCCGAAGCTGCGCGCCGGCGCGATCTCCCGCTCGAAGGATTCCGGCGTGATCGCGCCCGACCAGTCGATCGATCCGAAATGCGCCAGCGCGACGTGGCCGGTGATGTGCAGGCCCGGGCCCGGCTCGATCTCGAGGCGGCGCCGCCCGTTCTCGACCGCCACCGTGCGCAGCAGGCGGATCACCCGGCAGGGCAGGCTCTGCTCGCGCCGACCCGCGGTCCGTATCGCCTCACACCAGGGCGTCGCGCTCCCGTCGAAGATCGGCAACTCGTCGGCGTCGATCTCGGCCAGTACGTTGTCGATCCGCAGCGCGCTGAGCGAGGCCATCAGGTGCTCGATCGTGCGCACGAGGACGCCGTCGCGTCGCAGCGCCGAGGAGAGCGGCTGCGATTCCCGGTAGTGCCAGTGGGCGGGCACGTCGACCGCCCGTCCGTCCTTCAGGTGGCGGCGGAAGACGATGCCGTGGCCGGCCGGGGCGGGGCTGACGCGGACCGTGGCGTGCCGCCCGGAATGGAGGCTGCGGCCCGAACGCTCGAAGGGGCGCGCAAGTGTCGCCTGCTGGCGGGGACCGGTGGAGGATGTCGAGCGCGGGAAAGGTACGTCTTGATGCATCGATACTGCCCGCCTCGGCGGGCCAGGAATTTAGCCCTGATACCTGATCCACGCTAATAAACTCCTGTTCATCGGGACGCGGCTTGACCGCCCCGCCCGCGACCGTCACGATTGCGGCGCCCGATCGATCCAGCACCGCCCCGGCGGGGCGCGGCTTCACTGTGCGGGCTGCTCCCGTCCCCAGATCTGCTGGCCGGCCCCCGTCAGGGCAGGGACGGAGGCCGGAGTTGAGGGAACACGATCGATGGCGCGGTTGGGGACAATACCTTTCTTCAAGGATCCCGGCATCGAGCTCAGTCCCTACGAGCCCCGCTGCCACTGGCGCCGCTTCGACGAGAACGAGGTCCTCGTCGACTTCGACGATATCTCCACCGACGTGTACTTCATCGCCTCCGGCGAGGTCCGCATCCTGAACCGGACCCAGTCCGGCAAGGAAGTCATCCTGGGCGAGATGCGGGGCGGGGCCTTCTTCGGCGAGCTCGCCGCCATCGACGGGATCGGCCGCTCGGCCAACGTCACGGCGCTGACCCGCGGCGAGGTCTGCGTGGTGCCGGCGCCGGTCTTCCGGCAGATCGTGTTCGCCTCCGAGGCGATCGCCGACCGGCTGTTCCGGCTCCTGGCCAAGCGCGTGCGCGAGCTGAACACGCGGCTCATGGAGCACGCCCTGCTCGACCTGAAGCACCGGCTCTACGCCGAGCTGCTCCGCCTCTCCGTGCCCCGGGCCGGCACGGCGGGCGAGCGGGTGGTCTCGCCGCCGCCCTACCACCACGTCCTCGCCGCGCGGATCGGCTGCCGCCGCGAGCAGGTGACCCGGGAGTTCACCGCGATGGCGGCGGAGGGACTGGTCGACCGCACCCGCGGCGCCCTGGTCCTGCGCCGGCCGGACCTCCTGGAAGCGCGCGTGGCCGAGGCGCTGCGCGAGGATTCCTGATCCGTTGTCCGAGGGGCCTGCGCCGCGCCTGCGGCTGGAGGAGCTGACCAAGCGCTTCGGCACGCATCGGGCCGTCGACGCCGTGGCCCTCGACCTCGAGGCGGGGGAGTTCTTCTGCCTGCTCGGCCCGTCCGGATGCGGCAAGAGCACACTCCTGCGCATGATCGCGGGCTTCGAGAGCCCGACCTCGGGACGGATCCTGCTGGGCGCGCAGGACCTGACCGCGCTGCCGCCCCATCGGCGGCCGGTCAACATGATGTTCCAGTCCTACGCCCTGTTCCCGCACATGAGCGTGGCCGGTAATATCGGATACGGACTGAAGGGCCTCGGCCGTTCCGCCTCGGCGGAGCGCGTGTCGGAACTGCTCAAGCTCGTGCGCCTGGACGGGTTCGGCGACCGTCGCCCGGAGACGCTCTCGGGCGGCCAGCGGCAGCGGGTCGCCCTGGCCCGGGCGCTCGCCCGGGAGCCGAAGCTGCTGCTGCTCGACGAGCCGCTCGGCGCGCTCGACCGCGGCCTGCGCGAGGAGACCCAGGGCGAGCTGCGCGCGGTCCAGCGCCGCCTCGGCACCGCCTTCGTCGTCGTCACGCACGATCCCGAGGAGGCGATGATGCTCGCCGACCGGATCGGCGTCATGGAAGCGGGCCGCCTGATCCAGGTCGGGCCGCCGGCCGATCTCTACCGGCGCCCGGCGAGCCGCTTCGTCGCCGGCCTGCTCGGCGACGTGAACCTCATCCCCGGTCGCATCGGCGCCGGAGGCGCCGACACGGTCCGCACGGTCGAGACCGCCCACGGTCCCGTGCGGGGCGTCGCGGAGGCCGCGCTCGCGGAAGGGGCCGCGGTCGTGGTGGCGGTGCGGCCCGAGGACGTGGTGCTGGGCGCGGAAGGGCTGCCGGTGGTCGTCGCCGACGCCGTGTTCCTGGGCGACCGGGTGCGCCGGACGCTGCGCCTGCCCGACGGCGCCACGCTGCGGGCGAGCGGGCGGCCCGCGGAGGCCACCGCGGCGCCGGGCTCGGACGCACGGGCCAGCTTCCCCGCCGACATCGCCGTGATCCTGCCGGCATGAGGGCCGCCGGAGCGGAGGCCGACCGCGCGACCGGGCGAACGGAGGCCGGGTCCGCGCGCGCCCGCAAGCGCGGCCGGATGTTCGACCGCTTGGCGCGCCTGCCGCCCTTCCTGTGGCTGGCGGCGTTCTTCCTGCTGCCCTTCGTCATCACCCTGAAGATCAGCCTCTCGGAGCCGGCGACGGCGATCCCGCCCTACCTGCCGCTGCTCGACTGGCGCGGCGGGCTCGACGGCTGGTCGGCCTTCCTCGAGGCCCTGAACTTCGACAATTACCTTACGCTCGCCGCCGACCCCCTCTACCGCGACGCCGCCCTGGGCTCCCTGACCTACGCGGGCGTCGCCAGCCTGATCCTCGTCGCCCTCGGGACGCCGCTCGCCTACGCCCTGGCGCGGGCGCCGTCCCGCTGGCAGCCGCTCCTCGTGGCGCTGGTGATCGTGCCGTTCTGGACGAGCTTCCTGATCCGCATCTACGCCTGGATCGCGATCCTGAAGCCCGAGGGCCTGCTCAACCTCGCCCTGCGCCGGCTCGGCCTGATCGACGCGCCGCTGACGATCCTCAACACCGACGCGGCGGTGATCGTCGGTCTCGTCTACGCCTACCTGCCCTTCATGGTGCTGCCGCTCTACGCGGTGATGAACCGCCTCGACCCGACCCTGCGCGAGGCCGCGGCGGATCTCGGCGCCTCGCCGACCCGGGTGTTCTGGACCGTGACCGTGCCGCTCAGCCTGCCCGGGATCGCGGCCGGCGCGGGGCTCTGCTTCATCCCGATGGTCGGCGAGTTCGTGATCCCCGACCTGCTCGGCGGGTCGGAGACGCTGATGCTCGGCCGGGTGCTCTGGAGCGAGTTCTTCTCGAACCGCGACTGGCCGCTGGCCGCGGCGGTCGCCGTGCTGATCCTCGCCATCGTCATCGGACCGGTGGTGCTGTTCCGGGACAGCCTGCGCGCGGGCGAGGGCGAGGCGCCGTGAGCTGGGTGACCCGCACCGCCCTGATGGCCGGCCTGGGCTTCCTCTACGGGCCGATCGCGGTGCTGATCGTGTACTCGTTCAACGCCTCGCCGATGGTGACGGTCTGGGGCGGGTTCTCGACCCGCTGGTACGGCGCCCTGCTCGCCGACGCGCCGCTCCTGTCGGCCGCCTGGGTCTCCCTGAAGGTCGCTTTCCTCGCGAGCCTGCTCGCCACGATCCTGGGGACGCTGGCCGCGCTCGCCCTGGAGCGGCAGGGCCGCTTCCGCGGTCGCGCCCTGTTCACGGGTCTCGTCTTCGGGCCGATCGTGATGCCGGAGGTGATGATCGGGCTGTCGCTCCTGCTCATGTTCATCGGGATCGGGCTGGACCGCGGCCTCCTGACGATCGTCATCGCGCACACGACCTTCTGCACCGGGTTCGTGGCGGTGGTGGTCGGCGCGCGCCTGCGCGGCCTCGACCGGTCCCTCGAGGAGGCCGCGGCCGACCTCGGGGCGGCGCCGGCGCGCGTGCTGATGACCGTGACGCTGCCGCTGCTCGCGCCCGCCCTCGCGGCCGGCGCGCTCCTCGCCTTCACCCTGTCGCTCGACGACCTGGTGATCGCGAGCTTCGTCTCCGGCCCGGGCTCCACCACCCTGCCGATGCGGCTCTACAGCCAGGTCCGGCTCGGCGTGAATCCGGAGATCAACGCGGCCTCGACCCTCCTCGTCGGGTTGGTGAGCGTCGCGGTGCTGCTGGCGTCCTGGCTGACCGCCCGCCGCGGACAGGGCTGAGCGGCGTCACTCCGCGGCCTGCGCGGCGGTCGCGCCCGCGCGCACCATCTGCGCCACGGCGACCGTCACGACGACGTTCACCACCAGCGCCACAATGCCGACATTCACGTCCTGGAGCGGCCCCAGGACCGGCAGCTTCGCGAGGCTGAACCCGGAGAGGACCGTCGCCGCCACGGTGGCCACGCCCGCGACGATGCCGGCGATCGCGGCCCGGCGGTCGAGGGGATTGCGGCGCATCAGGCTGGTGATGAAGCACGGGAAGAGCTGCGTCACGAAGTTGTAGCCCATGAGCAAGAGCTGCACGATCGTGTCGCCGCCCGACAGGGTGAAGCCGACGCAGACCAGCGCCAGCACCGGCACGAGGATCTTGCACAGCCGCACGGTCGCGGCGTCGTCCATGCCGGGGCGCAGCGGGCGGACGAGGTTGTTGGCCACCAGGGTGACGCCTGCGATCAGGATCATGGAGCCCGGGACGAGGGCGGTCAGCACCCCCGTGGCGCCGATCAGCCCGATGACCCAGGGCGGGAAGGTCGCGAGGGCGAGCTTGAACAGCGAGAGGTCGACGTCGGGCCCCGTCAGGCCCGGCACCTGCATCACGGCGGTGAAGCCGATCACGAACACGAACAGGTTGATCAGCTGGTAGATCGGCAGGATCACGGCGTTGCGGCGGAAGGCGCCGGGCTCCCGCGCCGTGTAGAGCGACGCGAAGGTGTGGGGCCACATGTAGCCGCCGAGCGCGGTCAGCAGGACCGTGGTGGTGAACCAGGTCGGGCTCTGGCCGCGGTCGGGCAGGGCCAGGAAGCCGGGCTTCGCCGCCTCGATCGCCGTGAACAGGCCCTCGTAGCCGCCGTAATAGTGGACTGGCAGGTAGATCCCGAGGAACACCACCACGAACAGGATGCTGGTGTCCTTGATCACGGCCGTCCAGGCGGAGCCGTGCACGCCCGACACCACGACGTAGGCGGTGAGCGCGGCCGCGCCGATCCAGAGCGCGGTCGTCGACGAGATCGCGCCGTAGGACGCCGTCGAGACGATGATCCCGAGGCCCTTGAACTGCAGCACGAGGTAGGGGACGAGGGCGACGATCCCCACGAGCGCCACCAGCATGCCGAGCGCGCGGCTGCCGTACTTGCGCGCGAAGAAGTCGGGCTGCGTGTAGAGGTTGTGCTGCTTGGCGTAGCGCCAGACCGGGGGCAGCAGCCAGTACGAGGTGACGTAGGCGAGCGTCAGGTAGCAGAGGATGTAGTAGGCGGGGCCGCCCTTGCCGTAGGCGATGCCGGAGCCGCCGAGGAACGTGAAAGTCGTGTAGATCTCCCCGGCCATCAGCAGGAAGACCAGGGCGGTGCCGAAGCCGCGGCCGCCGACAGTCCACTGCTCCAGCCCCATCTCGCGGCCCAGCCGCGCGTAGAGGCCGAGCCCGATCGCCAGCGCGAAGCCGGCCGCCACGATGACGAGCGCGATGCTCATCGGGGATCCTCCGGCGCGCGGTTCTGAGGGTCGGTCAGGTAGATCACCCCCATCACGACCGAGGTTCCGATCACGCAGAACACCAGCCAGGCGAGGAGCAGCGGCAATCCGAACACGAAGGGCTCGACCCGGTTCAGGAAGAACGGGCCGACCAGGATGCCGAGGAAGGGCAGGGCGGCCAGCCACCGCAGATTTCGCATGCGCGATACCGTTCAGAAGGCCCCGATATCGCGGGTTGAATCAGTCACGGACCGCTGTCAACGCCGCGAGCGCCCGACGGCGCTCATCCCGATCACGTCTGCGTGCTGTGCGCTCGCGCACGCGGCCGCGCTCCGGGCGCGCATATCCTCAGCGCAGCGTCGTGCCGTCCGACACGGCGGGCGCCGAAGGATTTCACGATGACCCGCACTCTGACCATCGCGGCGCTGGCCGCGCTCCTCGCCGTTCCGGCGGTCCAGGCGGAGGCCCGCCCGCGGCACACCCCCGCCAAGGCGCAGCCCAGCGCCGCGATCAAGGCGCGCCAGACCGTCCTGAACGATTTCAACGCGCGGATGAGCCGTCTGGACGCGCTCATGGGCACCCCGAGCAGGTCGTCGGTCCGCGCGCGCTCGGCCGAGGCCGGCCGCTAGGAAACGTGACCCGCCGGCCACCCGGACCGGCGCGTCGACTCAGCGGCCCAGGCCGCCCGCCTCCTCCACGAAACGCGCCACCGCGTCCGCGCCCGCGCCCTCGCGCAGGGACGCGAACACGTACGGCCGGGTGCCGCGCATCCGCTGCGTGTCGGATTCCATCACCGACAGGTCGGCGCCGACGAGGGGCGCGAGGTCCGTCTTGTTGACGATCAGCAGGTCGGACCGGGTGATGCCCGGACCGCCCTTGCGGGGGATCTTCTCGCCGCCGGCGACGTCGATCACGTAGAGCGTGATGTCGGCGAGTTCCGGCGAGAACGTCGCCGCGAGGTTGTCGCCGCCGGACTCGATCAGCACGAGGTCGAGCTTCGGGAAGCGCCGGCTCATCTCGGCGACGGCGGCGAGATTGATCGAGGCATCCTCCCGGATCGCCGTGTGCGGGCATCCCCCGGTCTCGACGCCGAGGATGCGCTCCTCCGGCAGGGCGCCCGCGACGGTGAGGATCCGCGCGTCCTCCTTCGTGTAGATGTCGTTGGTGATGGCGCAGATCTCGTAACGGTCGCGGAAGCGCTTGCAGAGCTGCTCCATCAGGGCGGTCTTGCCGGAACCGACAGGTCCGCCGATGCCGACGCGGAGGGGGCCGTTCGTGGAGGTCATGCTGCGGGCTCAGGATCGGAAGATGCGGGAATACTGGGTCTCGTGGCGAAAGGAGCCGAGATCCAGGCGGAAGGTGGCGGCACCGAGGGCGTCGAGATCCGCCGCGGCGGCCGCCTCGGCGAGCCCGGCGAGGCGCGGCGCGAGGGCGGCCACGACCCGCGTGCCGGCGGCCTGACCCACGGGCGCCGCCCGGAGGGCCGCGGAGACGAGGTTCTGCAGGAAGGCGAGGCCGTAGGCGGCGAGCACGGACCCCGGATTCATGCCGTGCGCGCCGGCCGCGAGGCCGACCGCGACCGGGTAGGCGACCGGCCCCGGCAGATTGCCGGCCAGGGCGTCGAGGGCGTCGCAGGGCCACGCGCCGCGCGTCGCGTCGAGGAAGCTGCGGCCCTGCTGGCTCGTCTCCAGGTGCAGCTCGCGCGACGGCGCCAGGGCCAGGGCGAGGTCGTTGACGGCGACCAGCGCGGCGCCGTCCGCGGACAGCGCCGCCGCGTGGGCGTGGGCGGCCAGGATCAGGTCGTTGCGCAGGGCGCCGCGCTCGCAGACGTCCCGGAGCCACGCGGTCAGGCTCGCCTCGTCGCGGACGTCGCCCGCCTCGACCGCCCATTCGAGCCCGTGCGAGTAGGCGTAGGCCCCGACCGGGTAGCCGGGCGACAGCCACGCCATCAGGCGCAGCGCCTCCACGGCCTCAGCCCGCGGCATGGTGGTGATGGTGGCCGCCATGCGGGTGGTCGTGCCCGTGGCCGTGGCCGAGATCCCCGGAATAGGCGCCGCCCTCCGGCCGAAACGGGCGCTCCACCGGCTCGGCGGTGCCGCCGAGGCCCCGGACCATCTCGGCGAGGACGTGGTCGTGCGCGATCCAGACCGCGTCCGGGCCGATCTCGGCGGCAATGTGCCGGTTGCCGATGTGCCAGATCAGGCGCTTGAGGGCGTGATCGCTGGGAGCCCGGATCTCGAGCAGGCGCTCCGGCGCGGCCTCGACCCAGACGAGGCGCCCGTCCTGGAGGACGAGGGCGTCGCCGTCCTCCAGCACGGTCGGCTCCGGAAGGTCCAGCAGGAAGCTCAGCCCCCCGGCGCCGCGCATGGCGACGCGGCGGCGGTGGCGGTCGCCGTGATCGAGGACGACGCGGTCGACGATCTCGCCACCCGACAGGGCGTCGCGGCGGAGGATGCGGGTGGCGCGGATCATGGTCGACGGATCGGGTGGGGTTCTCGGGCGCGGTCAGACAACGTCCGTCTCCGGCGTGCCCGGATAGAAGCCGAGCTCACGGATCTTCTCGATCGCGTAGGGACAGGATTTCGGAAAGACGGATCCGGGCAAGCCCGTCTCGCTCGCGGCCCCGAGGACAGCGACGGAATAGGCCTTCGCGAGCACCGCATCCGGCCAGGACTGGAGGCTGGGGCTCACGTCGATCAGGTCATCGAACCGGATGCGCTGCTCGAGGATGGTCGCGCGCCAGCCGTACTTCCGCTTCTCCGGCTGGAATTCCCACTTCAGCAGGTGCAGCAGCAGGATGGCGAGACGGCTCCGGATCTCGGCTTTCTGGGATCCGCCCAAGCTCTCGATCTCCTCGGCGACGTTGGCGCGGTCCAGATCCGGCCAGCGCCCGGCCCGGAGCAGGGCTGCCTGCTCCTCGGTCCAGAGGCAGAGATCGGTCGTGTAGAGGTCGTCCCTCGCCGGAAGCTGGGCGATCTTCGTCATCGCGGCTCTCCTGCCACCGAGCCCATCCTATCTCAGAACAGGAAGTAGCGCTGCGCCATCGGCAGCACCTCGGCCGGCTCGCAGACCAGCAGCTCGCCGTCGGCGCGCACGTCGTAGGTCTCTGGATCGACCTCGATGACCGGCGTCGCGTCGTTCAGCACCATGCTCTTCTTCGAGATGCCGCCGCGGACGTTCTCCACCGCAACCAGCTCCTTCTGCACGCCCAGCCGCTCGCGCAGGCCGTCCTCCACCGCCGCCCGGGAGACGAAGGTGAGGGCGGTGGCGAAGGGGACCCGTCCGTAGGCGCCGAACATCGGCCGGTAATGCACCGGCTGCGGCGTCGGAATCGAGGCGTTCGGGTCGCCCATGGGCGCGGCCGCGATGCTGCCGCCCTTCAGCACGAGGTCGGGCTTCACGCCGAAGAAGGCCGGCGTCCACAGCACGAGGTCGGCGAGCTTGCCGGGCTCGACCGAGCCGATGTGCCGGGAGATGCCGTGCGCGATGGCCGGGTTGATCGTGTACTTGGCGACGTAGCGGCGCGCGCGCAGGTTGTCGGTGCCGGACGCGTCGCCCGGCAGGGCGCCCCGCTGGCGCTTCATCTTGTCGGCGGTCTGCCACGTGCGGATGATGACCTCGCCGACCCGGCCCATCGCCTGGCTGTCGGAGGACATCATCGAGAGCGCGCCGATATCGTGCAGGATGTCCTCGGCCGCGATGGTCTCGCGCCGGATCCGGCTCTCCGCGAAGGCGAGATCCTCGGGGATCGACGGGTCGAGGTGGTGGCACACCATGAGCATGTCGAGATGCTCGTCGATCGTGTTCCACGTGTAGGGCCGCGTCGGGTTGGTGGACGACGGCAGCACGTTCGGCAGCCCGGCCACCTTGATGATGTCCGGCGCGTGGCCGCCGCCCGCGCCCTCGGTGTGGAAGGCGTGGATGGTCCGGCCCTTGAAGGCCGCGATCGTGTCCTCGACGAAGCCCGATTCGTTGAGCGTGTCGGTGTGGATCATGACCTGGATGTCGTGGGCGTCCGCCACCGACAGGCAGGTATCGATCGCCGCGGGCGTGGTGCCCCAGTCCTCGTGCAGCTTCAGCGCGCAGGCACCCGCCCGCACCATCTCGACGAGGCTCTCCGGACGGGACGCGTTGCCCTTCCCGGCGAAGGCGAGGTTCATCGGGAAGGAATCCGCCGCCTCGATCATCCGGGCGATGTGCCAGGGGCCCGGCGTGCAGGTGGTGGCGAAGGTTCCGTGCGCCGGGCCGGTGCCGCCGCCGAGCATCGTGGTCACGCCCGAGCAGAGCGCCTCCTCGATCTGCTGCGGGCAGATGAAGTGGATGTGGCTGTCGAAGCCGCCCGCCGTCAGGATCTTGCCCTCGCCGGCGATGACTTCGGTGCCAGGCCCGACCACGATGTCGACCCCGGGCTGCACGTCCGGGTTGCCGGCCTTGCCGAGCCGGAAAATCCGGCCGCGCACGATGCCGACATCGCACTTCACGATGCCCCAGTGGTCGAGGACCACCGCGTTGGTGATCACCGTGTCGACGGCGCCGTCGGCGTTCGTGGCCTGGCTCTGGCCCATGCCGTCGCGGATGACCTTGCCGCCGCCGAACTTCACCTCCTCGCCGTAGGTGGTGAAGTCGCGCTCGACCGTGATCTCCAGGCTCGTGTCCGCGAGCCTGATGCGGTCGCCGACGGTCGGGCCGAACATGTCGGCGTAGGCCGAGCGCGGCAGGCTGGCGGGCTTGGGCGTGTTGGCCATGGTCAGAGCTTGCCCATCACGTCGCCGCGGAACCCGTAGACGGTGCGCCCGCCGGAGAGCGGCACCAGCGCCACTTCCCGCGTCGATCCCGGCTCGAACCGCACGGCGGTGCCCGGCGCGATGTCGAGGCGCTTGCCGCGGGCCTGCTCCCGCGGGAACACGAGGCCCGGATTGACCTCGAAGAAGTGATAGTGCGAGCCGACCTGGATCGGCCGGTCGCCGACATTGGCGACCTCGATCACGGTCCGCTCGGCGCCGGGGTTGAACACGATCTCGCCGGGCAGAGTCGTCACCGCGCCGGGGATGTCAGACGAGGCCGCACCGCGGATCGGGTGATGCACGGTCACGAGCTTGGTGCCGTCCGGGAAGGTCGCCTCCACTTGGATGTCGTGGATCATCTCGGGCACGCCCTCCATGACCTGATCGGCGGTCAGCACGGTGGCGCCGGCCTGCATCAGGTCGGCCACGGTGCGGCCGTCCCGCGCGCCCTCGACCACGAAGTCGGTGATCAGCGCCACCGTTTCCGGATGGTTGAGCTTCACGCCGCGGGCGAGGCGGTTGCGCGCCACCTGCGCCGCCATGGCGATGAGCAACTTGTCCTTCTCACGGGGCGTCAGCAGCACGGGCAACCTCGTCGTCGCGGCGGCCGGAGCAAGGATCATGCGCGCGGCGCGGTCAAGGGCGAGCGTCGGCCGTTGCAGGACCCGGACCAGCGGCCGTCGCGGCCCGCCGGAATCACGGAGGCGTCACGGCGTCATGGCGATGAAGCCGGCGAACAGGTCGGGGAGGGCCGCGCCCTTCACGGCACCCGGCAGGTCGCGGGGGTGGATGAACTCGTCGCGGAACCAGGGATAGCGCTTCGGATCGAAGGAGGCCCGCAGCCAGTCGATCGTCCGCCGCACGCGGGTGATCCGCTCGGCGTCCGGGTGATAGGTCAGCCAGATGTCGACGCTGAAGCGGCCGAGATTGTCCACCGGGACGACCTGGGCGCCGATCGCGCTGGCATAGGTCGGCAGCAGGCCGATCCCGGCCCCCTTGGCGATGGCCCAGTAATACGCGCTGCTGACGTTGATCTTCAGGGTGATCGGGACCTTCGCGGGGAAGCCCGGCACCGTGCGCACGTAATCCTCCAGGGCGACGGTCTGGCCGCCGTCCTGCACCACGATCCGGTGGCGCTCCAGGTCCTCGGGGCGCGCCGGGAGCCCGTAGGTCTCCTCGTAGCTCCGCGCGGCGTAGGGCACCATGTGGATCCGGCCGAGCTTGACGATGCGCAGGTCCGGGCTGGTCGGCCGCGTCAGCTGGATCGCGACGTCGGCCTCCAGCCGCAGGACGTCGGCGGATTCCATCGCGCAGCGCAGGTCGACGGTCAGGCGCGGGTTGGCGCGCTGGAACTCGACGAGCCGCGGCGCGAGCCAGAAGGCGCCCAGCCCCTCCGTCACGGCGATCCGCACCTCGCCGGTCTCGGCGAAGGGCGCGCCCTCGCCGGTGCGCACGAGGCTGAAGGCGGCCGCCTCCATGCGGCCGGCGGCCTCGAGGATCGCGTGGCCCTCGGCGGTGAGGCGGATGCCGTCGACGTGGCGGGTCAGCAGCGGCGCGCCGATCAGCGCCTCGAGATCGTCGATCCGGCGCCGCACCGAGTTCACCGACAGGCCGAGCTTCGTGGCCGCCGAGCGGAAGCTGCCGGACCGCTGGAGCGCCAGGAAGACCCGGATGCTCTGCCAGTCGGGCATCGGGTCCCGGATCGCCTCCGCCTGTTCCATCGACGGAACACCCCTGTTTCAAATTTTGCACATACAGCCAGAGCGCTAGATGCGAAGTGCTTAACCGTCAATCCGTACCCGAATGACAGGTCATCCGATGACGGTGCACATTGCTCGCGCGCAGTTCGTGGCCAAGGACGCCGATCAACTCGGTACAGCGCTAGTCTCTCCCGAGCCGCGGCACGCGCTGAATGCGCTCGAGGTCGGCCGAATTGCCCGGCACCTCGTCATCTTCACGCCGACCCCGGACGATCTGGCGCGGCTGATCGCGGCGGCGCGCGCGGATCTGCCCGATCTCGCGCCCCTGCGAACCGTCCAGCGGGTGATGTCGATCAATCCCGACAGCGTCCTGGCGATCGCCCAGCGCCACCGGTTCGACGCCGCGGATCCGCGGGGCGAGGGGTTCGTGGCCTGCCTGATGCTGAACGCCGACGGCCTGGCGGCGCTCAAGGCCGGGACGCTCGACGCGTCCGATCCGCCCGCCGCGATGCTGGCCGGCCAGCACGAACGTCCGGCCGGGATCTACGTCTGGGCCGTCTACGCGCGGCGGCGCCTCTCCGGCGGAGTCGGCCTCGTCTTCGATCGTCTGTCGAGCCCGACCTACCGGGGCGTGGACTTCTACGCCCGCGCGGCCACACCCGAGGGGGCCGATCTCCTGTCGGCCCTCGGCTTCGCGGCGCGGACCTCCGCCGGCGGGACCCTGTACCATTTCGCCCGCGGTCCGAAGGCGGAGCCGGCGCCCCCGTACGACAGTCACCGGCCGGGCGCGACCGGCATCAGCGTCGCGGTCGCGCGGAACATGGACGACCTGTCCCGGGTGATCGCCCTGCGCGCCGCCGTCTACATGGCGGAGCAGGCCTGCCCGTACGAGGAGGAGTTCGACGGCAACGACCTCTCGGCGACACACCTGATCGGCTATGTCGGCGACGAGCCGGCGGGCTGCCTGCGCATCCGGTTCTTCGCCGATTTCGCCAAGATCGAGCGCCTCGCGGTCCGGGCCGAGTTCCGCAACACGCGCCTGTCCTTCGCGCTGGTCCGCGCCGGGATCGAGCTGGCCCGGGTCAAGGGCTACCGGCGGCTCTACGGCCACGCCCAGAAGCGCCTCGTCGGCTTCTGGAGCCGCTTCGGCTTCCGCGTCTTCGAGGGCGCGCAGGAGCTGGTCTTCTCGGATTTCGACTACGTCGAGATGCTGATGGAGGCGGAGCCGCACCCGCAGGCGATCGGCCTCGGCGCCGACCCCTACGTCATCATCCGGCCGGAGGGGCGCTGGCACCGGGCGGGCGCCCTCGACCGCTCGCGGAGCCGCGCCGTGACCCGCCCGTCCGTCGACCGGGCGGTGGCCGCGCGATGAACCGGCCGATCAACCCGGCGCTGTATCGCCGGCCGCGCAGCGTCCCCGCCCTGGTGCTGGTGGACATGCAGCAGGAATACGAGATCGCGGGCCGCCCGCTCGCCCTGGCGGGGATCGAGCCCGCGCTCTCCAACTGCCGGCGCGCCCTCGCGCATGCCCGCGCGAGCGGCATGCAGGTGGTCTACGTCCGCTGGATCGGCGCGCCGCTGTTCCAGGCGGGCAGCCGCTTCGTCCGCTGGATCGAGGGGTTCGAGCCGCACGGCTGCGACATGATCTTCGACCGGGACCGCCCGTCCTGCTACGCCAGCCCCGCCTTCGCGGACGCGATGGAGCGGGGATCGCCGCCGCTCGTCATCGCGGGCTTCGCGGGCGAGTCGTCCTGCCTCGCGACGGCGGTCGACGGCTTCCACCGCGGCCAGGACGTGACCTTCCTGTCCGACGCCTCCGCGAGCCACGACCTCGACGGGATCTCCGCCGACGAGATCCACCGGTCGGTGAGCGCGGTGATGCGGGTGTTCGGCGACGTCACCGACACGCAATCCTGGATCGCGGCCTCGGCGCCTTTCAGGCCCCTGCCCACAGCTTCGAGACCCACGCACGCCAATGACTGACCGAAGCCAGAATCACGGGATTCCGGAGGGGGTCCCGGCCGGCGACGATGTGGACCTGCGCCTCGGCCGGCACGCGATCGAGCTGCTGCAGGCGGCGCGCGAGGCCGGCGAGCCGACGCTGATCGCGCAGGCCGAGGCCATGGCGATGGCGGTCGGCTTCGTGCTGGCGAGCCGGCTGCCGGGCGGCGCGCCGGAGACCGCGTGATCAGTCGGCGCCGTCCTCGCCGCCGATGAGGCGCATGGCGCGCAGGCGCGCG
Source organism: Methylobacterium sp. D53M (assembly GCF_053345625.1). Lineage (NCBI taxonomy): Bacteria > Pseudomonadati > Pseudomonadota > Alphaproteobacteria > Hyphomicrobiales > Methylobacteriaceae > Methylobacterium > Methylobacterium sp. D53M. The sequence goes on from NZ_JBKFAL010000004.1 coordinate 91,556, forward strand.
GTCCGCTCGTCCTGGGCGCGCCGGTCCGCGGCGAGCGCCCGCCAGAGCACGATGAGCTCATCCGCGACAGGCGAATCGACGGTTTCGTCGGTATCGCGCGCGATATTGGCGTGATCGAAGGCGTCCATGTTCGAGGTTCCGCGCCTTGAGATGCGGTCCGCTAACAGGACAGGATCGCGATCGTCCAGCCCGAAAGTTGAGCAGATCCTGTACAAGCCGACGGGATCGTCACGCGCGGCGCAATCCATCGCCGGCAAACCGAACACCGGATCGTAGATCGGCGAGGATGGGGAGGCTGACGGCGGTCGATCGACCGGGGCGATGATCCGGTTCGACCGAATTGCATCCGGAGCCGCTGTTCCGGCGGCTGCCGGGACATGAATTCAATAATCTATTGACGATAATTGATGAATACGCGACCGGCCACGCCGCCCGTCGCCTCGAACAGTGTCCGCCCGGGACCGCGCACGCCGCGAGCCCTCAGAAACATCTCGGACACCGAACTGTGACAATCCCGACCGGTATCGGCCAGGGCCCGGGCGCCGCACGGGTGCGTCCGATCGGACCGCGAGCACCTCAGGCCCGGGATCGCGTCAGCGCGGCGATGATGGATTCGACCACCACGATCTGCTCCTGCACGGCGACCAGCCGCGGCCCGGCATCCGCGCCGTCGCCCAGCACGAAGGTGCCCTTCTGCCGCCGCGCGTCGCGCAGCTTGCGCACCGACGCGACGATGATCTGCCGCTCCTCGATCAGCGCGTCGCGCAGTTCGTTCAGGCCGTCCAGTTCCAGGGTCGAGGCCATGCGGCGTCCCGGTCTCACATCCTCGGCGCGGCGTCGGCGGCCATCCCGCGCGGGCACGCCGGGCGCCTGTCGTCCGCGCGGGGCGTCCGGCCCCGCGGCGCAGCCCACTCTCGGCGCCGGTAGCACGCTTTCCGCTCACGGAACATTGCCGCGATCCGGGGAGCGCCGCGATGTCCGGCGCGGCCATTGTATGCTATTGAATGCAAAATTATCCCGGTCCGCGAAGCGGTCGGATCAACGGGCGGATAGCGGCGCATGCTGAGTGAGGACGTGCATGACCGCGACGGGTCTCGCGCGGACGAGACGGTCGCGGACCGGAGCCACGGCGACGCGCGCCGCGCCGCGACCGGACCGGCGAAGAAGCGCTCGGGCGCGGCCGGCCTGATCCTCCTGCTGCTCGCCGTCGCGGGCGGCGGCGCCTACGGCTACACGCGCCTGAATCAGCCCGCGGTGAAGTCCCGGGCGGCGGCCCCGCTGCCGGTGCCCGTCACCCTCGGAACGGTCGAGCAGGGGCCGTTCGCCCTCGTGTCGAACGGCCTCGGCACCGTCCAGGCGTACAACACCGTCCAGGTGCGCACGCGCGTCGACGGCGAGATCCAGCAGGTCGCGTTCCGCGAGGGGCAGACCGTCCGCAAGGGCGACGTGCTCGTGCAGATCGACCCGCGACCCTACCAGGCGGCGCTGGATCAGGCGAAGGCCAAGAAGGAGCAGGACACGGCCAACCTCGGCAACGCGAAGGCGGACCTCGTCCGCTACACCGGGCTGGGCGCCTTCGCGTCCCGGCAGCAGACCGAGACGCAGACGGCCCTGGTCGCCCAGCTCACCGCGCAGGTGGCGTCCGACCAGGCGGCCATCGACAACGCCACGACGCAGCTCGGCTACGCCACGATCCGCGCGCCCATCGACGGCGTCACGGGCTTCCGGCAGGTCGATATCGGCAACATCGTCAACGCCGCCGGCCAGACCCCGATCGTGACGATCACCCAGGTCGAGCCGATCTTCGTGGTGTTCACGGCCCCGGAGGATCAGCTGCCCGCCATCACCGCGGCCCTCAAGGCCGGTGACGTGCCGGTGGAGGCCTGGACGTCGGACGGGCTGACCAAGCTCGCCGACGGCAAGCTCGCCCTGTTCAACAACCAGGTCGACACCGCGACGGGCACGATCCGCCTCAAGGCCGTCTACGAGAACGGGAACCACGCGCTGTGGCCGGGCCTGTCGGTCTCGACCAAGATGCGCGTCGGCACGGTCGCGGTCGCCACGACGGTGCCGGACGACGCGATCCAGCACGGGCCCGACGGGCTGTTCGCCTTCGTGGTGGACGATGCCAGCCGGGCGCATCAGCGCGCGCTGAAGGCGGGCCGCTCGGATTCGGGGCGGACGCGCGTTCTCAGCGGCGACCTCCGGCCCGGCGAGCGGGTGATCGTCGCCGGCCAGTACAAGGTGCAGGACGGCAGCCTCGTGGCCGATCCGCACGCGGCCCACACCGCGCAGGCGGAGGCGGTCCAGTGACGCGCGCGGGACGCCTCACGGCGGGCGCGTCCCCGCGCGGGGCCCGGCCATGAAGGGCGGCATCTCGGCCCCGTTCATCCGGTTCCCGGTGGCGACCACGCTGATCATGGTCGGCATCCTGTTCCTCGGGATCGTGGCCTACCCGCTGCTCGGCGTCGCGCCGCTGCCGCAGGTGGATTTCCCGACCATCCAGGTGACCGCGCAGCTCCCCGGGGCCAGCCCGGAGACGATGGCCTCGTCGGTGGCGCAGCCCCTGGAGCGGCAGTTCTCGCAGATTCCCGGCGTGTCGCAGATGACCTCGACGAGCTCCCTGGGGATCTCGACGGTCACGGTCCAGTTCGACCTCAACCGCAATATCGACGGCGCCGCGAGCGACATCCAGGCGGCCATCAACGCCGCCAGCGGCCAGCTCCCGAAGAACCTCCCGACCCCGCCGACCTACCGCAAGGTCAATCCGGCCGATTCGCCGATCCTGCTGCTCTCGGCCACGTCCGACAGCATGCCGCTGATCGACGTCGACGACGCGGTCGACGTCCAGCTCGCCCAGCGGATCAGCCAGATCTCGGGCGTCGCGCAGGTCTTCATCGGCGGCCAGCAGAAGCCCGCCGTGCGGATCCAGATCGACCCGGCCAAGCTCGTGGCCAAGGGCCTGTCGCTGGAGGACGTGCGCGCGCAGCTCACCCTCACCACGGTCAACAACCCGAAGGGCAGCATCGACGGCGGCAGCCACAGCTACACCATCTACGCCAACGACCAGCTCACCGCGGCGCACAACTGGAACGACGTCATCGTCGCGTATCGCGACGGCGCGCCGCTGCGCGTCCGCGACATCGGACAGGCGGTCGCCGGCCCCGAGGACACCAAGCAGGCCGGCTGGACCAACGGCAAGCGCGGCATCTTCCTGGTCGTGTTCAAGCAGCCCGGCGCCAACGTCATCGACACGGTCGACAGCATCAAGGCCCAGCTGCCCCGCCTGACCGCCACACTGCCGGCCGCCATCAAGGTCGGCATCCTGAGCGACCGCACGCAGACCATCCGCGCCTCGGTCGAGGACGTGCAGTTCACCCTGCTGCTGACGATCGCGCTGGTCGTCGGGGTGATCTTCGTCTTCCTGCGCAGCTTCTGGGCGACCGTGATCCCGAGCGTGACCGTGCCGCTCGCGCTGCTCGGCGCCTGCGCGCTGATGTGGATGGCGGGCTACACCCTCGACAACCTCTCGCTGATGGCGCTCACCATCTCGGTCGGCTTCGTGGTCGACGACGCCATCGTCGTGCTGGAGAACATCAGCCGCTACGTCGAGGAGGGGATGCGGCCCATGGAGGCCGCCTTCAAGGGCGCGGGCGAGATCGGTTTCACCATCGTGTCGATCTCGGTGTCGCTGATCGCCGTGCTGATCCCGCTCCTGCTGATGGGCGGCATCATCGGAAGGCTGTTCCGCGAGTTCGCCGTGGTGCTGTCGATGACCATCGCGGTCTCGGCCTTCGTGTCGCTGACGCTGACCCCGATGATGGCCTCGCGGCTGCTGAAGGCCCACGACGCCGAGCGCCACGGCCGCCTCTACCGCATGAGCGAGGCCGCCTTCGACTGGCTGCTCGCGGTCTACGCCGACGCCCTCGACGTCGCGCTGCGCTTCCGCCGCATCACGCTGCTGGTCTTCTTCGCCACGCTGGCGCTGACCGGCTACCTGTTCGTCGCCATCCCGAAGGGCTTCTTCCCGCAGCAGGACACCGGTTTCATGATCGGTGTCACCGAGGCGTCGCAGGACATCTCCTTCTCGGCGATGAAGGCGCTGCAGGAGAAGGTCGGCGCGATCGTCCAGGCCGATCCCGCGGTCGCCACCGTCGGCATGTCGCTCGGCGGCAACGGCCAGGCGCTCAATTCCGGGCGCATGTACATCACGCTGAAGCCCCGCGACGAGCGCGACGTCAACGCCTTCCAGGTGATCGGCCGGTTGCGCCCCAAGCTGGAGCGCGTCGAGGGCATCCGGACCTTCATCCAGGCGACCCAGGACGTGCGCACCGGCGGCCGCACCTCGCGGACGCAGTTCGAGTACACCCTCCAGGACCCGGACCTCGCCGAGCTGAACACCTGGGCGCCGCGCATCCTCGACAAGATGAAGACGCTGCCGGAGCTGCGCGACGTCGCCACCGACCAGCAGACCCGCGGCACGACGCTGACGCTGTCGATCGATCGCGACGCCGCCTCGCGCTACGGCATCACGCCCCAGCTCATCGACGACACGCTCTACGACGCGTTCGGCCAGCGCCAGATCGCGCAGTACTTCACGCAGCTCAACAGCTACCACGTCGTCCTGGAGGTTCTGCCGGCGCTGCAGGGCAGCGTCGAGAGCCTCGACAAGATCTACATCAAGGCGCCGATCGGCGGCGGGCAGGTGCCGCTCGCGGCCTTCGCCCGCTGGACGACGGTTCCGGTGGCGCCGCTGGCCGTGAACCACCAGGGGCAGTTCCCGGCGGTGACGATCAGCTTCAACCTCGCCCCCGACGTCGCCCTCGGGCAGGCCACGGAGGCGATCGGCCGGGCGATGCGGGAGCTGCAGGTCCCGCCGACCGTGGTGAGCGGCTTCCAGGGCACCGCCCAGGCCTTCCAGCAATCGCTCTCGACGGTGCCGCTGCTGATCCTGGCGGCCCTGTTCGTGGTCTACCTGATCCTCGGCATCCTCTACGAGAGCTTCATCCACCCGATCACCATCCTGTCGACGCTGCCCTCGGCCGGCGTCGGCGCCCTGGCGGTGCTGATGTGGGCGGGGTTCGACTTCAGCCTGATCGCGCTGATCGGCATCATCCTCCTCATCGGCATCGTGAAGAAGAACGGCATCATGCTGGTCGACTTCGCCATCGTCGCCGAGCGGGAGGAGGGTCTCTCGCCCGAGGTCGCGATCCGGAAGGCCGCGCTGCTGCGCTTCCGGCCGATCCTCATGACCACGATGGCGGCCCTGCTCGGCGGCATCCCGCTGATGGTCGCCACCGGGACCGGCTCGGAGATCCGGCAGCCCTTGGGCTACGCCATGGTGGGCGGCCTCGCGGTCAGCCAGGTGCTGACGCTGTTCACCACGCCGGTGATCTACATCTACCTCGACCGGCTGGCGCACCGCTTCTCGTTCCGCGACAAGCCGCAGGCGGTGGACGCGGCGCTCGATGACCCCGAGCCGGTGGAGGAGGTCCGCGGCCCGCCGGCGTTGCGCGCGGCGGAGTGAGGCCGACCGCCGTCTTCGCGAGCGGAGCGATCCAGATACGCCGCGCTCGCCGACGTCGCGCTTCCCTGGATTGCTTCGCTCCGCGCGCAGAGACGCTGAACGTCGCGGAAGAGGCGTCCCGAAGCCAATGGCCGGGCAGCCCTGTCACCGCGGCCCGCTTGGCGGGGCTTCTCGCCGTTCCAGTTCATGCGGCACCGGCCCTCTGAGACCGCGGGAAGCCGAAGGATGCGGATGAGCCAGAACCTGCCGCTGCGAGGCCTGACCGTGCTCGCCCTGGAGCAGGCCGTCGCCGCGCCCTACTGCACCTCGCGGCTCGCCGATGCCGGGGCCCGGGTCATCAAGATCGAGCGGCCGGAGGGGGATTTCGCCCGCGGCTACGACGCGGCGGTCAACGGGCTGGCGAGCTACTTCGTCTGGCTCAACCGCGGCAAGGAGAGCCTCGTCGCCGACATCAAGGATCCGGCCGATGCCCACCTGCTGCACGCGATCCTCGCCCAGGCCGACGTGTTCGTGCAGAACCTCGCCCCCGGCGCGGCGGCCCGGGCGGGCTTCGGCTCGGCGGAGCTGCGCGCGCGCTACCCCCGGCTGATCACCGTCGACATCTCCGGCTACGGCGCCGGCAACGCCTACAGCGACATGAAGGCCTACGACCTGCTGGTCCAGGCCGAGAGCGGGCTCGCCGGGATCACCGGCCACCCGGCGGGGCCCGGCCGCGTCGGCGTCTCCGTCTGCGACGTCGCCTGCGGGATGGACGCCCACGCCGCGGTTCTCGAGGCGCTGATCGCCCGCGGGATCACCGGGCAGGGCTGCGCCCTGGAGGTCAGCCTGTTCAGCGGCGCCGCCGACTGGATGAACGTGCCGCTGCTCTACTTCGAGGGGACCGGCAAGGCGCCCCAGCGGGTCGGCCTCGCGCACCCGTCGATCTGTCCCTACGGCGCCTTCCCCACGGCCGACGGCAGCCTCGTGCTGATCTCGATCCAGAACGAGCGCGAGTGGGCGAATTTCTGCGCCGGCGTGCTCGGGGAGCCGGAGCTCGCCTGGGCCGAGGGCTTCGCGTCCAACAACGCCCGTGTGGCCAACCGCGCCGCGGTCGACCTGCGCATCGGCGCCGCGCTGGTGCGGCTGACCCGCGACGCGGCCGCCGCCCGGCTGAAGGCGGCGGGCACCGCCTACGGTTTCGTCAACACGCTGGCGGACCTCGCCACGCACCCCGCGCTGATCCGCGCGGATGTCCGGACGCCTTCGGGGCCGGCCCGGATCGTGGCGCCGCCGGTGCTGATCGACGGCGCGGTCCGCGCCCTCGGGCCGGTCCCCGCGATCGACGAGCACGGGGCGCGGATCCGCGCGGAATTCGCGCCCCGGGCTCGAGGACAGTGATCTGACAGCGCATCGGAATGGGCGGGAGGAGACGATGAGACTGGACGGCAAGATCGCGCTCGTGACGGGGGCCGGCAGCGGCTTCGGGGCCGGGATCGCCCAGCGCTTCGCCGCGGAGGGCGCCAGGGTGGCCTGCGTCGACATCGACGGCGCGGCGGCCGGGCGCGTCGCGGCGGCGCTCGGCGAGAACGCCATCGCGATCGCCGCCGATGTCGGGCTGGCCGCCGACGTCGCCGCCAGCGTCGCCGAGACGCGGCAGCGCTTCGGCGTGCCGAGCATCCTCGTCAACAACGCCGGCACCACCCACCGCAACAAGCCGCTGATGGAGGTGACGGAGGAGGATTTCGACCGGGTCTTCCGGGTCAACGTGAAGTCGATCTTCCACTACGTCCGGGAAGTCGCCCCGCTGATGCGCGACGCGGGCGGCGGCGCGATCCTCAACGTCAGCTCGACGGCGGCGCTGCGGCCGCGCCCGGGTCTGACGTGGTACAACGCCTCCAAGGGTGCGGCGAGCCTCGCCTCGAAGTCGCTGGCCCTAGAGCTGGCGCCCTGGAAGATCCGGGTGAACGCCCTCTGCCCGGTCATGGGCGCCACGGGGCTCCTCGAGCACTTCATGGGCGTCCTCGACACGCCCGAGAACCGCGACCGCTTCATCGCCACGATCCCGCTCGGGCGCCTGTCGGAGGCGAGCGACATCGCCGCCGCCGCCCTGTTCCTCGCCTCCGACGAGGCGGCGTTCATCACCGGCGTCGATCTCCCCGTCGACGGCGGCCGCACGGCCTGAGGAGCCCCCGATGGAAGCCTATACCGAGATCCGCGAGGCGGTCGCCAAGCTCTGCGCCGGCTTCCCGGGACCGTACTGGCGGGCCCTCGACCGGGAGATGGCCTACCCGACCGAGTTCGTGAACGCGCTGACCGAGAGCGGATACCTGTCGGTGCTGATCCCCGAGGCGTACGGCGGCTCCGGCCTGCCGCTCTCGGCGGCCGCCGCGATCCTTGAGGAGGTGCAGCGGGCGGGCTGCAACGGCGGCGCCTGCCACGCGCAGATGTACACGATGGGCACGCTGCTGCGGCACGGCTCAGAGGCGCAGAAGGCCGAGTACCTGCCGGGCATCGCGGAGGGTCGACTGCGGCTCCAGGCCTTCGGCGTGACCGAGCCGACCTCCGGCACCGATACCGGCAGCCTGAAGACGACGGCTCGCCTGGAGGGCGACCACTACGTCGTCAACGGCCAGAAGATCTGGACCAGCCGCGCCGAGCACTCGGACCTGATGCTGCTCCTCGCTCGCACGACGCCGAAGGCCGAGGGCATGAAGCGCACCGACGGGCTCTCGGTGCTCCTCGTCGACATGCGCGCGGCGAAGGGCAACGGCCTCACCATCCGGCCGATCCGCACGATGATGAACCACGCCACCACCGAGGTGTTCTTCGACAATCTCCGCGTTCCGGCGCAGAACCTCATCGGCGAGGAGGGCAGGGGCTTCCGCTACATCCTGTCCGGCATGAACGCCGAGCGGATCCTGATCGCCGCCGAGTGCGTCGGCGACGCCAAGTGGTTCATCGACAGGGCCCGGGCCTATGCCGGCGAGCGCTCCGTCTTCGGGCGGCCGATCGGTGCCAACCAGGGCGTGCAGTTCCCCATCGCGAAGGCCTACGCCAACATGCGCGCGGCCGAGCTGATGGTCCGCGAGGCACTGACCCTCTACGAGGGCGGGGCCAATCCCGGGGCCGAGGCCAACATGGCCAAGATGCTCGCTGCCGACGCGTCCTTCGAGGCGGCGAACGCCTGCATCCAGACCCATGGCGGCTTCGGATTCGCCGAGGAGTACGACGTGGAGCGCAAGTTCCGCGAGACGCGCCTCTATCAGGTCGCGCCGATCTCCACGAACCTGATCCTCGCCTACCTGTCCGAGCACGTGCTCGGGCTGCCGCGCTCGTACTGACATGACCGATCTCAGCGCCTGGATCGGCCGGACGCGGGCGGCGTCCGACCTCGTCACCCCGCGCCTCCTCGCCGAGTTCCGCGCGACCTTCGCGCCGCACCTGGCGCCGGTCGACGACGGGATCGCGCCGCCGGCCCTGCACTGGTGCCTCGCGCCCGAGACGCCGACGGCCGACTCCCTCGGGCCCGACGGCCACGCCGCCAAGGGCGGCTTCCTGCCCCCGGTGCCGCTGCCCCGGCGGATGTGGGCGGGGGGCGAGATCGAGACGCTCTCGGACCTGCGCGCGGGGGACACGGTCACGCGCACCGAGACCGTAAAGGACGTCGCCTTCAAGAGCGGGCGGAGCGGGAGCCTGTGCTTCGTCACCGTCGACCACACGGTCTCGACAGAACGGGGCGTCACGATCCGCGAGCGGCAGGATATCGTCTACCGCGAGGCGGCGGGCGCGCAGACGGGAACCGGCGCCGCGCCCGAGCGCGACGGTTCCGAATCCTACGCGATGATCTGGGAGGTGCCGGCGACCCCGACGCTGCTGTTCCGCTACTCGGCGATGACCTTCAACGGCCACCGCTTCCACTACGACCAGCCCTACGCGACGCGGGTGGAAGGCTACGCCGACCTCGTCGTGCACGGCCCGATGCAGGCGACGCTGCTGATGAACCTCGCCGCGACGCTCCTCGGACGCGTGCCGCGGACGTTCACCTATCGCGGCGTCGCGCCGATGACGGCGAACCAGGTGTTTCGGGTCTGCGGGCGGGTCGCCGGGACGGCGTTCGAGGGCGTGACCCTCGACGCGGGGGGAAATGTCTGCATGCGGGCGCGGGCCGACGGGTGAGCGGCCGCGGACGCTCGGTCCGCATCCGAGATTGGGCCGGAATCGGCACCGCCGCTGCGCCGCGCGCGGGCAAAAGCGGCGCAGCGGCCCGCGGACGCGTCCGCGGGCCGGCCCCGGGCAGGATCAGGCCAGCTTCAGGCCGACGTTGACGTTGCCGCGGGTGGCGTTGGAGTACGGGCAGACCTGATGGGCGGCGTCGACGAGCTTCTGCGCGTCGGCGCGGTCCAGGCCCGGGAGGCTGATGGTCAGGTCGGCGGTGATGCCGAAGCCGCCCTCGGAACGCGGGCCGATGCCGACGTCGGCGGTGACAGTGGTCTCGGCCGGGACCTTCAGCTGCAGCGACGGCGCGACGGCCTTCATGGCGCCGAGGAAGCAGGCCGAGTAGCCGGACGCGAAGAGCTGCTCCGGGTTCGCGCCCGGACCGCCCGCGCCGCCGAGCTCCTTCGGGGTCGAGAGCTTGACCTCGAAGCTGCCGTCGGCAGTCCGGGCGGCGCCGTCGCGGCCGCCGGTGGCCGTGGCGGTGGTACGGTACTTCACGTCTACGGGCATGGGACTCTCCGGTTTGGGGATGCCGCCGGCATGTAGGCGCCGACTCGCCTCCGCACAGCCCATTTAGATTGCGCGCAATCTAATTTCAAGGATCGATCAGCGCGAAGCGGTCGACATCGACGAGCCCTCGATCGGTGATCTTCAGGTGGGGGATCACCGGCAGGGGCAGGAAGGCCACCTGCAGGAAGGGTTCCGGGAGGACGACCCCTAGGCTTCGCGCCGCGTCGCGCAAGGTTACGAGCGACCGGCGGATCGCGTCGAACGGCATGAGACTCATGAGCCCGGCGACAGGCAGCGCGATCTCGGCCAGCACACGGCCGCCCTCGACCACCACGAAGCCACCCTCGATCGCGCCGAGCCGGTTCACTGCCACGGCCATGTCGGCATCGTCCGCCCCGACCACCGTGATGTTGTGGCTGTCGTGCCCGACCGACGAGGCGATGGCGCCGCATTTGAGGCCGAATCCCTTCACGAACGCGACCCCGACGCCGCGCGCGCCCGGCTGTGTCCGGCCGTGGCGCTCGACCACCGCGACCTTGATGACGTCCTGGTCGAGGTCGATCCGGCGCTCGCCGCCGGAATAGGGCAGGGTCAGGTCGTGCCGCAGGGTGATGATCTTGCCGGGCACGACGCCGATCACCGGCGTCGACGGCCCGGAGCCCGGAGCGGCGAAGTCGGCGGCCGTCACGTGCCGCGCCCGCACGCTCCGGCGGCCGATCGGCTCGATCGACGCGCGCGCGTCGAAGAGCGCCGCGTCCACCGGCCGGCCCGCGCTGAGGACTTGCGACACGGCACAGGCGGCGAGATCGTCGAGCACCGCGAGGTCGGCGCGCTGGCCGGGCGCGACGAGGCCCCGGTCGTGCAGCCCGAAGGCCCGGGCCGCCGACCAGGAGGCCGCCCGATAGGCGGCCAGCGGCGGCACGCCGAGGGCGATGGCCGTGCGGATGACGAAGTCGAGGTGCCCCTCCTCGGCGATGTCGAGGGGATTCCGGTCGTCCGTGCAGAAGGCCAGGAACGGCGCCGTCCGCTCGGTCAGGATCGGCGCGAGGGCGTGCAGGTCCTTGCACACCGAGCCCTCGCGGATCAGCACGGTCATGCCCTTCGACAGCTTCTCGCGGGCCTCCTCGGGCGACGTCGCCTCGTGCTCGGTGCGGATGCCCGCCGCGATGTAGCCGTTGAGGCCGAGGCCGCGCAGAAGCGGCGCGTGCCCGTCGATGTGCCGCCCCTGGAAGGCCGCGAGCTTGTCCAGCACGCCCGGGTCGCCCGCCAGAACACCCGGGAAGTTCATGAACTCGGCGAGGCCGATCACCTTCGGGTGCGTCGCGAAGGGCAGGAGATCCTGCGCCTCGATCCGGGCGCCCGAGGTCTCCAGGTGGTCGGTGGCCGGCACGCAGGACGAGAGCTGCACCCGCAGATCCATCGCCAGCGTCTCGGAGGATTTGAGGAACCACGTGAAGGCGTCGGTGCCGAGCACGTTGGCCATCTCGTGCGGGTCGCAGATCCCGGTGGTGACGCCGTGCGGCAGGACGCACCGCTCGTATTCCTGCGGCGGCATCAGCGACGACTCGACGTGGAAATGCGTGTCGATGAAGCCCGGCACCACGACCTTGCCGGACACGTCGATCTCCCGGGTGCCGCTATACGCTCCGAAGGTCCCGACGATCCGGTCGCCGCAGATCGCGATGTCGGAGGCCACCAGATCGCCGGTGACGAGGTCGAGGAAGCGGCCGCCCTTCAGGACCAGATCGGCCTCAACCCGGCCCTGACCCTGCGCGATCGCGCGCCGGAGGTAATCCACCTGTGTCATCGCGATCCGCCCCTCCCGCCTGCCATCCGCCAGAAGCATGCCACGGGTGCCGGTTTCCCGGCGACGCTTGCGGATGCGCGGGCGCGGGCGCAGAAGCCCTTCACCTTTGAACCAGTCGAAGCTCTCGATGCCTGCCTATCGCTCACGCACCACCACCCACGGCCGCAACATGGCCGGTGCCCGCGGCCTCTGGCGCGCCACCGGCATGAAGGATTCGGATTTCGGCAAGCCGATCATCGCGGTGGTGAACTCTTTCACGCAGTTCGTGCCGGGCCACGTTCACCTCAAGGACCTCGGCCAGCTCGTCGCCCGGGAGATCGAGGCGGCCGGCGGCGTCGCCAAGGAGTTCAACACCATCGCGGTCGATGACGGGATCGCGATGGGCCACGATGGGATGCTGTACTCGCTGCCGTCCCGCGAGCTGATCGCCGATTCCGTCGAGTATATGGTCAACGCGCACTGCGCCGACGCGATGGTGTGCATCTCGAACTGCGACAAGATCACCCCCGGCATGCTGATGGCGACGCTGCGCCTCAACATCCCGACCGTCTTCGTCTCGGGCGGCCCGATGGAGGCCGGCAAGGTGCAGCTGCCGGGCATCGCCAGGAAGGTCGACCTCGTCGACGCGATGATCGCGGCGGCCGACGACCGGATCTCCGACGAGGACGTCGCCGTCATCGAGCGCTCCGCCTGCCCGACCTGCGGCTCCTGCTCGGGCATGTTCACGGCGAACTCGATGAACTGCCTCACCGAGGCCCTCGGGTTGGCCCTGCCGGGCAACGGCTCGGTGCTCGCCACCCACGCCGACCGCAAGCGCCTCTTCGTCGAGGCCGGCCACCTGATCGTCGATCTGGCCCGCCGCCACTACGAGCAGGACGACGCCAGCGTGCTGCCGCGCGCGGTCGCGAGCTTCCAGGCGTTCGAGAACGCCATGACCCTCGACATCGCCATGGGCGGCTCGACCAACACGGTGCTGCACCTGCTGGCCGCCGCCCACGAGGGCGAGGTGCCCTTCACCATGGCCGATATCGACCGGCTGTCCCGGCGGGTGCCGGTGCTGTGCAAGGTCGCCCCGGCGGTGGCCAACGTCCACATGGAGGACGTCCACCGGGCGGGCGGCATCATGGGGATCCTGGGCGAGCTCGACCGGGCCGGCCTGATCGACACCGGCGTCGGCAACGTCTCGGCTGGGACGCTCGGCGGGGCGCTCGCCCGCTGGGACGTGCGCGGCGAACCGGCCGCCTCGGTCCAGACCTTCTACCGCGCGGCCCCGGGCGGCGTGCCGACCCAGGTGGCGTTCAGCCAGGAATCGCGCTTCGACGCGCTCGACCTCGACCGGGAGGGCGGCGTCATCCGCGACGCGGCGCACGCCTACTCGCAGGATGGCGGCCTCGCCGTGCTCTACGGCAATCTCGCCGAGCAGGGCTGCATCGTGAAGACCGCGGGCGTCGACGCCTCGATCCTGACCTTCACGGGCACCGCCCGCGTGTTCGAGAGCCAGGACGCGGCCGTCGACGGCATCCTCAACGGCAAGGTCACGGCCGGCGAGGTGGTGCTGATCCGCTACGAGGGCCCCCGCGGCGGCCCCGGCATGCAGGAGATGCTGTACCCGACGAGCTACCTGAAATCGAAGGGACTGGGTAAGGCCTGCGCGCTCGTCACCGACGGACGATTCTCCGGCGGGTCGTCGGGCCTGTCCATCGGGCACGTCTCGCCCGAGGCGGCCGAGGGCGGCCTCATCGGCCTCGTGCGGGACGGCGACCGGATCGCCATCGACATCCCGAACCGGCGCATCCACCTCGATGTCGAGACGGCGGAGCTCGACCAGCGGCGGGCCGCTCAGGAGGCGGCGGGCTGGCAGCCGGCGAAGCCGCGCAAGCGGAAGGTGAGCGCGGCCCTGCGCGCCTACGCCATGCTCACAACGAGCGCGGCGCACGGCGCGGTGCGCCGGGTCTGATCAGCGGAGCTCGAGGACCAGGGCGGCGATGGCGGCCAGCAGGGCCGCCGCCGCCACCGCGACGCCGATGAGGCGTGCGCGGACGGACCGCGTCGCCTTCGCGGGCGCATTCCTCACCGACAGGGCAGGGGCGGATGGGGCATCCGGGATGCGCCCCAGCGCCCAGAGCATCAACGGCTCGATCGCCGCGTATCCGGCCGGGCTCAGGTGGAGCCCGTCCGTCCCGTAATCCGGCCGGAGTCCGCCGGTCTCGGACACCAGCACGGCGTGGTAATCGATGAACGTCGCGCCGTGCTCGTGGGCGTGAACCCGGAGCCACGCGTTGACCGCCGCGATCATGGCGGGGGCGTCCCGCACCTCCGGATTCCACGGGATGCCGTCCACCGGCGTGAGCGAGCCGATCCAGGCCTTCACGCCCAGGGCACGGGCCTCGTCGAGCATGCCGGCGAGCGTGCGGCAGATCTCCTCGACCGGGACGAAGACACCCTCGTTGCGGCCGATATCGTTGACGCCGCACAGGAGATGCACGCCCCGGGCGCCGGTCTCCGCGAGGTCGCGGGCGAACCGCATGGTGATCCAGCGCGCCGTCTGCCCGGAGCCGCCACGGGGGATGAGGTCGTAGGCCTCGAAAGTGCCGGCCCGGTGGAAGCCCCAGAGCTCCGTGATTGAGTCGCCCACGAAGACGATCGGTTCGGCCATGGCTCAGGCGGCCGTCGCCGCCCCGACCGTCTCGACCACCTCCGCCTGGAGACGGTCGGCCATCACTTGGCGCCCCTCCGAAGTCACGTGGACGATGTCGGTGAACAGGGCGCGGGCGTCGGCCTCGAACAGCCGGCTCAGATCCCGCGCCGCGAAAGACCGGTCGGCCGTGTCCAGCCGCCCGAGGACACTCTCGAAGCGCTCGTACTGGCGGTCGAGATAGGCGAGGAACGCGCCGGACGCGGCGCCGGCCTCCGCGCCCGCGAGCGCCCCCTTGCGGACGACCGTCGGCTGCAGGAGGAACCGGACCGGCGCGCCGATCCCGGGCGCGAGCCGCGCGAGGCGCCTGAGCGCCAGCTCGAACTGCCGCACCACCTCCCATTCCCAGATGTCGGACTGCCAGTTCGTCAGCGCGCGCAGGTTCTCGAGGCGATTGAAGATCATCGCCTGCAGGCCGTCATACGACAGGTCCTCCGCGTCCTCGGCGGATTTCCTCGGGTCGAAGAAGTAGTCGTAGAGGCTCTCGTTCGCGAAGTGATTGTAGGGAACGCCGGCCCGCGGATCGAAGCTCCACGGCTGGAAGATGTCGGTCGCGCCGCCGACCACCAGGATGACGTCGGGCTGCAGGTCCATCAGCCGCGTCGTGATCAGGGCGATCATCTGGTTGAGACAGGCCGAGACCGCGCCGAAATTGTAGACCCGCGCGCCGGGCCCGTGCGCCTGCTTCAGCCCGGTCTCCAGGCGTCCGGGCACGGTGTCGGCGAAGACCTGGCCGTCGATCAGCGTGCTGTCGCCGACGACGAAGACCCGCAGCGTCTCGGAGGGCGGCCGCGCGTCCGCGTGCGCGTCGTTGCGATACCCGAGGGCGTCGTAGCGCCAGCCCTGACCGGACGCCTCGGTCAGCGGCTTCCCGGCGAACTGCGCGTAGGGCGCGGGAAACCGGCTGTTCGCGTCGAAGTTCTGGAAGCTCTGCAGGAACTTCCGCCGTCGCGCGTCCGCGCTGTCGTCGGGCGGCCGGTGCGCCATGGTCCGTCTCCTCGCCGGGCGGATGCCCGGTGGCTGTGCGATGGTCGGTGAGCCGGGCGGCGCGACGGCGGGCCCGGTCAGCTCCGCAGCGTCGCGTGGTTCTCCAGGAACCAGCCGTAGGTCTGGCGCAGGCCGTCCTCGAGGGCGATCTCCGGCCGCCAGCCCATCGCCCGCAGCCGCGACACGTCCATCAGCTTGCGCGGCGTGCCGTCCGGCTTGGTCGCGTCGAACGCCAGCTCCCCCCCGTAGCCGATCACCCGCGCGAGCGCCTCGGCGAGCTGACGGATGGTGCAATCCTCACCCGTCCCGACGTTGATGTGCGAGAGGTCGGGGCGCGTGTTCGCGGCGTAGACCGCGTCGTCCATCTCCATCACGTAGACGCTGGCCCGCGCCATGTCGTCGACGTGCAGGAACTCGCGCATGGCGCGGCCGGTGCCCCAGACCGTGACCTTCGCCAGACCCTCCCGCTTCGCCTCGTGGAAGCGGCGCATCAGCGCCGGCAGCACGTGGGCGTTCTCGGGATGGAAGTTGTCGTTCGGGCCGTAGAGGTTGGTCGGCATCACGCTGCGATAGCGGCGCCCGTACTGGCGGTTGTAGCTCTCGCACATCTTGATCCCCGCGATCTTGGCGATCGCGTAGGGCTCGTTGGTCGGCTCGAGCAGCCCGGTCAGCAGGGCGTCCTCGCGCATCGGCTGGGGCGCGAGCTTCGGGTAGATGCAGGACGAGCCCAGGAACAGCAGCCGGTCGACGCCGTGCGTGTGCGCGGCGTCGATCAGGTTCGACTGGATCAGCAGGTTCTCGTGGATGAACTCGGCCGGGTAGGTGTTGTTGGCGTGGATGCCGCCGACGCGCGCGGCGGCGAGGTAGACCTGGTCGATGCGGTTCCCGGCGAAGAAGCGCCGGACCGCGGCCTGATCGAGGAGGTCGAGGGTCCGGCGGTCGGCCGTGAGGATCCGCTCGTGACCGAGCTCACGCAGGCGACGCACGATCGCCGAGCCCACCATGCCGCGATGGCCCGCCACGAAAATGGTCTGACCTCGACCGTCCATCACGCGTCCGTTCCCTGCCGAAAGCTCGGATTTCCAAGCCCCTATAGCCCCTTTGCGGCGCGATATCGCCGCGCAAACACGCGTTTTCTGAGGCGGGCGACGGCGCGCGCGCCGGCCTCCGCGAACCGCGTCATTGTACGGGAAACGGCGAAACCAAATACAACTGAAAGTTAGCGTTAATCATTCTACCAGAAGCTGCATCTCGTTCCTGCTTGCCGACCAACGGGTTGCAGGGCCGGATCGGAATCGCTCCCCGGCCGCGCAGCAATGGAGTTCCAGATGCGTCCCTTGACCGTCGTCCCGGTTATGCCGCGGACTGCGATGATCGCTGTCCTCCGTCCGGGCGCCGCCCGCGCGATCCCGATCGCGGCCGGGCTCCTGCTCTGCACGGCCCTGGCGACGCCCGCTCAGGCGCAGCTCCTGCGCGGCGCCTTGGATACAACTTCGAATGGCATCCTCGGCACCGGGCTCACGATCGGCACGAGCAGCCCCGGCAGCGGTGTGCTCGGAACCGGCCTCAATGTCGGGACGACCAATGGCGGGCTTCTCGGCACGGGCGTCACGGTCGGTACCACAGATCCCGGCACCGGCGTGCTGGGGACCGGCCTCAACGTAGGAACCACCAGCGGGGGTGTGCTCGGGACCGGCGTGCTCGTCGGCACGACCGGTCCGGGAGACGGGCTGCTCGGCACCGGTCTCACCCTGGGAACCGCGGGAGGGACCGGAACGGGCGGCTGCGGCACATGCGGCGGCACCGGCGGGGGTGGGACCGGCGGAGGCGGAACCGGTGGTGGTACCGGTGGCGGGTCCAATCAGGGCATCTACATCATCACCGGCAACGTGACGCAGTCCCAGGGGCAGACCGTCATCAACGAACTGAGGCTCTCGCAGCTCACGAGCGTTACGGGCGTCGCCGCCAACAACACCAGCAACCAGGCCGCGCCGATCGCCGTCGGCAGCGACGCGCTGGCGGTGGGCTACGGTTCGAGCGCGGCCGGGACGGCCTCGACCGCGGTCGGCACGGGCGCCAGCGCCGCCAACACCGGCAGCGTCGCCCTCGGCTACGCGGCCAGCGCGCAGGGCCTCGGCGGAACGGCGATCGGCACGGCCTCCGCGGCGTCCGGAGCCGGCAGCACCGCCCTGGGCTTCGTCGCCGGCGCGACCGGGACCGGATCCACCGCCGTCGGTGCGGCCGCCTCGGCGGCCGGCAACAACAGCGTCGCGCTCGGCAACGGGGCGGCCGCCAACCAGGCCAACACGATCGCGATCGGTGCGAACGTGAAGACGACCCAGGCCAACCAGGTCGCGATCGGCAATTCCGCGAACACCTACAGGCTCGCCGGCATCGCCTCGCAGGCGAGCGCCGCCGCGCAGAGCGGAGCGACGGCCTTCGTGACCACGGACGCGAACGGCAACCTCGCGGCCTCGGCCTACGGACCGTCGACGATCGCCGGCCTCGGTAACCGGATCGATTCGGTGCAGGCGCAGGTCAACAACCTGGAAGCCAAGACCGACTCGGTCCAGCGCTACGCCATCCAGACCCGCAAGGAGGCCCGGCAGGGCGTCGCCATGGCCATCGCGATGGCGACCGCGCCGATGCCGTCGGCGCCGGGCAAGACGACCTGGGCCACCAACGGGGCGACCTACCGGGGCGAGTGGGCGGGCGGCCTCGCGGTGGCGCACCGGTTGCCGACCTGCTGCGTCCCGATCGCGGTGACCGCGGGCGTGGCCTACGGCGGCGACAACGCCGTCGGTGTCCGCGCCGGCCTCGCGGGCGAGTTCTGACGCGACCATCGCCGCCAGGGACGCGCATGATTTCGTCCTTGCGCGGCGGGAAAGGACCGCGATAGTGTCAAGCAATGCTGACACTCGCGGTCGACCATCGGGTTGCGCAAGAGATCGATCGGCGCCCGCACGCCGTCGTGGTCGGCTCGGGCTTCGGCGGCCTCGCCGCGGCGGTCCGGCTGGGCGCGCGCGGCTATCGGGTCACCGTGCTGGAGCGCCTCGCGCAGCCCGGGGGACGGGCCCGCGTCCACCGGCAGGACGGCTTCACCTTCGACGCCGGTCCGACCATCGTCACCGCGCCCCAGCTCTTCGAGGAGTTGTGGCAGCTCGCCGGCCGCAGGCTCGCCGACGACGTGACGCTGGTGCCGATGGATCCGTTCTACCGGATCCGCTTCGCCGACGGCACGTCCTTCGCCTACAGCGGCGACGTGGACCGGATGCGCGCCGAGGTGGCCCGCTTCGCGCCGGACGACGTCGCGGGGTACGAGCGCTTCATGGCGCACAGCCGCGCCGTCTGCCGGATCGGGTTCGAGCAGCTCGGACACGTGCCGTTCGGCAGTGTCGGCGCGATGCTCAAGATCGCGCCCGATCTGCTGCGCCTCTCGGGACACCGCTCGGTGCACGACGTGGTGGCGCGCTTCATCCGCGACGAGCGGCTGCGCACGGTCTTCAGCTTCCATCCGCTCCTGATCGGCGGCAACCCGTTCCGGGCCAGCGCCATCTACTGCCTGATCGCCGACCTCGAGCGGCGCTGGGGCGTTCACTTCGCGATGGGCGGTACGGGGCAGCTGGTCGACGGGCTGGTGCGGCTGATCCGGTCGCAGGGCGGCCGCCTGCGCCTCGGCGTCGAGGTCGCGCGCATCCGGGTCGAGGCGGGGGCGGCCACCGGCGTCGACCTGACCGGCGGCGAGACGATCGCGGCCGACGTCGTGGTGTCCAACGCCGATTCGGCCGTGACGCACGCGCGCCTGCTTCCGGAGGCGCAGCGCTGGAGCCCGGGGCGGTTCCAGCGAGCCCGCTCGTCGATGGGACTGTTCGTCTGGTACTTCGGCACCAAGCGGCGCTACCCGGCGGTGGATCATCACACGATCCTGCTCGGGCCCCGATACCGCGGCCTGCTCGCCGACATCTTCGACCGCAAGGTGCTGGCCGAGGACGCGAGCCTCTACCTGCACCGTCCGACCGCCACCGATCCGAGCCTCGCCCCACCGGGATGCGACGCCTTCTACGTGCTGGCCCCGGTGCCGAACCTCGCCGGCGGCCAGGATTGGCAGACCCTCGCCGAACCGTACCGGCGCCGGATCGCCGCCCTGCTCGAGGCGAGCGTGATGCCCGGCCTGTCGGAGGCCATCGTGACCTCGAAGGTGACGACGCCGCTGGATTTCCAGGACGATTTCCTGAGCTACCGGGGCTCCGGATTCGGCCTGGAGCCGGTGCTGACGCAATCGGCCTGGTTCCGTCCGCACAACCGGTCGAGCGCAGTCCGCAACCTCTACCTCGTTGGGGCCGGCACGCATCCGGGGGCCGGCCTCCCCGGGGTGCTGTCCTCCGCCCGCATCCTCGACAGCGTGGTCCCCGATGCCCGCGTTACCGCCTGAATTCGCCGCCGCGGCCGACCGGACCGCCTGCCGGTTGGCGATCCGGGCCGGCTCGAAGAGCTTCTTCGCGGCCGGCCAGCTGCTGCCGGCCGACATGCGCGAGGCGGCTTACGGCCTCTACGCCTTCTGCCGGCTGTCCGACGATCTCGTCGACGATGCGGCGAGCCCGGCCGACCGGCGCGGCGCCGTGGCGCGCCTCGAGGCCCGAATCGGCCAGGCCTACGCGGGCCGTCCCGCCGACGCCCCGGCGGACCGCGCCTTCGCGGAGATCGTCGCGGCCCACGCGATCCCGGAAGCGCTGCCGCGCGCGCTGATCGAAGGCTTCGCCTGGGACGCCGAGGGCCGGCGCTACGCCGATCTCGGGGCGCTCCACGCCTACGCTGCCCGGGTCGCGGGCTCGGTCGGGGCGATGATGGCCCTGATCATGGGGACCCGCTGTCCCGACGCGCTGGCCCGCGCCTGCGATCTCGGCGCCGCGATGCAGCTCACCAACATCGCGCGCGACGTCGGCGAGGACGCGCGGATGGGCCGCCTCTACCTGCCGCTGGACTGGATGCGGGAGGCGGGGCTCGATCCGGACGCGTTCCTCGCCGGTCCGCGGCCGAGCGCGGCCCTGGCCGGCGTGGTGGCCCGCCTCCTCGCCGAGGCGGACAGCCTCTACGCGCGCGCCGAGGCGGGCATCGCGGTGCTGCCGCGCGGCTGCCGGCCCTCGATCCGGGCGGCGGGGCTGATCTACGCCGAGATCGGCCGGGTCGTCGCGGCGCAGGGCTACGATTCGGTCCGCCACCGCGCCCGGGTCACGACGGCGCGGAAGCTCGCCCTGATCGTCCGCGCGATCCGAACGCCCTCGGACGCGGCCGGCCTCGGCGCGGCCCCGCTTCCCGAGACGGCGTTCCTGATCGAGGCCGTGGCGGCCGAGCCGGTCCTGCCGATGCGCGCGCGCCCGGCGCTGCGGCCCTGGTGGGACGTCGGCGGCCGGGTCGTGCACGTCCTCGACCTGATCGAGCGGATGCGCGAGCGCGAGGCGTTCGGCCGCTCCGCACCGTCCTGATCGACGCGGCGGAGGCTCATCGGTGCGCGACGGGCTATTCGCCGCCCTCGATATCGGACTCGTCTTCGCCCTGGCGCTGGGTGTCGGGGTCTGGCAGCTCATCGCGGTCCGCCGCAGCATCCGCCGCGACCGGGACGGCAAGGTGGATTGAGGCCACGGTTACCGACGGCGGCCTCCGAGCCGTGACGGCGGGGTGAGCCGCTCCCCCGCGATCCGGCCGCCCTCATCCGTCGCGATCACGCGGTCGGCGGATTCGGCGAGCGCGACGTCGCCCTCCAGCAGGCACCCGACCGGGCGGCCGTCCACGAAGCCGAGCCGCACCCGGATCTCGGACAGGCGGCCCATAGCCCGACCCTGCAGGATCCGGATCGGACGGTCGTCCGGCTCGATGAGGCCGTCCTGCAACAGCCCGAAGGCCAGGGCGGCGGCCGCGATGCCCGTGGCGGCGTCCTCGGGATAGCCGGAGGCGCGGGGAAACTGCCGCGCCTCGAACAGCCGGGCCGGGCCGTCGAGCACGGCGTAGGGGTAGAGCCCGGTCGACCCGATCCGCGTGCAGGCAGCCTCGACGGCATCGCTGGCGGGCGCGAGGGCGTTCAGCGCCGCCGCGTCGCGCATCGGCACGAGCGTCTTGATCCGGGACGTCACAGCGTTGTGGACCGGCCGCGCAGCGAGGGCGTCGCGCCCGATTCCGAGCGCCGCTTGGGCTGCGGCGCTCTGCTCGTCCGCCAGGGGCCGCACGCGGCCGACCGACTGCGTGATCGCGACGCTCCAAGCATCCGCGCCGCGCGGGCTGACGAACCCCGTTACGGAACCGCTGCCGGTGGCGATGCGGACCGACCCCTCCGGGAGGCGCCCCTCGCGGGCGAGCACCCACAGGACGCCGATCGTGGCGTGGGCGCACATCTCCATCTCGTGGTTCGGCACGAAGAAGCGGAGGTGCAGATCGTGGGCCGGGTCATCGGCCGGCAGCGCGAAGCCCGATTCGTGGCCGTACCGCCGGGCGACGCCCCGCATGGCCTCCGCGTCGAGGGCCCGCGCGTCGGAGACGACGGGACAGGGATTGCCGCCCGTGCCGGCGTGCGTGAAGACGTCGACCACAGTCACGCGGGGCATCGGCCGGCCCTCACTGGAGGTGGCGGGTATAGGTGTCGCCGGCCGCCGTCTTGAGGGCCGCGCCCGCCTCACGGCCGATCCGCTCCGCCTCCGCGACGGGCCCCTGCCGGGACGCCGCCCAGTGGCGGCTGCCGTCGGGCAGGAAGAGCAGCCCGTCGATCCGCAGAGTGTCCCCGTCGATCTGCGCGAGGGCGGCGATGGGCGTCCGGCAGGACCCGTCGAGTTCCGCGAGCAGCGCCCGCTCGGCCGAGACCGCGATGGTGGTCCGCGCGCAGGCGATGGGCGCCAGGAGGTCGCGGATCGCCGCGTCGTCCGAGCGGCACTCGATGCCCAGGGCGCCCTGCGCCACGGCCGGCAGCATCTCCTCGACCGACAGGACGCTCCGCGCCATGCTCTCCAGGCCGAGGCGCTCCAGGCCCGCGATGGCGAGGAGCGTCGCGTCGCACTCGCCGGCCTCGAGCTTGCGCATCCGGGTGTTGGCGTTGCCCCGCAGCGGGACCACTCGGAGATCGGGCCGCCGCATCAGCACCTGCGCGCCGCGGCGGAGCGACGAGGTCCCGACCCGAGCGCCGGCCGGCAGCCCCGCCAATCCGTCGGCGTGCGGCGACAGGAACGCGTCCCGCGGGTCGTCGCGCGCGAGGATGCAGGCGATGGTGAGGCCGTCGGGGAGCCAGGTCTCCACGTCCTTCATCGAATGCACGGCGACGTCGACCTCGCCAGCGAACAAGGCCTGTTCCAGCTCCTTGGTGAACAGGCCCTTGCCGCCGATCTCGGACAGGGGCCGGTCCAGGATCTTGTCGGCCACGGTGGTCACGACCACCAGTTCGGTCTCGAGGCCCGGATTGGCCGCCACGATCCGGTCCCGCACCATCCCGGTCTGCGCGAGCGCCATCGGAGAGCCGCGGGTGCCGATGCGCAGGGGGCGGTTCAACATCTGTTCCGGATCGCTTCGCTGGACGAGACACTGCCTTATAGACCGAGCGCGGCGGCAGGCCACATTCCGTCAATCGGTTTCGGGCCAGGGTCTCGCGGCCGTGAAGGCGGCCCGCCCCGCTTTCGCCGGACTGCGCGCCTAGCGGGACCCCGGCGGGTTCTGGAGCCTACAGGTCTTATCGCGATGCTGATCATGCCGAGCCGCCGGCATTTCCTGACCGGGCTCGGCGTGGGCGCCGGCCTCACCGCCGCGACGGGCGTCTACGCCTTCGACGTCGAGCCGCTGCACCGGCTCGTGGTCACGTCCTACGCGCCGTCCCTGCCGCGCTGGGATCCGGCGCTGCGCCTGCGGGTGGCGGTGCTGGCGGATTTCCACATCTGCGAGCCGTACATGCCGTTCGACCGGGTGGCG
This sequence comes from Methylobacterium sp. D53M, assembly GCF_053345625.1. Lineage (NCBI taxonomy): Bacteria > Pseudomonadati > Pseudomonadota > Alphaproteobacteria > Hyphomicrobiales > Methylobacteriaceae > Methylobacterium > Methylobacterium sp. D53M. Next base: position 115,217 of record NZ_JBKFAL010000004.1, read on the forward strand.
GAGATCGTCGCGGCCACCAATGCCCTCGCGCCCGATCTGGTCCTGCTGCTCGGCGACTACCCGGCCGGGCGCATCGCGTGGCGCAAGCTGCCGCTCGACCAGTTCGCCCGGATGATGACCGAGCTGAAGGCGCCCCTCGGCACGCACGCGATCCTCGGCAACCACGATTGGTGGGACGACCACGCCGTCCAGCGGGCCGGCCGCGGCGTTCCGGCGGTGCGGCGCCTGCTGGAGGCGCAGGGCATCCCGGTCCTGGAGAATCAGGCTGTGCGCCTCGTGAAGGACGGGCGGCCGTTCTGGCTGGCCGGGCTCGGCGACCAGCTGCCGTTCCTCAACGCGTGGGGCACGTTCAGCCTGGCCGACCTGCCGCGAACGCTGCGAGCGGTCACGGACTCGGCGCCCGTGATCCTGATGGCCCACGAACCCGACATCTTCGTCTCCGTGCCCGACCGCGTCTCGCTGACCCTCGCCGGCCACACCCATGGCGGCCAGGTCCGGCTGTTCGGCCACGCCCCCGCCATCCGGAAGGTGCGCGGCCACGATTACTCCTACGGCCACATCGTTCAGGACGGCCGCCACATGATCGTCTCGGGCGGTTTCGGGATGAGCCGGATCCCGGTGCGGATGGGCGTCCCGCCGGAGATCGTCCTCCTCGAGCTCGGCACGTCGGACGCGTCCGCGACCGCAAGCTGAGCGCGCGAGCGCGTCACGCGGATGCCGGCGGTCGCCGCATCGGTGAAGTAGATCCAGGCCGCGCACAATGGATGTGTCGCCTGCGCGCGCGACCCCGCAAGTCACAGCGGTCATTCGCAGGCACTGACGCGGGTTTGACACACCGAGATGTGCGTGAGAGCGTCCCGCGTCGATTCGATCTGGGGACGCTCATGCCGATCCTGCTCGGCCTCATCGGGATCATCGTCGCGGGACTGTTCTGGATCTTGCGGACGCACGGGACCGTCAAGGGCCTGCAGGAGGTCAACCGGGACACGAAGGGGCTTCAGCGTCGCGCCGTCTCGACCTTCCAGAACCTCGTGGGGACGCCGTTGCAGCGTGTCCGCGACCCGCGCCTGGCGGCGGTGATCCTGATGATCCAGCTGGTCCGGACCGGCAGCCCCCTCACCGCCAGCGAGAAGACGCGGATCCTCGAATACATGGAGCGTCCGCTCGAGGTGGATCGGATCTCGGCCACCTTCGAGAGGGCCTGGGGCTACACGCAGGCGCGTCTCCCGTTCTCGCAGGTCGCCGACGCCCTGGCGCCGCTGCTGCGCGACGCGCTGACGGTGTCCGAGCGGGGCGAGCTGATCGCGATGCTGACCCAGGTGGCCAGCGCGCATTCCCCGCCCAGCGAGTTACAGCGGGAGGGCATCGCCCGCCTCAAGCGGCGCCTCCTCGTCGGCGAGGGACCCGTCCTGGTCAGGGGACGAGGCGAATCCGCCTGATCCGCATCGGGGTGAGGCGCGGCGCGCCGGAACGCCGCGCCGCTCGCCTTTCCGGACCGCCGCGCTACCTCGCGGGCATGCGCGCGCTCCTGCCTCTCCTCGTCTTCACCGCCCTCTCGGCCGGCGCCGGCCCCGTCCGGGCACAGTCCTGCGACGCGCTCGTCGACAAGGTCACGGCCGAGACGGCGGCCAAGACGGCCGAGCGCCGGAGCGACTACGCGAGCTTCACGGCCGGTCCGGACATGACCCTGACGCTGGCCTGCGGCGGGCCAGACCTGTCGTCTGTGGGCGCGCAGTTTCGCGGGGCGAACCCGCCCGACCGCTACTACGACCTGTTCGGGCAGGCCGGGCACGCGGTGACCGGCATCGACGCCGCCGTGATCACCGAGGCCGCGCACCGAGCCCAGGCGACGGCCACGAAGCTCAGGCACAGCAACGTCGATCTCGGCGGGGCGCGGGTCACCTGCTCGGCGATGGTGTCGCCCGACAAGGGCCCGCTGACGCTGTGCGCGGTGATCGAGAACAGCAACCGCAGCTGAGACCGGCGGCGGCGCGGCCGCCGGCCCGTGCGCCCGCCTCAGAGCGGGATGTTGTCGTGCTTCTTCCAGGGCTGCTCCATCTTCTTGGTGCGGAGCATCCCGAGGGCCTTGGCGATCCGGCGGCGGGTCGAGTGCGGCATGATCACCTCGTCGATGTAGCCGCGCTCGGCCGCCACGAAGGGCGAGAGGAACCGGTCCTCGTACTCGCCGGTGCGCGCCGCGATCTTCTCCGGGTCGCCGATCTCGCTGCGGAAGATGATCTCGACCGCGCCCTTCGCGCCCATCACGGCGATCTGCGCCGTCGGCCACGCGTAGTTCACGTCCGCGCCGACGTGCTTCGACGCCATGACGTCGTAGGCGCCGCCGAAGGCCTTGCGGGTGATGATCGTGACCAGCGGCACCGTCGCCTGCGAGTAGGCGAAGAGCAGCTTGGCGCCGTGCTTGATCAGGCCGCCGTATTCCTGCGCCGTGCCCGGCAGGAAGCCCGGCACGTCCACGAAGGTGACGATCGGGATGCCGAAGGCGTCGCAGTAGCGCACGAAGCGCGCGGCCTTCCGCGAGGCGTCCGAATCGAGCACGCCCGCGAGCACCAGCGGCTGGTTGGCCACGAAGCCGACGGTCCGGCCCTCGATCCGGCCGAACCCGGTGATGATGTTGCGCGCGTAGGCGGACTGGATCTCGAAGAAGTCGCCCTCGTCCACCACGCGGCGGATCAGCTCGCCCATGTCGTAGGGCTTGTTCGGGTTGTCGGGGATCAGCGTGTCGAGGGACGCGTCGATCCGGTTGACGTCGTCGAAGCTCTCGAGCTCCGGCACGCCGTCGATGTTGTTCGCCGGGAGGAAGTCGAGGAGGCGGCGGATCTGGAGGATCGCCTCGACGTCGTTCTCGAAGGACCCGTCGGCGATCGACGACTTGGTGGTGTGGACCTTGGCGCCGCCGAGTTCCTCGGCGGTCACGACCTCGTTGGTGACGGTCTTCACCACGTCGGGGCCGGTCACGAACATGTAGCTCGTGTCGCGAACCATGAAGATGAAGTCGGTCATGGCCGGCGAGTAGACGTCGCCGCCCGCGCAGGGACCCATGATCACCGAGATCTGCGGGATGACGCCCGAGGCCATGACGTTGCGGCGGAACACCTCGCCGTAGCCGCCGAGCGCCGCGACGCCCTCTTGGATGCGCGCGCCGCCGGCGTCGAAGATACCGATGATCGGGGCGCGCATCTTCAGCGCCATGTCCTGAACCTTCACGATCTTCTGGGCATGCGCCTCGGACAGCGAGCCGCCGAATACCGTGAAGTCCTTCGAGAAGAGGAAGACCGTGCGGCCGTTGATCGTGCCCCAGCCGGTCACGACGCCGTCGCCGGGGATCTTCTGCTTCTCCATGCCGAAATCGGTGGAGCGGTGCTGCACGAACATGTCGAACTCCTCGAACGACCCGTGGTCGAGGAGGAGTTCGATGCGCTCGCGCGCCGTCAGCTTGCCGCGCTTGTGCTGGGCCTCGACGCGCTTCTCACCGCCGCCGAGCCGGGCCTGCGCCCGCCGCTCTTCGAGCTTGTCGAGGATGTCCTTCATGGCTGTTCCCGCCCTTCCCCTGCCTGTGACCTGCGACCCGGATCGGGCCGGGTCCAAGCTTATGCGTTCACCGATCGAGCGCCCTTAGCACGCGCTTTTCGGGTGGCAAACCGACGCGGGGAGCCGCGGGATCAGACCTTCGGGGGATAGGGGATGATGGTGGACGGTGCAGGGATCGAACCTGCGACCTTTCCCGTGTGAAGGGAACGCACTACCGCTGTGCTAACCGTCCGTACCGGCGTGCCGCCTGAGCGCACGCCATCGCCGCTCGCCCGTGGGGGCGCCGCGACCCGGTGGCGGGCCTTCTAGAGCGCGGCGGGCCGCGACGTCAAGCGCGGCCGGCGATGTTGGCCGACAGCCGGACGAGCGTTCGAGCAGGCGTCCAGATATGCACCGCACTCGGCTGAGCGCCGCCGTCGCCGGCCCGGGGCACGCCGACGTGCGCGCGCGTGAGGTTGACAAGGGCGCCGGCCCGGTGCGCTGTGCGGGCATGCACGATGGGCCAGCGGGCGCGAAGCCCGGCAGCGACGTGACGGTGGAGGGCGCGGCGAGGCCAGGACGGCCGCGCGTCGCGATCACGTACTGCACCCAATGCAACTGGCTGCTGCGCTCCGCCTGGATGGCGCAGGAACTCCTCTCGACGTTTCGCGATGATCTGGGCGAGGTCGCCCTCGTCCCGGCCACGGGGGGCGCTTTCAACATCCAACTGGACGGGGTGCTCCTGTGGGAACGGGTGCGCGACGGCGGTTTCCCAGACGTGAGAGCGCTGAAGCAGCGCGTGCGCGACCACCTCGACCCGACACGCGATCTCGGTCATATCGACCGGTCATGAGGCGAGGGAACGGCGACGAGCCCGCGTGGCACCGCGGGCCGGGGACGGACCCCGCTTGAGTCCGGACCATCACGCCGAGGGCGCGGGCGTCCCCGCGGTGATTCCCGCGCGCCGTTCCTGGCTGTCGCGGCGGCTGCACCGCTTCGGGCGAAACGGCTTCTCGACCCAGGTCTACCTGATCGCGCTGGTGATCGCGCTGATCGGCCCCGGCCTGCTGTTCACCAGCATCCTGCTGATGCGCTACGCCTCCGCCGAGCGGGCACGGTTCGAGCAGGACGCCCGCGAGAACGTGCGCGGCATCGGCCTGTCCCTGGACCGCGACACCGCCGGTCTCGTGTCGGTGCTGCAGACTCTGGCGACCTCACCGCGGATCCGGCAGGGCGACTTCGAGGCGTTCGACGCCCAGGCGCGCCTCGTCCGCGAATCGATCGACCTGGACGTGCTCCTGCGCCGGCCCAACGGGCAGGAGATGGTGAATACCGGCGTGCCGCGCGGTGCGCCGATGCCGGTCGTGACGCTACCCTTCGACCAGGATCTGGCCCGCGGGACGCAGCGCGCCATGGTGAGCGGCTACGTGCCGGGCCCGACGCCGAGCGAGGCCACCTACGCGGTTGGCGTGCCCGTGATGGTCGACGGCGAGGTCGGCTATATCCTGAGCTTCACCGTCCCCCTGTCGCGCCTGCAGGGCATCCTGTCCCGGGAGGTCGTCCCGGGCTGGACGACGGGGATCAGCGACAGGGCGGGCATCGTCCTGGCGCGCCTGCCCGATCCCGAGGCGGTGGTCGGCAAGCAGCGCCTCGCCAGCCTCCGCCAGGTGCAGTCGTCGACGCCCGGGGTCTGGGAGGGCCAGGATCGCCAGCACAAGCCGGTGGTGGTGATCGAGGCGCGCTCGCGGCTCACCGGCTGGATGGTCGCGACCAGCATCCCGCAGGCCCTCGTCGACGCGCGGGTGCGGCGCTGGATCTGGGCCTTCGCGGGCTTCGGCCTGCTGGTGCTGGCCACCTCGTCGCTCCTGGCGGTGAACCTCTGGTCGCGGGTCTCGCGCCCCCTCCGGCTGCTGGCCGCTTCGGGGCCTGCCCTGGCCCGGGGCGAGGCGATCCCGCGCGTGTCGTCGCCGGTCCACGAGATCCAGCGGCTCGGCGTCGTGCTGTCGGAGGCGTCTCTCCGGCTGCGCACCCGGGAGGAGGAGCGCGACCGGGCGCTCGCCGAGACAAAGCGCGGCCTGAGCGCCCTGAGCGAGTCCGAGGCGCGCTTCCGGCACATGGCCGATTCGGCGCCGGCCCTGATCTGGATGACCGACGAGACCGGCGCGGTCAGCTTCGCCAACCTCCATTTCGAGCACCTGTTCGGGCTGCCGGCCGCACGGTTCAACGACGACGGCTGGCACCAGATCGTGCATCCCGACGACCTGGAGAATTTCCGCAGCGCCTTCACGGAGGCGTTCGAGGCCCGGATCCCGTTCCGCACGGAGGCGCGGGTGATCGACCGGACGGGCGCGGTGCGCTGGCTCCAGTGCGAGGGCGTGCCGCGGCTCGACGACGCCCAGAACTTCCTGGGCTACACCGGCTGCAACATCGACATCACCGACACGAAGAACGCCGAGGAGCACCTCCTGCTCCTGATCCACGAGTTGAACCACCGGGTGAAGAACACCCTGGCGACGGTGCAGTCGATCGCGGCCCAGTCGCTGCGCGGGCTGGAAGGCGCCGAGGCCGACGCGGCGCGCGCCGCCTTCGAGGCGCGCCTCCTCGCCCTGGCGCGGGTGCACGACGTGCTGACCCGGGAGAGCTGGGAGGGGGCGGAACTCTCCGCCGTCGTGGCGGACGCGATCCGGCCGCTGGAGGCCGGCGACGGCCGGGCCTCGCGGTTCCAGGTTCAGGGACCGGCCCTGCGGCTGCCGCCGCGGCTCGCGCTGTCCATCGCCATGGCCCTGCACGAGCTCGGCACGAACGCCGTGAAGTACGGCGCGCTCTCGACCGAGGGCGGCACGGTCGAGATCGCCTGGACGGTGCGGCGCCTGGACGAGATGCAGCTCTCGCTCCGCTGGTCCGAGCGCGGCGGCCCGCCGGTGAAGAAGCCGACGCGGACCGGATTCGGCTCGCGCCTGATCGAGCGCAGTCTGGCGCGCGAGCTCGCCGGCGAGGTGGTGCTGAGCTACGAGCCGACCGGCGTGGTCTGCACCATCGACGCCCCGGTGCCGCCGCCGGGCCTCCTCGAGCGCAAGGGCGTCGCCGCCCCGACGCGGATCGCGCCGCTGCCGCTCGCCGGGTAGGCCACACGGCGCGGCGGGCGCCCGTCAGTGGTACGGGTCGGCAGCGTCGCGCAGGCCGTCGCCCATGAAGTTGAAGGCGAGCACCGTCACCAGCACGGGCAGGACCGGCAGGAGCAGCCAGGGGTAGAGCTGCACCGCCGCGAGATTCTGCGCCTCGTTGAGCAGCACGCCCCAGCTGGTTACCGGCGGTCTGAGTCCGAGGCCCAGGAACGACAGGGCGGTCTCGCCGAGGATCATGGTCGGGATCGACAGCGTCGCCGACGCGATCAGGTGGCTCATGAAGTTCGGGATCAGGTGACGGCCGATCACCCGGGTCGGCGAGGCGCCCATCAGCTCGGCGGCCTGGACGAAATCCTCCTCCCGCAGCGCCAGGAGCTTGCCGCGCACCGCCCGCGCGAGCCCCGGCCAGTCGAGCAGGCCGAGGATCACCGTGATGCCGAAGAAGATCAGCAGCGGGCTCCAGTTCGGCGGCAGCGCCGCCGACAGGGCGAGCCAGAGCGGCAGCTCCGGCAGGGAGCGCACCACCTCGATCAGCCGCTGCACCCCGGCATCGACGATGCCGCCGAAATAGCCCGCGATGCCGCCGAAGAAGAGCCCGAGCGCGAACGAGATGGCGACGCCCACGAGGCCGATGGTGAGGGAGATCCGGGCCCCGTAGATCATGCGCGAGAACAGGTCACGCCCGAGCTTGTCGGTGCCGAGGAGGAACAGCGTGCCGTTCTCCGGCGGGCAGACGAGGTGCAGGTCGGTGCGGACGAGCCCCAGCCAGTCGTAGCCGTCGCCCCGGCAGAGGAAGCGCAGCGGCTGCGGGGCGGCGGCGTCCACCTTGTAGTCCCGGCGGAACGTGTCGAGGTCGAGATGGGCCCGGTAGGGATAGACGAACGGCCCGACGAAGCGGCCCTCGTGGAACAGGTGCACGCCCTGCGGCGGCGCGTAGAGGAAGTCGCCGTTGCGGCGGGCCTGTCCATAGGGCGCGAGCTGCTCGACGAACGGCACGGTCGCGTAGAGCGCGAGCAGGATCAGGGCCGAGGCCACGGCGAGGCGGTGGCGCAGGAACTTGCGGAGGATGAGCCGCCACGCGGAGGCCGTGGCGACCGGGCTCTCGGTCCGGGCCTCCGGCTCGAAAGGCGCCGGATCGACGAAGTGTCCGGATGCGGGCAGCGCGTCGGTCATCGCGGGGCGGCTCATCGCAGGCCCATGCGGATGCGCGGATCGAGCCAGACCAGGATCAGGTCCGAGATCAGCATGCCGACGAGGGTGAGGGCCGCGACGAACATCAGGATGAACCCGGCCATGAACTGGTCCTGGCTGCGCAGGGCCTCGAGGAGCAGCGGCCCGACAGTCGGCAGGCTGAGCACCAGGGAGACCAGCACCGACCCCGAGACGAGGTGCGGGAGCAGGTTGCCGATATCCGCGACGAACGGGTTGAGCGACATCCGGAACGGGTATTTCAGCAGCGCCTGCAGGGGCGGCAGGCCCTTGGCGCGGGCGGTCACCGTGTAGGGCTTGGCCAGCTCGTCGAGCAGGTTGGCGCGCATGCGCCGGATCATGGCCGCGGTGCCGCCGAGGCCGATCACCAGCGTCGGCACGATCAGGTGCGCCATGAGCGAGCGGACCTTCTCCCAGGTCCAGGGCTGGTTGGTGAGGGCCGAATCGTAGAGGCCGCCGATCGACAGCCCGAACCACCGGTTGGCATAGAACAGCAGGATCAGGGCGAGCAGGAAGCCCGGCACGGCGAGGCCGACATAGCCCAGCAGGGTGACGACGGCGTCGCCGAGCGTGTTCCGGTGCGTCGCGGAGTAGATCGCCGCCGGGATCGCCACGAGGTGGACGAACACCACCGCCGTCAGGTTGATCAGCAGGGTCAGCCACAGGGCGTCGCCGACGACGTCCGCCACCGGCTTGTCGTACTCGAACGACCAGCCCCAGTCGCCCTGGAGCAGCCCGGAGAACCCGACCGATCCGGGCAGCACGCCGATCCACAACAGGTACTGCTGCCAGACCGGCCGATCGAGCCCGTACTGCTTGATGAGTAGCTCCGCCTTCGCCACGGAGCTCGCGTCGCCGGTGGCCCGCAGCTCCATGATCCGGTTGGTCAGGTAGTCGCCCGGCGGCAGCTTGATGATCACGAAGACGAGCGCCGAGATGACCAGCAGCGTCACCGCCATCGTGACGACGCGGCGGAGGATCTGGACGATCACCGGGCCTCCGCGCGCTTGTCGGCGCCGGTTTCGGTGCCCTTGTCCCAGAACAGCTCGTCGAGACGCTGCACGCCGATCATCGCGGTGGGCTCCCAGGAATAGAGGGCGCGCTTCGGGAGGTTGATCAGGCGATCGGCGCCGACCACCGGCTGGAGCGCGCCCGCCACCGTGCCGATCACCCAGGTGTTGCGCGCGTGGTTCATCAGCATCTCGCGCCAGATCGCGGCCTGCCGGCCGGCATCGTCGGTGTGGCGCCACTCCCGGTCGAGCTCGATGAGGCGCTGGACCTCCGGTACGTCGCAGGGCTCGCCGCTCTTGCCGCGGCTCTCGACGTTCATGCTCCACAGCGGCCAGGAATAATGCTCCGGCTGGGCCGGGCTCAGCTCGGTCGGGGGCATAATCGCGGTCGGGACGGCGAGGTCGAGGCCCTGGGCGGCGACCATGACGGTCACGCCCGCGATCGAGCGCCGGTGCAGGTTCGTGCGCTCCTGCGGCTTGGTGATCAGGCGGATCCCGACCTCGCGCCAGAACTCCGTGATGAGCAGCAGCGCGTCGAGGACCATCTCGGCCTCGCCGTCGCTCTCCACCACCAGCTCCAGGGCGCGACCGCCCGGGAGCAGCCGCGTGCCGGAACCGTCGCGGGCCGTCAGCCCGATCTCGTCTAGAAGCTTGGCGGCCCGGGCCGGGTCGTAGGCGGCGTTGAGGGTCCGCATCTCGGGCTCGAACAGCGCGCTCTCGGGCACGATCGTGTCGTTGCCCTCGGTGCCCAGGCCGAACAGGAGCGTGTTGTTCAGGGTGCGCCGATCGATGGCGAGCGACAGGGCGTGCCGGTAACGCACGTCGCGGTTGAGCTGCCGCCACGCCGGATCCGTCGTGGTCAGGTTCGGGTAGAGCGCGATCTCCGAGCCGCGGGCCACGGGCCACAGGTTGGTGCGGTAGCGATGCGCCGCCTCACCCTCCTTGAGGCTCGGGATGTCGGGCATCATCAGGCCGCGGAACATCAGGTCGGCCTCGCCGGCATTGGTCTTGGCGACCAGGAGGCCCTGCGAGGCCACGTCCATCACGATGGAATCGACGTAGGGGAGCTGCGTGCCGGCCGTGTCGACCCGGTGGTAGCTGCGGTTGCGCTCGAACCGGAACCGGGTGGCCGGCGAGCGGGTCCGCGGCACCCAGCCCTGCAGGGTCGGGCAGTCCGGGTTGTTGAGCTCGTAATTGTCGTCGAGGCGATTGTGCAGGGCCGCCCAGCTGCGGAGCTTCAGCGCCTTGGACTTCGCGTCGGCCGCCTCCTTGCCGATGTAGCGGGCGTGGTACGGCTTGAGATAGTGCGACGGCCGGTAGATCAGCGGGTCGCGCGGCGCCGCCAGGGCCGGCAGGAACATCGGGTTCGGCCGGTCCCAGCTGTAGCGGACGGTGACCGGATCGAGGAATTCTACCTCCGGGAGCTTGCCGTCGACCCGGAAGAAGGCCGCTGGCCCGTCGGGGCTCAGGGCCTTCTCGTTGGCGACATCCTCCCAGTAGTAGCGGAAATCCTCCGCGGTGAACGGGTGCCCGTCCGACCAGCGGTGGCCCTGGCGGAGCGTGAACGTGAAGCGGCCGCCCTCGACGTCGACGCGCTCCAGCACGTCGGGCCGCAGGTTGAGGTCGGCATCGTAGCCGACGAGGCGGGTGTAGCCGTAGACCGACAGGTAGCGGACGTCCCGCGCCTTGGCGATCAGCGTGCGGATCGTGCCGCCCGCGCTGCCGAGCCGGCGTCCGTGGGCGGCGAGGTCGGCCACGTAGGGGGTGGTCGGCGGGCCGGGCGCGTCGGCCGGCGGGGTGTCGGCGAAGGCCCGCGACGGCGCGCGCGACCAGATCAGGCTGGCGCCGAGCCCGGCGAGCAGGGCGCGGCGGGACACGGTGCTGTCGTTCCCGCCCCGCAGCGGGAGAGCGGACGGGGTGCCGTCCTGAATGTCCCAGGCCTTCATGAGCTGCCCCGCAACGTCACGGAGGTGAGCCGGGCGGGCGAGTAGCCGGTCGCCCTGTGCAGGTCGTCGAAGGCGTGGGACCGGGCGATCAACCCGGCGGCCTGCCGCACCAGGGCGTCGTCGGCCGGCTGCTCGAAATGGCGGCCGTTCCGCGTCCACCGGATCGGCTCCGGGCTGCGCTCGGGCCCGGTGATCATCGCGATGGTCGGGTGCGCGGGGCCGCCATGGGCGTGGATCCGGTGCCCGGCCGCGTCGTCGTCGAACAGCAGCCGGGTCAGACCGCGCGCCCGCGCCTCCACGACCCGTCGACCCTGGGCGACGTGGTCGTCGAAGAACGCCACCGTCCGCGCCGGGTCGAGCATGGACCAGTCGGCGGTCGACCAATCCGCCGTGCTGTAGCGGGCCTGCCGGTCGCGGTACTGCAGACCCGACAGGTCCGGATCGTGGCAGAAGATCTGCGCCTGCGGGCGGGCCTGCCGGATCACCCAAGTCGTGAGCCCGCGGAAGACGCCCGATTCGATCACGAAGTCGGGCTTCAGCGCCCGCATGGCGAGGTAGAGCTGCAGCGCGCCGTTGAAGCCGCTGCCGCCGCGCCGCTGCCGGACGGGGGCGGTGGGTATCAGCGTCCAGAATGCCCGGACCTGCTCCAGCACGTCGCCGTCGGGGACGAGGCCGGCGGCGGCGAGATCGCGTTCCAGGATGGCGGCGGCCGATTCGAGCAGGGTGGCGACTTCGCGCGGCGAGGTCGGCCGGTGGGTCCAGTCGGGGGCAGCCGGGACGAGGTCGTAGCCCAGGCGGTCGAAGAACGGCGACAGCACCTTGCGGCGCAGGCGCTCCAGCATCACGGGCGGCCGGGCCTGCATCACGCGGCCTCCACGCTGTGGGCGGCGCCGAAGCGCACCCGGTGGCCGGTCTCGACCGGGCGCATCGCCCCGGCCTCATCGGCGGCCAGGCGGAACGGCTCCTCCCAGCGGGTCGGGTCGTTGCGGTCGGAGGCGACGGCCGCGAAGTCGAGGGGATGGTCCAGGCTCGGATCGGGCACGGCGGCGAGCAGCGCCCGCGTGTAGGGATGGACGGGCCGGCGGAACAGGGCCGCGCTGGGCGCCTCCTCGACGATGCGGCCCCGGCACATCACGCTGATCGTGTCCGCCATGTAGTCGATCACTGCCAGATTATGGGAAACGATGAGGTAGGAGAGGCCCAGGGCGGCCTGGAGATCCTTGAGCAGGTTCAGGATCTGCGCCTGGACCGAGACGTCGAGGGCCGAGACCGGCTCGTCGAGCACCAGCAGCCGCGGCTTCGGGGCGAGCGCCCGGGCGATCCCGATGCGCTGCCGCTGCCCGCCCGAGAAGGCGTGCGGGTACCGGCCGAGACCGCTGGGCTCCAGGCCGACCATGGCCATCAGGGCGCGGCAGCGCTCCCGCCGCTCCGCCGCCGGGACGCCGTGGATCTCCATCGGCTCCGACAGGATCTGCCGGACGGTCATGCGCGGATCGAGGGACGCGTAGGGGTCCTGGAACACGAACTGGACCGTGCGGCGATAGGCGAAGAGGGCGTCGCCGCTCAGGCCGTGGACGTCCCGCGGGCCGCTGCCGTCGTCGAACAGGATCCGCCCGGAATCCGGCCGGAGCGCCCGCATGATCATCTTCGAGACCGTGGTCTTGCCCGACCCGGACTCGCCGACGAGCCCCAGCGTCTGGCCCGCCGCCAAACTCAAGGAGACGTCGGACACGGCGTGGACGATCCGCGGCTTCTGCCAGAGCCGACCGGCGCGCAGCGTGAAGCTCTTGCTCACCCCCTCCACCTGCAGGATCGGCCCGGCCAGGGGCGCGGGCGCCTGGCCGGGCGGGATCTCGGCCTTGGCCGGGCGGATCGGCGTGAGCCGCTCGCCGGGCGCCATGTCGAAGCGCGGCACCGCGTGGAGGAGCGCGCGGAGGTAGGCGTGGCCCGGCGCGCGCATCACCGTGTCGCGCGGGCCCGCCTCGACGAGGCGTCCGCGATAGAGGACCGCGACGTCGTGAGCGATGTTGGCGACCACGCCGAGGTCGTGGGTGATCAGCAGGATCGCCATCCCGGTCTCCTCCTGGAGCCGTGCCAGCAGGGCGAGGATCTGGGCCTGAGTGGTGACGTCGAGCGCGGTGGTAGGCTCGTCGGCGACGAGGAGGGCGGGTTTCAGGATCAGCGCCATGGCGATCATGGCGCGCTGGCGCAGGCCGCCGGACAGCTCGAACGGGTAGGTCCGCAGGGCGCGGTGCGGGTCCGGGAAGCCGACCCGGGCCAGCGCCGCCTCGGTCCGGGCATCGGCCTCCTTGCGGTCGGCCCCGGTGTGGATGCGCAGCGCCTCGCCGATCTGGTCGCCCACCGTGTGGAGCGGTGACAGGCAGGTCATGGGCTCCTGGAAGATCATGGCGATGCGCTGGCCACGGATCGCCCGCATCGCCTCGCCCTCGGAGGGGAGCCGCGCGATGTCGGCCTCGACCTCGCCGTCCCGGAACAGGATCTGACCGCGGGTGATGGCGGCGGAGGGCGGCAGGATCCGCAGAATCGCCTGGGCGGTCACCGACTTGCCCGAACCGGACTCGCCGACCAGGGCGAGGGTGCGGCCGCGGTGAACGTCGAGGGACAGGCCGTGCAGCGCCTCGAACGGACCACTCTCCGTGCGGAACGCGACCGCGAGGTCGCGGATGGACAATAGCGGGCTCAACCCGTCCTCGCGATCTGTGAGACCTGAGACTTAGATGCCGCCGGCCCCTTGTCCATCGCGGACGCGCCGAAGTGCGCCCGAACATCCACGACCTGTATCGCCGGGTGCCGCAGGAGGTTGGCCACGAGGGCGCCGGCGAAGTCCCAGACGGCCTCGTCGTGGACGCGGTGGTGCGTCAGCAGGCCGAGCGGCCGCTCCGGCGCGCCCGCGATGTCGGCGGCGAGGCCGCGCAGCAGGGCTTCCGGATCGCGCAGGGACCGGCTGCCCCGCCAGTCGATCGGGTCGAGGGTGGCATCGAGCCGGCGCAAACCCGGGATCGACGGGCCGGGCACGGCCGAGAGGCCGCGATAGCCGAGATCCGGCAGGGCGGCGGCGAGTTCCGGCGCGACGCGGTTCCACGGCGGCACGAAGACAGGTAGCAGCGAGCCTTCCGGCAGACGCTGCCGGGCGATCCGGAGGCCGGCAGCGGCGTCGGCGACCAGGGTGTCGAGCGGGCGGTGCGCGCCGAACTCGGCCCGCTTCTCGCCCGGCGGGGCGTGGTTGTGGTGGGCGAGGCCGTGGACGGCGACGGATACACCGGCAGCCGCTTCGAGCCGCCGCGGCAGCGAGGCGTCGATGCCGGCCGGGATCGCGGCGAGGAGCAGCGGGACGGCGTGGTGCTCGGCGAGACCGATGAGGCGGTCGAGGTCCGGACCGCCCGCGACCGCGTCGTCGTCGCGCCAGAACAGCGGCACGCGCAGGCCCCGCGTTGCGACGGCGTCGAGAGCACGGCGGAGAGCGTCGAGGGCCGGCTCGGCCGGCTTAGCCCGGACGGGGCGCGATCGCTCGCCCCCGCGGAGGGATTCGACCAGCGCGACCGTGCGCGCTGCGCCGTCCCGATCGATCCCGGGATCGCCGGGCGCGGGGAGGACGCCCCGCGCCGCGATGGCCTGCACCAGGGTCCCGGGCGTCAGCTCCGATTCCGGCAGCACCCGGGCGAGGCCCCGGGCGGCGAGGCGCTCGGCGCGCAGGCGCTGCTCGGTCTCGCCGCCGGCCTCGAAGGGCACGAGGACAGCGGGTGTGCCGGTGGCGAGGAGATCGACGGCCGTGTTGTAGCCGCACTGGCTGACCGACAGGGCGGCGCCGGCCAGGAGCGCGCGATAGTCCGGCTGGGCGCGACCGAGGATGCCGGGCGCGAGACCGTGACCGATCTCGGACAGCTCGGCCTCGGGGACGCCGTGGCCGGCCAGGATCCGCCAGCCGAGATCCGGCCGAAGCCGGGCGGCGCCTGCGGCCGCGCGCAGCAGGACCAGCCCGGCCGGTCCGGATCCGGCGGCGACCACCACGCCGGAGCGGCGCGAGGCCGGCGCGGGCACGGTCCCCTCGTCCACGTAGCCGGTGTAACGCACCTTCGCGGCGGTGGCCGCGTCGAGGGGCCACGAGGCCTCGATGGGGATCAGGGCCGGGTCGCCGTGCACCAGCACGGCGTCATATAGGTCCGCGACCCGCGCGTGCGCCTGGGCGATCCGCTCCGGCTTGGTCGAGGCCATGAGGACGTCGCGCACGGAGGCGAGGACGAGCGGGCGCGGCCGCCGGGCGCGGGCCGCGTCCACCAGGGCGAGGAACTCGGCCGCCAGGGCGCGCCGGCCGAACGGGAACAGCTCGGTGATCACCGCGTCAGGCTCGAAGGCCGCCAGGGTATCGACCATCAGGGCCCGGCGGCGTTCGAGGAGCGCCGGCCCGGCCGGGCTTCCGTCGGGGTCCAGCAGCGTCGAGAAGTCCGTGCCGGCGATCCGGAGCGGCGGCAGCTGCACGCGGCGCAACCCGTCCTGTCGGACCATCGGTGCCGGGACGCCGCCCGAGACCAGCATCGTCTCGTGGCCGGCCGCAGCGAAGGCGCGGGCGATGGCGGCCGCGCGGGTGAGGTGCCCCGCGCCGAGCAGATGCGTGACCGCGATCAGGACGCGCACGCGGACAACTCCGATTCGCGGGCGACCGCGCCCTGCGGCAGACCCGCGGACGCGCGCAGCCGGCCGGCGATCAGCGCGATCGCCGCTTCCTCGGAGAAGTCCTGCACGAGCCGGGCCAGGGCCGCCGCGCCGAGCCGCTGACGGAGGCCCGGATCGCCCGCGAGACGCGACAGGGCCTCGGCCAGCGCCGCCGGCTCGCCGGGCGGCGTCAGGACGCCGTGGACGCCGTCGGTGATGAATTCCGGCGTGCCGGCGAAGGCGGTCGCCAGGATCGGCAGCGCCTGGCTCGCGGCCTCCATCAGCACGTTCGGCAGGCCGTCGCGATCGCCGCCGGGGGCGGGCTTCGTCGGCAGGACGAAGAGGTCCGCCGCGCGCATGGCCTCGATCACCGCGGGCTGCGCCAGGGCGCCGCGGAAGCGGACCCGCTCCGCCAGGCCGCAGGCAGCGACCCGGGCCTCCAGGGCTTCGCGCCGCTCGCCGCTGCCGATCAGATCGAGCCGCCAGTGCAGGTGCGCGGGCAGGGCGGCGAGGGCGTCGATGAGGTTGTCGTGCCCCTTCTTGGCGACGAGCCGGCCGACACAGAGGAGCCGGAGGGGGCGGTCCGGGTCCGTCCCGTCGCGCGGCTCGCGCGGCGGCGGCGCGTCGGGGAACCGGGCGAGATCGAGCCCGTGATAGGCGAGCAGCGTCCGGCCCGGGGCGAGGCTGTCGAGCCGGGCGAGGCCGTCACGGGTGCAGGTCACGCCCCATTCGGCGTCGCGCAGCTTCTCGGACAGTTCCCAGTCGGGCGTGGTCCAGATGTCCTTGGCATGCGCCGAGAAGCTCCACCGGCGCCCGGTCAGGAGCGCGGCGTAGCGGGCGACACTGGCCGGCGTGTGCAGGAAGTGCACGTGGATATGGGCGACCTCGGCCGGCAATTCCCGGGCTAGGACCAGGGCCTGCCCGAGGCGCCGCAGCCGCGACGCCGTCGGGTCGCGCCGGAGATCGCGGGCGAACAGCGCCAGGAGCGCGGGCAGGTTCGGCCGCCGGAGCGCGGCGCCGACGCCCCGGAGCACCCGCAGCGGCGCGTCGCGCAGGTACTCGGGCAGGTAGGCGGCCTCCGCGCGGATCTGCGCGTGCATCGGATGGCGGGCCCGATCGGTCGGGCGCCGGAGGGACCAGATCTCGAGAGCCAGTCCGCACCGTTCCAGCGCCAGCAACTCCTGCGCGATGAAGGTCTCGGAGAGCCGCGGATAGCCCTTCAGCACCACGGCGACCCGCTTGGCGCTCACGAATAGGCCTGCAGGTACGGCCGGGCCGCGACGTCCGCGCCGCCGCGGGCGGTCAGCGCCCGGACGCGGCGCGCGACCGCGTCGAGGCCGTCGAGGAGACCCGGCACCAGGACCCGCGACGGCGGGTCCTGTCCCGGCAGGTCGCGGAGCGCCGCCGCCATGCGCCCGGGCGCCCGGCCTTCCGCCTCCATCAGCACCCGCGCGAGGCCGAGCCGCTCGGCCGCCAGCGCCCGGATCGCCTGTTCCCGCCGCGGCTCGGTCCGGGGCACGAGGATCGCCCGGCGGTCGAAGGACAGGATCTCGCAGAACGTGTTGTAGCCCCCCATGGCGACGACGCCGGCGGCCTTGCGCATCAGGAACTCGATCTCGCTGTCGAAGGTGATGGCCGCGATCCGGTCGCCGAGGCGGCGGATGCGCGCCATGAACCCGTCGCGGATGCCGGCGTCGAGGAAGGGACCGAAGGCGATGAGCGCGGGGAGGGGGATCGCGGGATCGGCCTCGTAGGCGGCGATCACCCAGTCGATCAGGGCCGCCCCGTCGCCGCCGCCGCCCGGCGTCACCAGGATGAAGGGGCCGTTCGCGATCGGGGGCTCCTCGCGGCCGGCGCGGCGCTCCGGGAGGTCGCGGCGGAGATAGCCGGTGTAGATCAGGCGCCCGTCGATGCGGGCGGCCATCTCGGGCTCCATCGGCAGCGCCGCCAGGGGCTCGTGGATCCGGCTCAGCCCGTACACCCAGATCTCGTCGTAGAAACGCGCCATCGTCTCGGCCGCGCCCTTGCGCTCCCATTCGGGGACGAGGCGGTCGGCGTCGTCGAGGACGTCGCGCAGGCCCAGGACGAGGCGGATGTCGCGGGCCGCGGCCTTCTCCAGCACCGGCAGCAACTCGCCGTGGAAGCCGGCCGGTTCCTTGTCGACGATGATCAGGTCGGGTCGGAAGGCGTCGCAGGCCTGGGCGATGATCGCGGAACGCTGCGCGACGGTGCGCGCCAGCGGGGTCGCGCCGTCGAGGCTGGCATAGCCGCCGTCGGCGAACTTGGTCACCGGCGGCAGCCTGACCGTCCGGACGCCCGCCGCGAAGGCGAAGCGGTCGACCACCGGGGAGCCCGAGACGATCATCGCCCGGGCGCCGCGGTTGCACGCCACGATCGCGTTGGCGATCGCCCGCGAGCGGCGCAGATGGCCGAGCCCGAAGGTATCGTGGCTGTAGATCAGGACGCGCGGGGCCGGAGACGCCTCGTCCAGTCGCATCGATGTGATCGCCCCGGTTTGACGGCGCGAGGATCGCAGCCGCCGCCCTCTTGCACAAGCCGGGCCGGGCCGCAAACACCCCTGTTAACGGGCCCGGAACCGCGCGCGCCTAGGCTGCCGCGGAATCCGGACGCGGAAATCCTCCGTCATGCCAGCGCCCATCGAGACCCGCGTGCCGGGCTCACCGACAGCACGCGCCGCCGCGCTCCGGTCAGATCTCGCGCATCTCCTGAGCAGCGATGACCGGCTGTTCGCCTTCGGCCGGCGGGCGGCCTGGGTGCTGCTGCCGTTCGGCCTCGCCATGGTCCTCCTCGTCTACGGGACCGGCCCGGACCCGCGGCGCAACTGGTACGGCGACCCCCTCGGCAACGACTTCGTCCAGGTCTGGGTGGCGGGCCGTTCGGCGCTGGAGGGGCGGGGGGCAGACCCCTACGACCTGCCGGTGCACTTGGCGAACCTGAAGGCGGCCTGCGGGCAGGCGTGCCGGTTCGCGTGGCACTATCCCCCGGTGTTCCTCCTGCCGGCGGCCGCGATGGCACTGCTGGATCTGCAGCCGGCCTACCTGCTCTGGACCGCGCTGTCCCTCGTCCTGTTCGCGCTCGCGATGCGGGTCGCGGCCGGCCGGCGGGACGCGGCCCTCGTCGCGCTCGCGCACCCGCTCGTGCTCTGCAACCTCGTCTACGGCCAGAACGGCCTGTTCACCGCGTCGCTGCTCACCCTCGGCGCGGTGCTCGTCGATCGCCGACCGTGGCTCGCCGGGCTCTGCTTCGGCCTGCTGGCCTACAAGCCGCACTTCGCGGCGCTCGCCCCCCTGCTCCTGCTGGTGACGGGACGGCGCGCGTGCCTGGCCGCCTGCGCGTCGACGGTGCTGGCCCTCTGCCTCGCGTCGCTGGCGCTGTTCGGGACGGCGCCCTGGACCGGCTTCCTCGGCACGCTCGGGGACACGAACCGGATCATCCTGCAGAACGCGGCGGCGAGCCTCAACCTCAACGCCAGCGCGTTCGGCGCGGTGCGCCTGCTCGGCGGCTCGATGGCCGCCGCCTGGACGGCGCAGGGTCTCGTCGCCGTACTGGCGCTCGGCCTCGCCTTCCGCGCCTGGTCCCGGCCCACAGACCCGACGCTGCGCGCGGCCGCGCTCCTCGTCTCCGCGCCGCTGCTGTCACCGTACCTCCCGGTCTACGACCTGGCGCCGCTCGTGCCGGCCGTGCTCCTCCTGGCGCTCGCCGCGCACCGCGCGGGCGGCCTGCGGCCGCGCGAGCGGGCCCTGCTCTGCGCGGTGCCGCTCTTCGCGGTCGTCCGGGAGGCGGCCGCGCTGACCGGCTTCCCCCTCGGCCTCGTGCTGAGCATCGCGACCTTCGCCTGCATCGCGGAGCGCGTCATGCCGCGGAGCGTCACCCCGAGCCGACGGCGATCCGGGACGGGCGGCGCCGAGGCCCTCACGGAGCCAGCGGCCGCGGGATCCGAAAGGGCAGCATGAGTCGCACCATCGGGTTGCGGAACCGGTCGAGCGACAGGCTCTCGTGCATGGCCCGGACCGGCTCGCCGCCCAGGGTCGAGGCGAGCAGCGAGCGGGCGTAGAACGGCGTGTCCTCGTAGGTCGCGAGCACCCGCGAGCGGCCGCCGTCGCTGCGGGTCTCGCGCGGCATCCGCCAGAAGCGCGTCGCCGGGAGCGCCGCGCCGGGCGGCGGCCGGATCTCGCGGCGGCTGCCGTCCGCGGAGAACCGGAGCGACAGGTTCTGGCCGCCGCCGTCGCGGTGATGGACGTCGTAGAGGATCGCCGCGCCGTCCGGCAGGTCGGCCCGGCACCATGTCCACCGCGAGAAGGCGGCCTCCAGCGGTTCGTCGCCGTCGTTGGTGTCGAAGTAGCCGCTCCCGCTCCAGCGAAGGTCCGGCGCGTCGAAATCCACCTCGACCCGCGAGGAGGGCGACATCGGCCACCAGCGGTGGCGCCCGGCCCGGTCGAGATGGAACGGGCCGCCCGTGAACCCGCGCGGCTCGAGGCGCACGGTGCCGCGGATCCTGCGGGGCAGGGGGGCTCCGCGCTCGTCGATCCGCACCGTCAGCGCCGTGCCGTCCCAGTGCATGGCGCTCGGGCCCACGGCGATGTGGTCGGCGCTCCGCGACAGGCTCGCGGCGCGTCGCTCGGTCATGGCGAAGCGGCCGCGGTCGCCGTAGAGCACCACGTTCATGGCGCAGTGGGCGAAGGGGTCCTTCTCGGCGCTCCAGGCGTAGTAGGGCGAGAACACGCTGCCGATGAACGCGATGATCGTGAGGCCCTGGCGGCCGTCGTCGCTCACCGCATCGACGTACCACCACGCGTAGCCGCCCCGCGCGACCGCGCCATCGAATCGCGGTCGTCCAGGATCGCTGCCGCTGCCAGCCGCCCCGACTGCGCCGCCATCGGGACGCCCGGGCCGGGATGGATCGAGCCCCCCGCGAGATAGAGGCCCGGCACCGCCGTCCGCGCGCCCGCGCGCTTGAAGGTCGTCGCCCATCCCTGCGCCGCCCGACCGTAGAGGGCTCCGCCCGTCCCGGGGAAGAGGGCGTCGAAGTCCCGCGGCGTCGTCGTGACCGCCGACGACGTGAAGTCCAGGGTGAGCCCGCAGGCCTCCAGCCGGCGGATCAGGTTCCTCTCGCATCTCTCGATCTCCGGCGGCTGAAGGGGGCGCTCCCGGCCATCCGCCGGAGCGTTGACGAGCAGGAGCAGGCGTTCCGGCCCCCGCGGCGCGGCGCCCGCCGCGTCCCGGTCCTGGGCACAGACGTAGACGGTCGGGTCGTCGGGCAGGCGGCGGGCGCGCAGGAGCGCGTCGAACTCGGCCCGGTAGTCGCGCGAGAAGAACACCGTGTGGTGCGCCAGCGGGAAACCCGCCGGCACCGCCTCCGCGCAGAGCGTGACCGCGGAGAGCGAGCGCTCGCCGGGCGCGAGCCGCTCGCCGGCGGCGGCCGCATCGGGCCCGAGCAGCCCCGCCCCCAGGGCCGCGCAGTCCGCGTTGCAGACGACGTAGTCGGCGGCCACAGTCGTGCCGTCGCTCAGGCGCACGCCGGTGACGCGGCCGCCGTCCGCGAGGATTTGCGCGACCTCCGCGCCGTACCGGAAGGTCGCGCCGCGCTCCGCCGCCAGATCGGCCACCGCCCGCGCGAGGCCGCTGAGCCCTCCCGCGACGGTCCAGACGCCGGCCTGCTCCACGTGGGCGACGAGCATCAGCGTCGCCGGTGCCGTGAAGGGCGAGGCGCCGCAATAGGTGGCGTAGCGGCCGAACAGCTGGAGCAGCCGCGGGTCGCGAAAGTACGCCCCCAGCGCCGACCAGAGCGTCGTGAAGGGCTGGATTCGCCAGAGATCGCCGAGGCCCGAGAGCCCGACCCGCTGCGCGAGGCCGGCGGGACCCGTCCGGCCCTCGCGGATGAACGGCCCTTCGAGGGTGCGGTAGACCTCGGCCGAGCGGGCGCAGAAGCGCCGGTAGCCGTCCGCCTCGCGCGGTCCCGCAAAGGCCGCGATCGCGTCCGCCGACGCGTCGATATCGGCGAAGAGGTCGAGACGCTCGTCCCGGCTCCAGGCGTGACGGGCGAGGAGCCTTGCCGGTGACAGGGCGACCCGGTCGCCGAGATCCGCCCCGCACTCGGCGAACAGCTCCTCGAGAACCCAGCGCATCGTGAAGACGGTCGGACCGGCCTCGACGGCGCGGTCCCCGACCGGGACGGCGCGCATCTTCCCGCCGGGCTGCGGCGCGCGCTCGAGGATTGTCGTCTCGAAGCCGGCATGGGCGAGCCGCAGGGCGGCGGCGAGGCCACCGATCCCGGCACCGATCACGACGACGCGCTCCTGCGCCACGGCCGCTCCGAACTCCCCCACCACGGGATTGATCTCCCCTCCGCAAAGTGTCAATAAGAAATGACACCTGTTGCTGACAACCGCATACAACACGGGAGGCAACGATATGGAGTCCGGTCGGCGGATCGAGATGGCGCTGGATCGCGCCGTTGCGCACGCGGAGGCGCCCAGCGCCCCGCCCCTTCTGGCGGAGGCTCTCCGCTACGCGGTGTTTCCCGGCGGCCACCGGATCCGGCCGCGCCTCTGCCTCTCGGTGGCCCGCGCCTGCGGCGACGACGACCCGGCGGGGTCCGTGGCGGCCGCCGCCGCTATCGAGCTCCTGCACTGCGCCTCACTGGTCCACGACGACCTGCCGTGCTTCGACGACGCGCCGATGCGGCGGCAGAAGCCCTCCGTCCACGTCGCCTTCGGCGAGCCGATCGCCGTCCTGACCGGCGACGCCCTGATCGTCCTCGCCTTCGAGACCCTCGCGCGGTCCGTCGGGCCTCATCCGGCGCGCCTCGGGCGCCTCGTCGGACTCCTCGGCCGCGCCGCGGGGTCGCCGTCCGGCATCGCGGCCGGGCAGGCCTGGGAATCGGAGGCGCATATCAGCCTCAGCGACTATCAGCAGGCGAAGACGGGCGCCCTGTTCGCCGCCGCCACCGTGGCGGGTGCCGCGGCGGCGGGCGCGGATCCGGAACCCTGGCGCCGCCTCGGCGAGTGCCTCGGCGAGGCCTATCAGGTCGCCGACGACCTGCGCGACGTCGCCTGCCGGCAGGAGGAGATCGGCAAGCCCGCCGGGCGCGACGCGACGCTGGGCCGCCCCAACGCCGCCGCCCTGCTGGGGACCGGCGGCGCGATGGAGCGCCTGTCCCGGCTGACCCGCGAGGCGATCGCGGCGATCCCGCCCTGTCCGGGCGTGGCCACGCTCACCGCCGAGATCGAGGCGCAGGCGCGGCTGTTCCTGCCCGCGAGCCTGCGCGCGGTGGCGGTCTGAGCGCCGGATCGCTCCCCGGAACCGGCACGGTGCCGCCCGTGCCGCCCGCGTGGGCGGACAGGTGGCTCGCGTGGCGCAACCGCCTCGTCGCCAGCCCCCGGTTCCAGCGCTGGGCGGCGGGTTTTCCGCTGACGCGCCGCATCGCGCAGCGCAACACGCGCGCGCTGTTCGACCTCTGTGCCGGCTTCGTCTACGCGCAGGTCCTGACCGCCTGCATCCGCCTCAACCTCTTCGCGATCCTCGCGGAGGGCCCGCAGACGGTCGACGCGCTGGCGCGGCGGCTCGACCTCACGCCCGACGCGGCACGACGCCTGCTGCGCGCCGCCGAGTCCCTCGGTCTGCTGCGCGCCCTGTCGAATGACCGATTCGGGCTCGCCGACCTGGGCGCGGCCCTCGTCGGCAATCCCGGCATCGCCGCCATGATCGAGCATCACGCGCTGCTCTACGCGGATCTCGCGGATCCGGTCGCCCTGCTGCGCGGACAGGCCCAGCCGACCCGCCTCGCGGGCTACTGGCCCTATGCGGCCGGGGCGACGGGCGACGCGCGCACCGTGGCTCCCTACAGCGGCCTGATGGGTGCCTCGCAGGCGCTGATCGCCGAGGATGTGCTCGACGCCTGCGACCTGTCGCGCGTCCGGCACCTCATGGATGTCGGCGGCGGCGAGGGCGCCTTCCTGCAGGCCGTGGCGGCGCGGCACGCCGGCCCCCGCCTGACTCTGTTCGACCTGCCGGCCGTCGCCGACCGCGCCCGAGCGCGCCTCGACCAATCCGGCCTCGGCGACAGGATCGCCTGCCGCGGAGGCGACTTCCACGGCGGGCTGCCCGCGGGCGCCGACACGATCACCCTGGTGCGGATCGTCCACGATCACGACGACGCGCCGGCCCAGGCACTGCTGCGGGCGGCCTACGCGGCGCTGCCGCCGGGCGGCACGCTGCTCATCGCGGAGCCGATGGCCGGGACGCCCGGCGCGGAGCCGGTCGGCGACGCCTATTTCGGCTTCTACCTCCTGGCGATGGGCTCCGGCCGGCCGCGCCGGGCCGAGGAGCTGCGCGCGATGCTCGCGGCCGCAGGTTTCACCGCCACGCACGAGCATCCGACACGTCGCCCGCTGCTCGCGCGGGTGCTGAGAGCCCAAAAAACAGGCCCAGCAAAGTAAGTGTGACTTGACGCTGATCTGTGTCTATCTAGGATGACACATAGCGGCTTCGCACCAGAGAGAGTCGCAACGCAAAGGGTGGACACTTCCAGCCATGGACGCTCTGGCCGTCATTCTGGAAAACCCGGAGCACCTCTCGGTTCAGCGCCTGGCCCTGACGCCGCCCACTGACGCGGACGCGGTCGTGGCGGTGTCCTGGAGCGGGATCAGCACCGGCACCGAGCGCCTGCTCTGGTCGGGGCGGATGCCGCCCTTCCCGGGTATGGGCTACCCCCTGGTGCCGGGCTACGAATCCGTCGGGACGGTCGTGGAGGCGGATGCCGGCGCTTCGGTCCGGGTCGGCCAGACCGTCTACGTCCCGGGGGCCCGGTGCTTCGGCGCCGTTCGCGGCCTGTTCGGAGGCGCCGCGTCCCATCTGGTCGCACCGGCCGCCCGCCTCGTGCCGGTGGACGAGGCCCTCGGCGAGCAGGCCTGCCTCCTGGCCCTCGCGGCGACCGCCCATCGCGCCCTCGGGCGCCTCGCCCCCGGCGCGGCTCCGCTCATCGTCGGGCACGGCGTCCTCGGCCGGCTGCTCGCGCGGCTGACCCTGGCGGCGGGCGCCGCGCCCACCGTCTGGGAGACGGACCCCGTGCGCGCAGTCGGCGAGCACGGATACACCGTCGTCGCACCCGACGCGGATCCCCGGCGCGACTACGCGACGATCACGGATGTCAGCGGCAACGCCGCCGGCCTCGACGACCTGATCGCCCGGCTCGCACCGGGGGGCGAGATCGTCCTCGCCGGGTTCTACGAGGCGCCCCTCAGCTTCGCTTTCCCGCCCGCCTTCATGCGCGAGGCCCGGATCCGGATCTCGGCCGAGTTCAGGCCCGAGGACACGGTGGCGGTGACGCGGATGATCGAGAGCGGCCGGCTCTCCCTCGACGGGCTGATTACCCACCGTGCCCCGGCGGCACAGGCCCAGGACGCCTACCGCACCGCGTTCGCGGATCCGGGCTGCCTGAAGATGATCCTCGACTGGAGGGACGCCGCGTGAACGTTCAGCTCAATAAGGCTGCCCTGTCCCAGGCGACCCAGCTCCGCGCCGAGGCCGCGATCGAGCCCGATGCCGTGTCCACCGCACCGGCCAAGAAGGAGACGCAGATCATCGCGATCTACGGCAAGGGCGGCATCGGCAAGTCGTTCACCCTCGCCAATCTCAGCTACATGATGGCCCAGCAGGGCAAGAAGGTCCTGCTGATCGGCTGCGACCCGAAGAGCGACACCACCTCGCTCCTCTTCGGCGGCAAGGCCTGCCCGACCATCATCGAGACGTCGACCAGGAAGAAGCTCGCGGGCGAGTCGGTCGCGATCGGCGACGTCTGCTTCAAGCGCGACGGCGTCTACGCCATGGAGCTCGGCGGTCCCGAAGTCGGGCGCGGCTGCGGCGGCCGCGGCATCATCCACGGCTTCGAGCTTCTGGAGAAGCTGGGCTTCCACGAGTGGGGCTTCGACTTCGTCCTCCTCGACTTCCTCGGCGACGTGGTCTGCGGCGGCTTCGGCCTGCCGATCGCCCGGGACATGTGCCAGAAGGTCATCGTCGTCGGCTCGAACGACCTGCAGTCGCTCTACGTCGCCAACAACGTCTGCTCGGCGGTGGAGTATTTCCGCAAGCTCGGGGGCAATGTCGGCGTCGGCGGCCTCGTGATCAACAAGGACGACGGCACCGGCGAGGCCCAGGCCTTCGCGGAGGCGGCCGGCATCCCGGTCCTGGCCTCGATCCCGGCCGACGAGGACATCCGCCGCAAGAGCGCGAACTACGAGATCATCGGCAAGCCGGACGGGCGCTGGGGCACCCTGTTCGCGGACCTCGCCGCCAATGTCGCGGAGGCCGCGCCGCACCGCCCGACGCCGCTCTCGCAGGACGGGCTGCTCGGCCTGTTCTCCAGCGAGACCACCGGCCGCGACGTCGTGCTGGTTCCGGCGACCCACGAGGACATGTGCGGCGTCGCCCACGTGTCCAAGCCGTCCCTCGAAGTCGTGTACGACGAGGTCTGACGCGCATGGCCGTCTCCCTCGACATCGCCGATCTGCGGGCCCGCAAGGCGCCGGCCACCGTCGACCTCGCCGCGGCGCAGAGCGACGGCCTGGGTTGCCACGCCGGCAAGGACGCGATGGTGGCAGCCGCGGAAGCCGCCGGCCTATCGGAGACCCTGGCGCAGCTGCGCGAGGATTATCCCCAGGGCCCGCACGACCAGCCGCAGAGCATGTGCCCGGCCTTCGGCTCGCTGCGGGTCGGTCTGCGGATGCGCCGCACGGCGACGATCCTGTCGGGCTCGGCCTGCTGCGTGTACGGCCTGACCTTCACGTCGCATTTCTACGGGGCGCGGCGCAGCGTCGGCTACGTGCCGTTCAACTCCGAGACGCTCGTCACCGGCAAGCTGTTCGAGGACATCCGCGAGGCGGTCCACGCGACTGCGAAGCCGGAGGATTACGACGCCGTCGTCGTCATCAACCTCTGCGTCCCGACGGCCTCCGGTGTGCCGCTGCGCCTGCTGCCGAAGGCGATCGACGGCGTCCGGGTGATCGGGATCGACGTGCCGGGCTTCGGCGTCCCGACCCACGCCGAGGCCAAGGACGTGCTCGCCGGCGCCATGCTCAAGGTCGCCCGCGCGGAGGCCGAGCAGGGGCCCGTCGCCGCCCCCCGCGGTGGCCGTTCCGAGCGCCCCAGCGTCGCGCTGCTGGGCGAGGTCTTCCCGGCCGACCCAGTGGTGATCGGTGCGCTCCTGGAGCCGCTGGGACTGGCGGCCGGCCCGGTCGTGCCGACCCGGGAATGGCGCGAGCTCTACGCGGCCCTCGACTGCGCGGCGGTGGCGGCGATCCACCCGTTCTACACGGCCTCGATCCGCGAGTTCGAGGCGGCGGGCCGCCCGATCGTCGGCTCCGCTCCCGTCGGCGTCGACGGGACCGCCGACTGGCTCGACCGGATCGGCGAGGCCTGCGGCGTGCCCCGCGCCACCGTCGAGACCGCCAAGAACCGCATCCTGCCCGGCATCCGCGGCGCGCTCGGCGCGATGCCGATCAAGGGGCGGATCACGCTCTCGGGCTACGAGGGATCGGAGCTGCTCGTGGCGCGCCTCCTCGTCGAGAGCGGCGCCGAGGTCCCCTATGTCGGCACCGCCTGCCCGCGCACGCCCTGGTCGGAGGCGGATCGCGACTGGCTCGAGTCTCGCGGAACGGAGGTCCGATACCGGGCCTCCCTCGAGGATGATCTGTTCGCCTTCGAAGCGCTGAAGCCCGATCTCGCCATCGGCACGACGCCGGTGGTGCAGCGCGCCAAGGAGCGCGGCACGCCGGCGCTCTACTTCACCAACCTGATCTCGGCGCGCCCGCTGATGGGCGCGGCCGGCGCCGGGTCGCTCGCCACGGTGATCAACGCCGCCCTCGGCAACAGGGCGCGCTTCGACGCCATGCGCGACTTCTTCGAGGGCGTCGGCACCGGTCACGCCGCGGGCGTCTGGCAGGAGGTGCCGCAGAAGCGCCAGGGCCCGAAGATCGAGGGCCCCAAGAAGCCGATCGGGGAGATGGCCTGATGCTCATCCTCGATCACGACAGGGCCGGGGGCTACTG
Source organism: Methylobacterium sp. D53M (assembly GCF_053345625.1). Lineage (NCBI taxonomy): Bacteria > Pseudomonadati > Pseudomonadota > Alphaproteobacteria > Hyphomicrobiales > Methylobacteriaceae > Methylobacterium > Methylobacterium sp. D53M. The sequence goes on from NZ_JBKFAL010000004.1 coordinate 142,771, forward strand.
GGGCGCGGTCTACGTCTTCACGGCGATCAAGGGCCTGCAGGTCGTCATCGACGGCCCCGTGGGCTGCGAGAATCTGCCGGTCACCTCGGTGCTGCACTACACCGACGCGCTGCCGCCGCACGAGCTGCCGATCGTGGTCACCGGGCTCGCCGAGGAGGAACTCGGCCGGCACGGGACCGAGGGCGCCATGAAGCGCGCCCACGCGACCCTCGATCCGGGCCAGCCCAGCGTCGTGGTCACCGGCTCCATCGCCGAGATGATCGGCGGAGGCGTGACGCCGGAGGGCACGGGGCTCCAGCGCTTCCTGCCGCGCACGATCGACGAGGACCAGTGGCAGGCCGCCGACCGGGCGATGCGCTGGCTCTGGCAGGAGTACGGGGCGAAGAAGTTCGCCAAGAAGGGCATCCCGGCCCGGCCGGAGAAGAAGCCCGGCGAGAAGCCGCGAGTGAACCTCATCGGCCCGGCCTACGGCACCTTCAACATGCCGTCCGACCTCTCCGAGATCCGGCGGCTGGTCGAGGGGATCGGCGCCGAGGTGAACCTCACCTTCCCGCTCGGCGCGCACCTCGCCGACGTGCCGAAGCTGGTCAACGCCGACGCCAATATCTGCCTCTACCGGGAGTTCGGGCGGCTGCTCTGCGAGGATCTGGAGCGCCCGTACCTGCAGGCGCCGATCGGCATCCTGTCCACGACCAAGTTCCTGCGCTCGCTGGGCGCGATCCTGGGCCTCGATCCCGAGCCGTTCATCGAGCGGGAGCGGCACACGACGATCAAGCCGGTATGGGATCTCTGGCGCTCGGTGACGCAGGACTTCTTCGGGACCGCCAGCTTCGGCATCGTCGCGACCGAGACCTACGCGCGCGGCGTGCGCCATTTCCTCGAAGACGAGATGGGCCTGCCCTGCCACTTCGCCTTCGGGCGCTCGGCCGGTCTGAAGCCCGACAACGCGGCCGTCCGCGCCGCCGTCGCGGCCAAGCCGCCGCTGGTGCTGTTCGGCTCGTTCAACGAGCGGATGTACCTCGCCGAGTGCGGAGCCCGGGCGACCTACGTGCCGGCCTCGTTCCCCGGCGCGATCATCCGGCGCCACACCGGGACGCCCTTCATGGGCTACGCCGGGGCGACCTACCTGGTCCAGGAGGTCTGCAACGCCCTGTTCGACACCCTCTTCCACATCCTGCCGCTCGCCCGCGACATGGACAAGGTCGAGGCGACGCCGGCCCGGCGCCACGCCGAGCTGCCGTGGGACGAGGCCGCCCGGCAGGCGCTCGACGCCCTGGTAGAGGCCCAGCCGGTGCTCGCCCGGATCTCCGCGGCCAAGCGCCTGCGCGACGCCGCCGAGCGGGCTGCCCGGGACACCGAGGCCGCCGCCGTAGCGCCCGCTCACGTGGCGCGGGCCCGGGCCGCCCTCGCGGGAGGAGTGCCCGCATGAGCCGCCTTTCCGTTTCACCCAGAGGAGACCTGACGATGCGAACGATGGTCCCGACCGGCCGCCAGCACCAGGAAGCGTTTCAGTTCCGGCTGATCCTGGCGGCGACCTACCCGTTCTTCCTCGCCGCCGCGGCGCTGAACCGGTTCCGGCCCAGCCGCGAGACGGCCCGCCCGGGCCTGGCGCCGGCGCGCCGCTCGGTCTTCGGCGAAGCCCGCGCCATGGCGGTTCAGGCGATCCCCTTCGCCTTCATGGGCTGAAACGCCCCTGAGCGAGACGCTTCCGTCCGGTCACGCGGGGGAAGTCGGGCCGTGACAGCCGAAAGGCATCGCGGCTGAACCCGTCGCGCCTCGCCAGAGGCGCGGCCAACACACGGAGGTCTGAACGATGGCGAGTGGACCCGTCACAACAGAAAGACCGAGCAGCCTGTCCGGGCTGACGGAACCGGAAGCCAAGGAGTTCCACGCGATCTTCCTGACGAGCTTCCTCATCTTCACGGCGATCGCCGTGGTCGCCCACATCCTTGTCTGGCTGTGGCGTCCGTGGCTCCCCGGACCGCAGGGCTACGCCTCTCTCGAGGGCGTTCGCGATGCGGCCCACGCCCTCGTCACGATGATCGGCTGAGGAGGATCGGATGCACAAGGTTTGGTTGCTCTTCGATCCGCGGCGCACGCTGGTGGCTCTGTTCACCTTCCTCTTTATCCTGGCGCTGCTGATCCACTTCATCCTGCTCTCGACCGACCGGTTCAACTGGCTGGACGGCCCGAGAAACAACAAGGCGGCCCAGAACACCATCACGCTCGCGCTGCCGCAGATGCCGGCCTGAGTGCCGGTCCGGACCGCGGCGCGCGAGGGCCGCGGTCCACCAACATTCCTCTTCTCCGGCCTGACTGAGGAGCAGCCGCCATGGCGATGCTGAGCTTCGAGCGCAAATACAGGGTTCGCGGCGGCACCTTGCTCGGAGGCGACCTGTTCGACTTCTGGGTCGGGCCGTTCTTCGTCGGTTTCTTCGGCGTCGTCGGCATGTTCTTCACGGTGCTGGGCACCGCGCTCGTCATCTACGGCGCCGCGATCGGACCGACCTGGAACATCTGGCAGATCAACATCGCGCCGCCCGATGTCAGCTACGGCCTGAGACTCGCGCCGCTGAAGGATGGCGGGCTCTGGCAGATCATCACCATGTGCGCGCTCGGCTCGTTCGTTTCCTGGGCGCTGCGCGAGGTCGAGATCTGCCGCAAGCTCGGGATCGGCTACCACGTCCCCGCGGCCTTCGGGATGGCGATCTTCGCCTACTTCACCCTCGTGGTGATCCGGCCGCTGCTGATGGGCGCCTGGGGCTACGGCTTCCCGTACGGCATCCTCAGCCATCTCGATTGGGTGTCCAACACCGGATACCAGTATCTCCACTTCCACTATAATCCGGCCCACATGCTGGCCGTGACGTTCTTCTTCACGACGACGCTGGCCCTGGCGATGCACGGCGGCCTGATCCTGTCGGCGACCAACCCGAAGAAGGGCGAGACCGTCAAGACGCCCGAGCACGAGGACACCTTCTTCCGCGACACGATCGGCTACTCGATCGGCACGCTCGGCATCCACCGCCTCGGCCTGTTCCTGGCGCTCTCTGCAGGGTTCTGGAGCGCGGTCTGCATCGTCATCAGCGGGCCGTTCTGGACGCAGGGCTGGCCGCAATGGTGGGGCTGGTGGCTCAACCTGCCGGTCTGGCGGTGACGGGTCGGACGGGATCGGAACGAGGGGACTAACGCGGGTCGCCGCCGCCCAGCGCGCGGCACTCCGGGGGAGGGCAGGCCATGGCCTATTACCAGAACATCTTCACGCAGGTTCAGGTGCGCCCGCTCGTGCCGGATCAGGGCGTCCCGGTCGCGGTCGACGAGCGGGTCGGCAAGCCGTTCAACAGCTACCTGTTCGGGCTGATCGGCAACAGCCAGGTCGGGCCGATCTATATCGGCTACATCGCGGCTCTGTCGATCACATGCGGGGTGATCGCCTTCGAGATCATCGGGCTCAACATGTGGGCCTCGGTGAACTGGGACCCGGTCCAGTTCGTCCGGCAATTGCCGTGGCTCGCCCTCGAGCCGCCTCTCCCGAAGTACGGCCTGAAGGTCCTTCCGCCCCTGAACGAGGGCGGGTGGTGGCTCATCGCCGGCTTCTTCCTGACGGCCTCGATCCTGCTGTGGTGGGTCCATCTCTACAAGCGGGCGCGGGCGCTCGGCCTCGGCCTGCACGTACCGTGGGCCTTCGCGTCGGCGATCTGGCTCTACCTCGTCCTCGGCTTCATCCGGCCGGTGCTGATGGGCTCATGGTCGGAAGCCGTGCCGTTCGGCATCTTCCCGCACCTCGACTGGACCGCGGCCTTCTCGCTCCGCTACGGGAACCTCTTCTACAACCCGTTCCACATGCTCTCGATCACGTTCCTCTACGGGTCGACGCTGCTGTTCGCGATGCACGGGGGCACGATCCTGGCCTGCTCGCGCTACGGCGCGGAGCGCGAGATCGACCAGATCGTCGACCGCGGCACGGCCACCGAGCGCGCCGCCCTGTTCTGGCGCTGGACCATGGGCTTCAACGCCACGATGGAGTCGATCCACCGCTGGGCGTGGTGGTTCGCCGTGCTGACGACGCTGACCGGCGGCATCGGCATCCTGCTCACCGGGACCGTGGTCGACAACTGGTACCTCTGGGCCGTCAAGCACGGCGTCGCGCCCTCGTACCCGCAGGTCTACGGCCCGATCGTGGATCCCGCCCATCTCGCACCCGGCATGAAGCCGTGAGGAGGCCGTCATGAAGACGATTCTGGCGGTGGCCGGCGGCGCACTGGCCCTCTTCCTCACCATCGCGATGTTCGGCGGCGCCGGCTGGACCCACCCGCCGATGGCGAACAAGCAGACCGGCTTCCGCGGGACGGGCATGGACCTGATCCGCAACCGCGCCGGCAACGAGGCGCTGGCCGCCGCGAACGTGGCCCCGACCCCGGCCGATCCGGCCGATGCGGGCGGCGACAAGGCCTCGGCCGTCTACCAGAACGTCCAGGTTCTGGGTGATCTCTCGGCCGAGCAGTTCAACCGGCTGATGGTGTCGATCACCGAGTGGGTGGCCCCGCAGCAGGGCTGCACCTACTGCCACAGCACCGAGAACATGGCGTCCGACGAGCTCTACCAGAAGCGCGTCGCCCGGCGGATGCTCCAGATGACCCAGTACATCAACTCGTCCTGGAAGGAGAACCACGTCCATCAGGCGGGCGTGACCTGCTACACCTGTCACCGCGGCAATCCGGTGCCGGCCAATATCTGGTTCGATCATCCGGTCCAGGGGGCGGGGCGCTTCATCCCGCGCAACAACAGCCAGAACCTCGCCTCCGCAGAAGTCGGCAACACCTCGCTGCCCTACGACGTCTATCAGGCCTTCTATCAGCACAAGGAAACGTCGGAGGACGCGGTCCGGGTCAACGCCACCACGGCGCTGCCGGAGACCAAGGGCAAGCCGATCCAGGACGCCGAGAAGACCTTCGCGATCATGATCAGCATGTCGCAGTCTCTCGGGGTCAACTGCACCTTCTGCCACAACACCCGATCGGTGGCGCAGTGGGACACCAGCACGCCCAACCGCGTCCATGCCTGGTACGGCATCCGGATGGTGCGTGACCTGAACCAGGATTACATGGAGCCGCTGAAATCGACGTTCCCGCGGAACCGGCTCGGGATCCTGGGCGACGTGCCGAAGATCAACTGCGCCACCTGTCACAACGGCGCCAACAAGCCGCTCAACGGCGCCAACGTGATCGAGCCCTATCCGGAGCTGTCGCATCCGACGATCGCCGTGAGCCTGCCGACCGGCGAGGCCAAGGACCCGATCCCCGGGACCGAGACCCCGACGCCGAAGCCCTGATCCGCCCCGGGGCGGCCGGACGACCGGCCGCCCCGCCCAAGCTACAGGGAACCTCCGTGGGGTAGAGGCGTCGATACCGGCGGCCAAGCTCGGCCCTCAGGAGGCGTCCGTGACCATCACCATCTCGAACCTCCAGCCGCTGATCGCGATCCTCGCCGGAATCCTGATCCTGGTGATGCCGCGGCTGCTCAACTACATCGTCGCGATCTACCTGATCGTCGTCGGCGTGATCGGGCTCGGAATCCTGCATTGACGGGCCGCGCCCGCGCCGCGACGGCGCGGACCTGACAGACCGCTCGAGCCGTCAGCCGCGCACGCACAGGGCCATCGCGCGTTCATCTTGCGTTGCGCTGCGGGATGGTCCAACCCCGCCCATCAGCTCGGCCGGCGCCGGGCACCAGATACGGACGGGATCGACATGGCGACCGGCAGCGCGAAGTGGGTCTATGCCTTCGGCGACGGCAAGGCGGAGGGCAAGTCGCAGATGCGCGACCTGCTCGGCGGCAAGGGCGCCAACCTCGCCGAGATGTCCAACCTGGGCCTGCCGGTCCCGCCGGGCTTCACGATCACCACCGAGGTCTGCACCTACTTCTACGATCACGGCAAATCCTATCCGCCGGAGCTCAAGGATCAGGTCGCGGAAGCGCTCGCCCAGGTGGGCAAGCTCACCGGCCGCAAGTTCGGCGACGCGACGAACCCGCTGCTCGTGTCGGTCCGCTCGGGTGCGCGCGCCTCGATGCCCGGCATGATGGATACGGTCCTCAATCTCGGCCTCAACGACGAGACCGTCCTGGCCCTCGCCAAGGAGGCCGACGACGAGCGCTTCGCCTACGATTCGTACCGCCGCTTCATCACGATGTACTCGAACGTGGTGCTCGGCGTTGAGCACCACGCCTTCGAGGAGGCGCTGGAGCAGTACAAGGAGGGCAAGGGCTTCGACCTCGACACCGAGCTCGGCGCCGGCGACTGGAAGACCCTCATCCAGACCTACAAGAAGATCGTGCGCGACGAGCACGGCTCGGACTTCCCGCAGGGCGCGGACGACCAGCTCTGGGGCGCGATCGGCGCCGTGTTCAATTCGTGGATGATCCCCCGCGCGAAGAAGTACCGGGAGCTGAACAACATCCCGGAGAGCTGGGGCACGGCCGTCAACGTGCAGGCCATGGTGTTCGGCAACATGGGCGACACGTCGGCCACCGGCGTCGCCTTCACCCGCAACCCCTCCACCGGCGAGAAGGCGCTCTACGGCGAGTTCCTGATCAACGCGCAGGGCGAGGACGTCGTGGCGGGCATCCGCACCCCGCAGAACATCACCGAGAAGGCGCGGGAAGAGGCGGAGAGCGACAAGCCTTCCATGGAGAAGGCCATGCCGGAGAGCTTCGCGGAGCTGACCCGGATCTACGGGATCCTGGAGTCGCACTACCGCGACATGCAGGACATGGAATTCACCATCGAGAAGGGGAAGCTCTGGATGCTCCAGACCCGCAACGGCAAGCGCACGGCCAAGGCCGCCCTGCGCATCGCCGTTGATCTGGCGGGCGAGGGGCTGATCTCGAAGGAGGAGGCGATCGGCCGCGTCGAGCCCGGCGCCCTCGACCAACTCCTGCACCCGACCATCGACCCGAAGGCCGACCGCAAGGTCATCGCCTCCGGCCTGCCGGCCTCGCCCGGCGCGGCGACCGGCGAGATCGTGTTCAATTCCGAGGACGCGGAGGCCCACCGCAAGGCCGAGCGCAAGTGCATCCTCGTCCGGATCGAGACCTCGCCCGAGGACATCCACGGGATGCACGCCGCCGAGGGCATCCTCACCACCCGCGGCGGCATGACCAGCCACGCGGCCGTGGTGGCCCGCGGCATGGGCAAGCCCTGCGTCTCCGGCGTCGGCTCGATCCGGATCGACTACAAGGCGCAGACCCTGACGGTCGGCGGCACGACGCTGAAGGCCGGCGACCGGATCACCATCGACGGCTCCACCGGCCAGGTGATCCAGGGCGAGGTGAAGATGCTGGAGCCCGAGCTGTCGGGCGACTTCGCCACCCTGATGGAGTGGGCCGACGCGATCCGCGGCATGAAGGTCCGCGCCAACGCCGACACGCCGACCGACGCCCGGACCGCGCGCAACTTCGGCGCCGAGGGCATCGGCCTCTGCCGCACCGAGCACATGTTCTTCGAGGGTGACCGCATCATCGCGGTCCGCGAGATGATCCTCGCCGACGACGCCGAGGGCCGGCGCGCGGCGCTGGCGAAGATCCTGCCCTACCAGCGGCAGGACTTCCTGGAGCTGTTCACGATCATGTCCGGCCTGCCGGTCACGATCCGCCTCCTCGACCCGCCGCTCCACGAGTTCCTGCCGCACACCGACGCCGAGGTCGCCGAGGTCGTTAAGGCGACGGGCGTCTCCGAGGAGAAGATCCGGCACCGGACGCGCGAGCTGTCCGAGCACAACCCGATGCTCGGCTTCCGGGGCTGCCGCCTCGCGATCGCCTTCCCGGAGATCGCCGAGATGCAGGCCCGCGCGATCTTCGAGGCCGCCGTCCAGGCGGCCGCCGATACCGGCAAGGCGGTGACGCCCGAAGTGATGGTGCCGCTGGTCTTCACCCGCGCCGAGTTCGACATCGTGAAGGCCCGCATCGACGCCATGGCGAAGGCCGTGGCCGAGGAGAAGGGCGCGACCCTCGACTATCAGGTCGGCACGATGATCGAGCTGCCGCGCGCGGCCCTCAAGGCCAATGAGATCGCCGAGACCGCGGAGTTCTTCTCCTTTGGCACCAACGACCTGACCCAGACGGCGCTCGGCATCTCCCGCGACGACGCGGCCACCTTCCTGGGCCCCTATACCCAGAAGGGCATCCTGCCGGCCGACCCGTTCATCACGATCGACCAGGAAGGCGTAGGCGAGCTGGTGCGCATCGGCGTCGAGCGCGGCCGCAAGACCCGGCCAGACATCAAGCTCGGCATCTGCGGCGAGCACGGCGGCGATCCCGCCTCGGTCGGCTTCTGCCAGGAGGTGGGACTCGACTACGTGTCCTGCTCGCCCTACCGGGTGCCGATTGCCCGGCTCGCGGCCGCACAGGCGGCGCTCGGCAAGGTCGCCGGCAAGGAAGGCTGAGACCAGTCCGGGGGACGCCGAGCACGTCCCCCTTTCGGCTATCAACCGTCCGTATGAGGATCAGTGGAAAAATTCGCCTTTCGGTCGAACTCGCCTCTTTTTGAGGCGTTCTTCGATTGAACGGGTACGCCCTACGTGCGCCTAATCGGCCCGCGTCGGGTTCAGCATCGCCCGTCAGAAGCGGCCGCCACCATGTCCCACAGCCCATCGCCGCTGTGCCTCGCTGAGACCGAAGCGGTCGCGGCTGTTCCGAGCGTCGCCGTCCGCGCCTATCTCGCTCTCGTCGCCGGTCTCGGCGGTGTCGTCACGGCCGTGATGCTGATGATGTCGGTCGCGGCCAACAGCGGCAGCGAGGCGGAGCGCATCTCGGCGACGCAGGAAGACAGCTACGCGACCACGCTGGTCGGCGCGCTGGCGGTCAACCTGTCCAAGCCTCTGCGCTGAGCGCGTATCCGGCGTCGACCGCCTCGGGTGGCCCGGCCCACTTCGCGGCTCCGATGCGGACGTCCTGACGACGACGGTCGAATCACCGCGCCCCCGACACGGCCCGTGCGGCCGAGCCGGTGAAACGGGTCGGCAGGTCGTCGCCGGGGCTGCGGGGACTGAATCGCGTGGTGACCCGGTCGGGCGCGGCGCCGACCACCGCGTCGGGCGCGGCACCGCGCAGGCGCGTGGCGGCCACGTGCACGGGCGTGGCGCGGCTCGCCGGGGCAGCGCCCGGACCGGCCGATACGGAGTCGAACAGGGCGCGCAGTTGCGCCTTGGCATCCGCGTCCGGAGCCACGAGGGAGCGGGCGCGAGCCGGAACCGCCGCCGCCGGCTTGTCGAGGGCGCGGATCTCGGCCGCCGGCGCGAAATTGGCCATCCCGCGCTCCAGCGCCGCGAACTGCACAGGGCGGGGCGGCGGCAGGGGCATGTTCAGGCTCGCCGCGACGGCGGCGATATCGGCGGGGCGCCGCGGCGGGAGCGGTGCCGTGACGGCGGTCACGGTATTGTCGACGGCGACCGGCTGACTGGCGGTCAGAAGCGCCTTGGCGTCGGCGGGCCTGATGTCGGAGGGCTTGGTCTCGGCACCTTTCGCCTGCGCCCGCTCGGTCAGCGAGCCGCGCAGGGCGTCGTCGGCCGCCGGCGCCGCGTAGGCGAGGGCCGCGCGCGCGCCCGCCGGATCCTGCGGATCGGCGCTCGCCACGGCGACGACGGGCGCGCGCCGCGATTTCCGCGCCGTCTCCACCGGGGCCGGCACCGGCGCGGGTTCCGGTGCCGACCGGCCGCCGCCGAACAGGCTGGCCAGGAAGCCGAACAGGCCGGGCCCGTCCTCCTCCTCGCCGCTGGCCATCTGCGTCGTGAGGCCCGCCACGGTGCCGCCGCGGGCCAGGATCTCGGCCTTGGCCTCCTCGTAGCGAGGGAAGGGGCGGTTGTCGCTCGGGAGCAGGACGGTCTTGCCGTCCGGGAACAGGCGGGCGAGCTGGTCGTGGGTCATGCGCGGCCACATCCGCACCGAGCCCACGTCGAGGTGCACGAACGGCGTTCCGGCATGGGGGTACCAGCCGACGCCGCCGCGCTGCATCCGGAGACCGACCTCCCGGATCCGGTCGATCGACACGTCCGGCAGGAAGAAGTCCATCGCCTTGCCCAGCATGTGCTGGCTGTACTCGGCCACCATCCTGGAGCGGCGGCGCAGCATCGCGTTGGTGCCCGGGGAGCGGTAGGCCGACACGACGTGGATCGGCTGCGTCGCGCCGACCTGGCGATAGGCCTCCCAGACCGTATCGAACAGCCGCGGGTCCATCTTGGTCGGCTCGTTGACCCGCCAGTCGCGCAGGAGCCAGTTCAGCTGCTCGAGGGCCGCGCGGTCGTAGCGACCATCGCGCTTGAACGTGATGGTCGCGCTCTCCTGCGTGTGGGTGTGGTAGATCGACAGGGAGCGGGTGTCGCCGTTGGCGACCGCGTCCTCGGTCTCGGCCGTCCCGGCGATCAGTCCGAGCGCGAGGCCGGACAGGGCGAGGGTGACGTAGCGAAGGGCGCGCGGGAGACTGGGCACGACGGTCCTGATCCTCTCCCGACAGCCTGACCCGACGCCTGTTGAACCGGGTTCGCGACCGAAACGGCTAAGGCTCGACCGTGGCGAAATCGTGCCCGGCTGTGCGGCCGCGCACCTGAAAGTTGCTGGTGGTGCGGGTGGGCTACCACCACCCGCGCGGCGCCGCCTGTTGCGGCGCGGGCGTCCAGAGGCCGGGCTCGCCGTATTCCGGCGCGCTGTCGGCACGGGCGGCGCGACGCTGGGCGCGGCGCGGCGTCTCCGCCTCCTCGTAGCGCCCGCCCGGCCACGCGTCGGCATCCGCGACCGGCCGCTCGGGCGCGCGGCGATGGACGGTCCGGGGCGCGGGCGGCTTCGGGGCGCGCTCGGCCTTGCGCCGCGGCGGCTCGTCCGAGAGCCTCGCGATCGCCGGCCCGCCGCCGCCGGGCAGCCCGAGGGCCGCGCGCATCGGCGCGTCGTAGCCGTAGAGATCCGGAAGGGTGCGGTAGGCGCCGCCGTCGTCCACGAAGGCGGTGAAGTAGGCGAGGTGGACCGGCAGCTTCTCCGGCAGCCGAATGGTGCGCTCGCCCTTGCCGATCAGCTTCTTCAGCCGATCCGCGGACCAGTTCGGCAGCACCGCGTCGGCGAGCCGGAACGGGTCGTCGACGCGAACGCAGCCGTGACTGAAATCGCGCTTCGCGGCGGAGAACAGCGAGCGGTTCGGCGTGTCGTGCAGGTAGACCGCGTGCTGGTTCGGGAACATGAACTTGATGAAGCCCAGCGCGTTGCGCTCCCCCGGGGGCTGGCGCAGCGAGATGTGCCCGCCGCGACGGACGACCTCGTAGCCGCCCCAGGTCTTGCCGCCGTAGCCGGCGAGCTTCGGCGCCATCGTCTTCAGGATCGACGGCGGGACGTACCAGGACGGGTTGACGACCGCGTACTCCATCATCCCGGAGAACAGCGGCGTGCGCGATTCCGGCTTGCCAACGATGACCCGCGCCTCGTCGCGCATCACACCGCCCCGGTAGGCGCGCAGACGATATTCCGGCACGTTGACGAGGATGTAATCCGGCCCCAGATCGCCCGGAAGCCAGCGCCACCGCTCCATGTTGACGATGAGTTCGGCCTCACCGCCCGTCGGACGCGCCGTGCGGCCGGCATCGGCGAGGGCGAGCACCGTCTGGACGTTCAGGACGCCGTTCCCAGGTAGGCCGCGGCCGCGCTGGAACTTGGCCACCGCGTCGGCGACCACGGAATCGTACTCCTCCGGCTCGCCGGGCCCCTTGTCCAGGGTCGCGGCGGGACGGCTCTCGAGGTTGAAATGTGCCCGCAGCAGCGGGACGCGGGCATCGCGCATGCCGACGCGCAGGGCCGGCCCGGCCGGGAGTCGCAGCGGCTTCACCGCGGTCGGCACAGGTCCCCGCAGGGTGGCGAGCCGCGCCTTCAGCGCGAGATAGCCCGGAGTCGCCGGGTTGTAGGCCTGCAGTGCCTCACCGGCCTTCGCGCCGGCCTCGTCGAGCTTCGCCAAGACGTCGTTGCCGGCCGGCAGATCGAGGTGCGGGGTGATCAGCCGCGAGATCGAGGCCAGGTTGATCCGGCCGCCGCGGGCGTCCCGGGCGTAGAGAACCGCCGCCGCGGACAGGCGCAGATCGGCGTCGGCGACCGCCTTCTCGTCCGGTTTGTCGGCGAGCGCCGGGACCGTGTAGGCGCGGGGGTCGAGCCCGTCCTCGGCGGCGGCCGCCAGCCGCGCCGAGACCGCCTTCGCGGCGTCGGTCCAGGCCCCGCCGGAGATCCAGAGCGGCTTGAAGCTGCGGGCCTCGTAGAAGCTCCGGATCGCGTCGCGGTCCTTGCCGGTGAGGCGGAGCAGCAGGGGCGCGGCATCCGCGAACCGGGCGAAGATTGCGGCGCCGAGCGGGTCCGTCGGGGCGACCGGGGCCGCCGCGGCGGGAGCCGGGGCCGGCTCGGCCGCCGGCGCCTCAGGCTTGTAGTCGGGAAGGGCGGTCGCGGCGGGCGCCGACGGATCCGCCGGCGCGGGCGCCGTCGGCCCCGGCGCGGCAGCGGGCGGGGTCGCGGGGACATCGGCGGCCGGCTGGTCCAGCGCGGCCGTCGCGGCGCGGAGGGAGCCGGCCGGTGCCAGCGTGCCGCCGAGAAGGGCGGCCAGCGCGATGAGGCTGGAGCGCGGGACGCGCATCGTGATCTCCCGGGGCGCGGCGGCAGGACCGCACGCTCAGATTGTGATTATCCGCGCAAGCGTGGCTTTGAGCAACCGCAGTTATCGCGAATAGAGGCTCGGTCCTGCAGATGAATGTGTCATTTCTAATGCTGCTCAGCTTACGATCCGCTCAATCATCTGCCGGCGCGACGCAGCAGGGCCGAGAATTTCAGCGACCGTGGCCGAAACGAATGCGCACGGTGCGCTAGCGCACGCCGCGCTCGATCAGGCCGCGTCCTCGGTTTTATCGTCCTCCTCCAGCCCCAGATCCTTGAGCTTGCGGTAGAGGGTGGAGCGTCCGATGCCGAGGCGGCGCGAGACCTCGGACATCCGCTGCCGGTAGAACTGGAGCGCGAAGCGGATAATCTCCGCCTCCAGGACGTCCATCGGTTTCATCTCGCCGGTCTCCTCGGCGACGAGCGACATGGCGTGCGGGTCGCGGACCTCGACGCGGACGATCTCCCGCACCGGTTCGGGGGCGTAGGCCGGCATCTGCGGCTGGACCGGCGCTGCCGGGATCCGCACGTCGAAGCCCTCGACCTGCGCGGCGATCTGGGGGAATTCGGAGACCGTCAGCTCGTCGCCGTCCGCCAGCACGACGGCGCGGAACAGGGCGTTCTCCAGCTGCCGGACGTTGCCCGGCCAGGGATAGCGCGTGAGCAGGGCCATGGCCTCCGGGCTGATCGCCCGAACGCGCTTGCCTTCCTCGGCCGAGAACCGCGCGCAGAACGAGCGGATGAGGTCCGGGATGTCCTCGCGGCGCGCCCGCAGGGGCGGCAGCGTCATCGGGAAGACGTTCAGGCGGTAGTAGAGATCCTCGCGGAACTTACCCTGCTTCACGAGGTCGAGCAGCGACCGGTTCGTCGCCGAGACGAGCCGGATGTCCACCCGCACCGAGCGCTTGCCGCCGACGGGATCGACCTCGCCCTCCTGGAGGGCCCGGAGCAGCTTCACCTGCGCGTCGAGGGGCAACTCGCCGATCTCGTCCAGGAACAGGGTCCCGCCCGAGGCCTCGACAAACTTGCCGGCGTGCTTCTCGGTGGCGCCGGTGAACGCCCCCTTCTCGTGGCCGAACAGGGTGGATTCCACCAAGTTCTCCGGGATCGCCCCGCAATTGACGGTCACGAACGGCTTGCCGCGCCGGTCGCCGGACCCCTGGATCGCCCGGGCCAGGACCTCCTTGCCGACGCCGGACTCGCCCTCGATCAGAACGGGGATGTTCGACTTCGCCGCCCGCTCTGCGAGGCGGATCACCCGCTCCATGTCGGGGCTCTTCGAGGTGAGATCCTTGAAGGTGAGCGCCCCGGAGGCGCGGCGGCGCATGCGGCGCACCTCCTCCTCGAGCGTGTCGACCCGCAGGGCATTCTTGATCGAAACCTGGAGCCGCTCCGCGCCCGCCGGTTTGACCACGAAATCCACGGCGCCGGCCCGCATGGCGCTGACCACCGTGTCGATGGAGCCGTTGGAGGTCTGGACGATGACCGGCGTGGCGAGGCCGCTCTTGCGCATCTCGGCCAGGACACCGAGCCCGTCGAGCCCCGGCATCACGAGGTCGAGGAGCACGACATCCGCACCCTCGGATCGCAGCAGGGTCAGCGCGTCCGCACCGGTCTCGGCGATCCGCGCCTCGAAGCCGAAACGGCGCACGGCCGCCTCGGCCAGGCGCCGCTGGACCGGATCGTCATCCACGATGAGCACGGTGGCGGACATGGCGGCTCCCTGAACGGCGCGCGAAGGCCGGACACGCGACGCGGGCTCGACCCGGTCGCGGCCTTCCGATTCGGCGACTGTTTCGTTTCGAGCCGTAGGGTGACCGACAGTCGTAAAGTGCCGCTTAACGACGTTTGCGCCGCGTCGTCACCGATCGCGCGCCGGTCCGACTGTCCCTCCGCGTTGAACGCGTGGCGGCGCGCTCGATATCAGGGTACGGGGCCGGGGCCCTTGGAGAGGATTGCACACCATGATGCCGAGCCACACCGCCTCGCCGGTGACTGTCCGCCTGCCGGAGGGCGTGAGTGCTGCGCGCGCCGCTGCGAAGGCTGCCGACCTCGGCCATCTTCCGGAATGGGACCTCACGGATCTCTATTCCGGCCTTGATGATCCGAACTTCTCCGGCGACATGACCCGCGCTGAGGAGGAGTGCCGCCGCTTCTCCGAGACCTACGCCGGCCGGATCGCGGAGCTCGCCGCAGGCCCGGACGCGTCCGCGCGGCTGGCCGAGGCGGTGCGCGCCTACGAGGGCATCGAGGACCTGCTGGGCAAGCTCATGTCCTTCGCGGGTCTCGTCTATTCCGGCGACACCACCGACGAGGCGCGCGCCAAGTTCTACGGCGACACCCGCGAGCGGCTGACCAGCGCCTCGGCGGATCTCCTCTTCTTCGCCCTGGAGCTGAACCGCGTCGACGATACGGCCATGAACGCCGCGATGGCCGAAGGGCCGCTCGCCCACTACGCCCCGTGGATCGAGGACCTGCGGCGGGAGAAGCCGCACCAGCTCGACGATCGCACCGAGAAGCTGTTCCTCGAGAAGTCGGTCACGTCGAACGCCGCCTGGGACCGGCTGTTCAACGAAACGATCGCCGCGCTGCGCTTCACCGTGCAGGGCGAGGAGATGCCGCTGGAGCCGACGCTCAACAAGCTTCAGGATCCGGACGGCGCGGTCCGCAAGGAGGCGGCCGGCGCGATCAGCGCGGTCCTGCGCGGTCAGCTGCGGGTGTTCACGCTCATCACCAACACGCTGGCGAAGGACAAGGAGATCAGCGACCGCTGGCGCGGGTTCAAGGACGTCGCAGACGCGCGCCACCTGTCGAACCGGGTCGAGCCCGAGGTGGTGGAAGCCCTCGTCGACGCCGTGCGGGCGGCCTATCCCCGCCTGTCCCACCGCTACTACACGCTCAAGGCGAAGTGGTTCGGGCAGGAGGCGCTGCCCTACTGGGACCGCAACGCGCCGCTGCCCCGCGTCGAGCAGCGCACGATCCCGTGGACGGAGGCCCGCGACACGGTGCTGTCCGCCTACGACGCCTTCTCGCCGAAGATGGCGGGGATCGCGCGGCGCTTCTTCGACGAGCGCTGGATCGACGCACCGACCCGTCCCGGCAAGGCGCCGGGCGCCTTCGCGCATCCGACCGTGCCCTCCGTCCACCCCTATGTGCTGGTCAACTACCAGGGCAAGCCGCGGGACGTGATGACGCTGGCGCACGAGTTGGGCCACGGCGTCCACCAGGTGCTCGCCGGGCCGAACGGCGCCCTCATGGCGCCGACGCCCCTGACGCTGGCCGAGACGGCGAGCGTCTTCGGCGAGATGCTGACCTTCCGTCGGCTCCTCGCCGCGACCACGGACACGACCCAGCGCCGGGCCATGCTCGCCGCCAAGGTCGAGGACATGATCAACACGGTGGTGCGCCAGATCGCCTTCTACTCGTTCGAGCGGAAGGTCCATCTCGCCCGCGCCAAGGGCGAGCTGACCACTGATCAGATCAACGCGCTGTGGCTGTCCGTCCAGGCAGAATCGCTCGGTCCGGCCATCACGCTGGATTCCGGCTACGAGCCGTTCTGGGCCTACATCCCGCACTTCATCCACTCGCCGTTCTACGTCTACGCGTACGCATTCGGCGACTGCCTGGTGAACTCGCTCTACGGCGTCTACGCCCGGGCGGAGGACGGCTTCGTGGACCGCTACTTCGCGTTGCTCGCGGCCGGGGGCTCGAAGCCATACGGCGAGCTGCTCGCGCCCTTCGGCCTCGACGCCAAGGACCCGGGCTTCTGGCAGATCGGGCTCGGCATGATCGAGAGCATGATCGTCGAGCTCGAGAGCATGGAAGGACAGGCCTGAGCCGAGCGCCGCGGACCCCGTCGCCCCCCGCGGCGCAGGGACCCACGCCCCTGGTTCGCGGCCGGGGGCGGCTTATCTGCGCATCATCGTCAGACAAGCAGATCGAGTGATGGCCGAGACCGACCGCGAAGCCAACCGCTTCTCCGCCCGCGCCGGGCGCTACGCCAGCGTGGGCGCCAACGTCGGCGGCGTCGCCGCCCGGATGGCGGTGGCACGTCTGTTCGGAAAGGAGGGCACCACCAACGCCGCCGCCCTGGCGCAGGCGCTGGGCGGCCTGAAGGGCCCGATCATGAAGGTGGCCCAGCTGCTGGCCACCGTTCCGGACCTGCTCCCGCCCGAATACGCGACCGAGCTGCAGAAGCTTCAGGCGGACGCCCCGCCGATGGGCGCGGCCTTCGTCCGGCGCCGGATGCAGTCGGAGCTCGGCGCCGGCTGGCAGGAGCGCTTCGGCAGCTTCGACCTCAAACCCGCGGCGGCGGCCTCGCTGGGCCAAGTCCATCGCGCGACCACCAAGGACGGCGAACGGCTCGCCTGCAAGCTCCAGTACCCGGACATGCAGTCGGCCGTGGAGGCCGACCTGAAGCAGCTGGAGGTCGCGTTCGCGCTTCACCGCCGGATGAACACGTGGCTCGACACGCGCGAGATCGCGAAGGAGATCGGCGCCCGGGTGCGCGAGGAGCTCGACTACGAGCGCGAGGCCAAGCACGCGGCGCTCTACGGGGCCGTGCTGAAGGACATCGCGGCGGTGCGCGTGCCGCGCGTCTTTCCGGAGCTCTCGACGAAGCGTCTGCTCACGCTCGGCTGGCTCGACGGTGACAAGATCCTGGGCTTCGCCGACGAGCCGGTCGAGGTGCGCAACCGGATCGCCCAGGCGATGTTCAAGGCGTGGTGGCACCCGTTCAGCCGGGCAGCGGTGATCCACGGCGACCCGCATCTGGGCAATTACACCGTGTTCTCGGACGCCGGCGAGGCCGCGGGAATTAACCTGCTGGACTACGGCTGCGTCCGGATCTTCCATCCGCGCTTCGTCGGCGGCGTCGTGGATCTCTACCGCGGCCTGTTGGAGAACGACGATGCCCGCATCGTCCACGCCTACGAGGTCTGGGGATTCAAGGATCTCGACAAGGAGAAGATAGAGATCCTGAACATCTGGGCCCGCTTCATCTACGGGCCGCTGCTCGAAGACCGTACCCGCACCGTCGCCGACGGCGTGAAGCCGGGGGAGTACGGTCGCCGACAGGCCTTCCAGGTCCATCAGGCCCTGAAGGAGCGCGGGCCCGTGACTGTCCCGCAGGAATTCGTCTTCATGGATCGCGCGGCCGTAGGGCTGGGCGCCGTGTTCCTCCACCTCAGATCTGAGCTCAACTACCACCGGTTGTTCGAGGCCGAGATCGAGCATTTCTCGCTGGACGAACTCACGAAACGCCAGGGCCGGGCACTCACCGAAGCCGGTCTGCCGAAACCGGCCTGATTCGACGCGAAGATCCACCGGGAGAGCGATCAACTTGCGTGCGTCCGATTGCGGCAGGTAAACGCTTGAGCTACATCCGACCGCGACCGCAAGAAGTCGCGTCTTAGGGAAACGAGCGCACGATGGCCGAGAGTGACACGGTGGCCGGGCACACCTACAGCCCGGCGATGGACGCGACGACGCACGAGCAGACCTATCGCGGATTTGTCCGGTTCGTCGAAATCGCCACTGGCGTCGTCATCTGCTGGGTGCTGGCCCTCGCCATCGGCGGGATCCGCGAGGCGTGGCTTCTGGCCATCGTGGGCGTGATCGCCTCCGGAGCCGCGGGCGCGGTGGGCGCCCTCGCGCCGGCCGTGGGGTGGAAGGCCCCGCTGGTCGTCGGCATTCTCCTCGTCCTCTACCTGTTCTTCGCCTGAGTGGGCCGTGGGCGGCGGCGTCGAGCGTCGCCGCGGATGACGAACCCGCTCGCGTTCGCCGAGCGGGACGCTGACACATTGTTGGCAATTAAATTGGGCGCAAGTTACATTCCGGCCGCATCCATCGCGGTATCGTAGATCCGCCTCTCGAAAAGCTGCGCCGGTTCGCGCATTCGAAAGGCCGAGCTTTTCCAGGGGAACCCTCGCATGCGCATTGCTGTGCTGTCCGAGACGGACTCCGCGGAGCCGCGCGTCGCCGCGGTTCCTGAGACCGTCAAGAAGTTCAAGACTCTCGGTGCCGACGTGGTGGTGCAGTCCGGAGCCGGTCAGAAGGCCGGAATCCTGGACTCCGAGTACGAGGCCGCCGGCGCCAGCATCGCTGGGAGCGCCGCCGATGCTGCCGGGGACGCCGACCTCGTGCTCAAGGTCCGGCGCCCGAGTGCTGAGGAGCTGCCGCAGCTGAAGCGCGGTGCCACCGTGATCGCGATCATGGACCCCTACGGCAACGAGGGCGCCCTCAAGGCGATGGCCGAGGCCGGGATCGACGGCTTCGCCATGGAGCTGATGCCCCGCATCACCCGCGCGCAGGTGATGGACGTCCTGTCCTCGCAGGCGAATCTCGCCGGCTACCGCGCGGTCGTCGATGGCGCCGCCGAGTACGGGCGGGCCATGCCGATGATGATGACCGCCGCCGGCACCGTGCCGGCCGCCCGCGTCTTCGTCATGGGCGTCGGCGTGGCCGGCCTCCAGGCCATCGCGACAGCCCGCCGGCTCGGCGCGGTCGTCACCGCCACCGACGTCCGGCCCGCCACCAAGGAGCAGGTCGAATCGCTCGGCGCCAAATTCGTCGCCGTCGAGGACGACGAATTCAAGCAGGCCGAGACGGCCGGCGGTTACGCCAAGGAGATGTCGGCCGAGTACCAGAAGAAGCAGGCGGAGCTGGTCAAGGGCCACATCGCCAAGCAGGACATCGTCATCACCACCGCGCTGATCCCGGGCCGGCCGGCGCCGAAGCTGGTCTCAGAGGAGATGGTGGCGTCGATGAAGCCGGGTTCGGTCCTCGTCGATCTCGCGGTGGAGCGCGGTGGCAACGTCGCCGGCGCCAAGGCCGGTGAGGTCGTCACGAACGATCGCGGCGTGAAGATCGTCGGCCATGTCAACGTGCCGGGGCGGCTCGCCGCCACCTCGTCGAGCCTCTACGCGCGCAACCTCTACGCCTTCGTCGAGACCCTGATCGACAAGGAGTCGAAAGCGCTGGCCATCAACTGGGACGACGAGCTGGTGAAGGCCACGAACCTCACCCGAGACGGCTCGGTCGTCCACGCATCCTTCCAGCCCAAGATCGATGGCGCAGCCTCGGAAGCCGCCTCCGTGGGGCTGGCCAAGTCGGAGGCCAGCAAGGCGTCCGGTGCGGCCACCCCGGCGGGCGCGCAGTGAAGCCTGGCCGAGAGGAGTAGCAGAATGGCAAACGTCATCGTCCCTCCCGATCAGGCGGCCGATCAGGCTCGCGTGCTGGCCGACGCCGCGCGCGCGGCGGCCGCGGTGGCGCGCAACGCCGCCGACCAGGCGCAGGTCATCGCCGACGGCATGGGCCACGGGCTCAGCGCCGCCACCGGCGGCGCGGTCGATCCGACCGTGTTCCGGCTCGCGATCTTCGTGCTGGCGATCTTCGTCGGCTACTACGTGGTCTGGTCGGTGACCCCGGCCCTGCACACCCCGCTCATGTCGGTGACCAACGCGATCTCGTCGGTGATCATCGTCGGCGCGATCCTGGCGGTCGGCGTTCCGCTGATCGAGAAGGGCACGGGCCTCGCCCGGTTCTTCGGCTTCATCGGCATCGTGCTCGCCAGCGTGAACATCTTCGGCGGCTTCCTCGTCACGCAGCGCATGCTCGGCATGTACAAGAAGAAGGGCTGAGCCGGTGTCAGAGAACGTCTCCTCCCTTCTCTATATCGTCGCCGGCGTCCTGTTCATCATGGCGCTGCGGGGGCTCTCGCACCCCACGACCTCCCGGCAGGGCAACCTGTACGGCATGGTCGGCATGGGGCTCGCCATCCTGACCACGCTGGTCGGCCACCCGCCGGCGGGTGCCGGCGCCTGGATCCTCGTCCTGCTGGGCTTAGGGCTCGGCGGCGGCGCCGGCGCGGTGATCGCCAAGCGCGTGCCGATGACCGCGATGCCGCAGCTCGTGGCGGCCTTCCACTCGCTGGTCGGCCTCGCAGCCGTCTTCGTGGCCGCGGGCGCCCTCTACGCACCGCAGGCATTCGGCATCATCGAGAACGGGCACTTCCACAAGCAGTCGCTGTTCGAGATGGGGCTCGGCGTGGCCATCGGCGCCATCACCTTCACCGGCTCGGTGATCGCCTTCGCCAAGCTCGACGGGCGCATGTCCGGCAAGCCGATCATGCTGCCTCAGCGCCACCTCATCAACGCGCTGCTGGCCGCCGGCCTCGTGCTGCTGATCGCCCTGTTCATCGGTACCGAGTCGAAGGCGATCTTCTGGCTGATCGTCATCGCCTCGCTGGTGCTCGGCGGCTTGATCATCATCCCGATCGGCGGCGCCGACATGCCGGTGGTCGTGTCGATGCTCAACTCGTACTCGGGCTGGGCGGCGGCCGGCATCGGCTTCACCCTGGGCAACCTCGCGCTGATCATCACCGGCTCGCTGGTCGGCTCCTCGGGCGCGATCCTGTCCTACATCATGTGCCACGCGATGAACCGGTCGTTCATCTCGGTGATCCTCGGCGGCTTCGGTGGCGACACCGCCGCGGCCGGCACCGGCCAGGTCGAGACCCGGCCCGTGAAGCAGGGTTCGGCCGACGACGCGGCCTACATCATGAAGAACGCCGAGCGGGTCATCATCGTCCCGGGCTACGGCATGGCGGTCGCCCAGGCGCAGCACTCCCTGCGCGAGATGGCCGACATGCTGAAGAAGGAGGGCGTCGACGTGAAGTACGCCATCCACCCGGTGGCGGGCCGCATGCCGGGCCACATGAACGTGCTGCTCGCCGAGGCCAACGTGCCCTACGACGAGGTCTTCGAACTGGAGGACATCAACGGCGAGTTCCCGCAGGCGGACGTCGCCTTCGTGATCGGCGCCAACGACGTCACCAACCCGGCCGCCAAGACCGACAAGGCCTCGCCGATCTACGGCATGCCGATCCTCGACGTGGAGAAGGCCAAGACCGTGCTGTTCATCAAGCGCGGCATGGGCTCCGGCTACGCGGGTGTCGAGAACGAGGTGTTCTTCCGCGACAACACCATGATGCTGTTCGGCGACGCCAAGAAGGTCGTGGACAGCGTGCTGAAGTCGCTCTGAGACTCAGGTCTCCGGCAGCGTCGAGGGGCGGGCAGCGATGCCCGCCCTTTCTCGTTGTGGCGATCGGGTTCACCGTCGCTGTTGCGGCGGGGCGCAAGATTCCTCGCGCCGGCCGGTGTAGGGTGGCGCCCGTGTCGTCCGCTCCGCTCCTCGCCGAATTGCCGCCCTTCCTGGGTGTGGCCGCCTCCGTGACCGGCCGGCGCTGGCAGGAGCGCTGCGGCGGCGCGGCCGTCCAGAATCACATCGCTAAGATGGTCCAGGCCCACGGCCTGCCGGAACTGCTGGCCCGGGTGCTCGCGGGACGCGGGATCGTACCGGAGGCGGCGCCCCGCCACCTCGCGCCGCGCCTGCGGGACCTGATGCCGGATCCGGACACTCTGCTCGACATGGAGGCGGCCGTCCGCCGACTCGTTCGGGCGGTGAAGCGCGGGGAGACCGTGGCGGTTTTCGGCGATTACGACGTCGACGGCGCCGCGAGCGCGGCCCTGCTCGCCGGATACCTCCGCGAGCTGGGTTTGCGCGCGCCGATCCACATTCCCGACCGGATCACCGAGGGCTACGGACCCAACATCGCGGCGATCACCGCGCTCGCGGCCGAGGGCGCGACGCTCCTCGTCTGCGTCGATTGCGGGACGAGCGGCCACGCGCCCCTGGAGGAGGCCGAGAAATCCGGCCTGGACGTCATCGTCCTCGACCACCACGCGGCCTCCGAGGTGCTCCCGCCGGCCCGCGCCGTGGTCAACCCGAATCGCCTCGACGACCTCTCGGGCCTCGGCCATCTCTGCGCCGCCGGCATCGTGTTCCTGACCCTGGTCGCGCTGAACCGCGCCCTGCGGCAGGACGGCTTCTTCGGCGGCCATCGTCCCGAACCGCAGCTCACCGACGCCCTCGATCTCGTCGCCCTGGCGACCGTTGCCGACGTCGTGCCCCTCACGGGCCTCAACCGGGCCTTCGTGACCCAGGGCCTCACGGTGATGCGCCATCGCGGCCGCACCGGGCTCGCAGCGCTGCTGGACGCCGCCTCGCTCGGCGAGCCGCCGGAAGCCTGGCACCTCGGCTTCGTCCTCGGGCCGCGCATCAATGCCGGGGGCCGCATCGGCGATTCGGCACTGGGCGCCCGCCTGCTGACCACGGCGGACCCGAGCGAGGCGGCCCGGATCGCCGCCGACCTCGATCGGCTGAACCGCGAGCGCCAGGCGATCGAGGCGCAGGCCGTCCAGGAGGCCGAGGCCGAGATGGACCGGGCGCTGACGCTGGATCCGGCCCGCACCGTGCTGGTGACCGCCAGCGCCGAGTGGCACCCCGGCATCGTCGGCCTCATCGCCTCGCGGTTGAAGGAGCGCTTCAACCGCCCGGCCTTCGCGTTCGCGATCCGCCCGGACGGCACCGCCACGGGCTCTGGGCGCTCGATCCCGGGCGCGGATCTCGGGCTCGCGGTCCGCGCCTGCGTCGAGGCCCGGCTCGCCAGCAAGGGCGGCGGCCACGCCATGGCGGCCGGCGTCACCGTGCGGGCCGACGACATCCCGCGCTTCGAGGCGCACCTGGCGATGCTGCTCGGGGCGAGCGTCGCGGTGGCCCGCGCGGCCGACGCCCTGCTGATCGACGGCGGCCTCAGCGCCGGCGGCGCCACCGCGGAGACGGTCCGGCTGCTGCAGCAGGCCGGCCCGTTCGGCCAGGGCGCGCCCGAGCCGCTCTTCGCGCTGGGCCGGCATCGCCTCGTCGATGCCGGCGTGGTCGGCTCGAACCATGTCAGGGCGCGACTGCGCAGCCGCGACGGTCAGGTGGTCGGGGCGATCTGCTTCCGCGCGGCCGAACGGCCGCTCGGCCTCGCCCTCCTGAACGGGATCGGCCGGGAGATGCACGTGGCCGGGACCCTGTCCTGCGACCGCTGGCGCGGCGCCGAGCGGGCCCAGCTCCGGATCGTCGATCTCGCGCCGTCCGAACCCTGAGACGCCCCGGCGTCAGGTCCCGGCCATCACGAGCGCCCAGAAGCGCTTGTACCGCGTCGTGGGTGCATCGACCCGGGCGATCCCGATCCTGCGGATCTGCGGGAGCAGCATGTTCTTGTTGTGCTCGGGGCTCGCCTTCCAGCGGGCGAGCACCTGTTCCAGGGTCTCGGAGCCGGCGCTGAGATTCTCGGCCGCCCAGGATCTCGCGAGACCGGCCGACGCCATGCGCGAGGTGAAGCTGCCGCCGACGTCGTGGCTGAGCTGGCCGCGCCGGGCGTTGTTACCGGCCTGGAAGGCGGCCGCCTTCACGAGAGCCGGGTCGACCACGACCGGGCTCAGGCCGTGCTGGACCCGGTAGGCCGAGATCGCCGCGGCGGCCGCGACCTCGTCGAGCACGGCGGTGTGCGTCGCGTTCTCGACAGAGGACTCGGGCAGGACCGAGAGACCGCCGCACCCGGCGAGGGCCAGCAGGAAGGCGGCGGCGATGGCGCGACTGAGTTTGGGCACGGTCCGAACGGCGTTGCGTGAGACGGGATCGCTTCCCTCCGGCGCGGTTGCGGCGAAAGCGCGGCGCGCGGCGAGCCGGCAGGATCCCGCCGACCGGCGTGGCGCCAGAGCCACGCCCGGCCGCGGATCAGGCCGCGAATTCACGCTGCGGATTCAGGCCGCCAGAGCGCTGCCTTTGAGCATGGAGGGCGCGAAGGCCCGCAGGAGATCCGGATCCAGATGCCCGGCGCTGTCGGTCATGATCGACAGCGCCTCGGCGGGCGAGGCGGGCTGCCGATAGGTCCGCCGCTCGGTCAGCGCGGAGAACACGTCGCAGATCGTCACGATCCGCACGAGGTCGGAGATCGCGGGGCCGGACAGCCGATCGGGATATCCTTTCCCGTCCAGACGCTCGTGGTGGTGGCGGACCACGTCGATCACCGCGTCCTCGAAATCGCCGTGCGCCCGGAGCAGATCGGCGCCGATGTCGGGATGGCGCTGCATCAGCCGCAATTCCTCGGCGTTGAGCGGCCCCGGCTTGTTGAGGATCTCCACGGGGATGCGCGCCTTGCCGATGTCGTGCAGGAGCGCCGACCGCACCAGCAGCGCGAGATCGGTCTGACCGAGCCCGATCTGCGAGCCGAACGTGGCGGCATGGCCCGCGACGCCGAGGGTGTGCTGATAGACGCCGATCTCGTGGCGCCAGACCTCGGCGAGCCACTCGGAGATCCCGACCTCGGAGATGGCCGCCAGAACGAGCTCGGTCCCGCGATCCGCGTCGGCGCGCTGCAGCCGGGCCCCGAGGGCGGCGCTGTCGAAGATCTCGGCGACGACGGCGGTCGCGCCCGAGACGCGCTCCAGGAGCCGGCGCTGCCGCAGCTCTGCGGACCGCGTCGCCTCCTCGATCATGGCGAAGACGTTCGCCAGAACGAGTTGCCGGGGCGAGGCGGCCGGCAGCTGACGCAGATAGCGGGTAGCCGGCATGGGTTCGCCGCGCACGAGGACGAGGCGCGGAACCGGCGGTCCGTGGTGGGGGAGGGTCGACTGCACTCTGGCCGTCTGGGCCGGCGGCAGGTCGAGGATGACGAGGTGCGGGCGGCCTGACGGTAGCGGCGCGCCGGGCGGGATCGCCCAGCAGTTCATCACGAGCGCGATGGCACGCTCAAGGGCCGACCGTTCGGACGGGCGGTCCGATACGAGGAGGACGAAGGGGCCGTCCGAGAAAACCGAGGCTGCGCCGAGGGCCAACGCGGTAGCTCCTCGCCCGCACGGTCAACGATCGGTTCACCCTACGCGTAAAATTTGAGGAAAGCGTTACCCCTACGCACTCTCTGGTATCGCGGATCCAACTCTGACTTCAGGCGAGCTTGGCGTTCGCGACGTCGGCAGTCGGCTCGACAGTAGTCCGGGCACGGTCGGCGGAGAGGAAGTCCGCGAACTTGACGGTGAGCAGCGCCTGGCAGGCGGCGAAGGCGACAAAGATGACGAGGAAGCTGGCGATCATCGGATTCTCCGGCGCGGTCTGAAACCGCCTCATGTTGCGACGCAATGCGTGCCATGCTGCTGCGCAACTTGGTATGCCAGATTACGAATACCGATTATGTCGAACATGCATGGGGCGCGCAGATCGAGCCCACCAAGTTCGGATTGTTGCCCAGTCATGCATAAAAATGCACAACTGATCAGCTTTGAAAGGTCGTGGCCTCGCCGAACATGTTCTGCAGTGCATCAACGCTTGCGCGCGATTTATATTCAGGCGCGTGCTGAGCTCGCGTGATAGCCGGCGCGGCGATGGAGGGTTCCCCCCGAGCGCCGCTCGCGCCCTCGGCCCATCATCATGCCGCACAGGCACGAGGTGCCGTCCGGGCCGGACGATCCGTGAGGCGAGGAGTGAACGGTCGCTCAATCCAGATAATCGCCGTAGGTGTCGACGTGCTGCGCGAGACCCAGACCGTGCTCGCGCACGAGTCTCTCGGCGAGATCGGCATCACGGGCTTCGAGCGCCGAGATGATGGCGACGTGCTCCCGGATGGAGCGCTCCGCCCGATCGCCTTGCCGGAGCGCGGTGCTGCGGATGCCGCGAACGTGCATGAGCAAATTGCTGGTCAGATCGGCGATCGCCTCGCAGTGACCCAGCGCGATGATCCGCTGATGAAATCGGATGTTCGCGTCCGAATACTCGTCCATGTGTTCGGACGGTTGGCCCTCGAAGAACTCGGGGAAGGATTCGCGCAGCGAGCGGAGCTGGCCGTCGGTGGCGCGCGCGCAGGCGAGTCGTGCCGCCATGCTCTCCAGCGCCGTCCAGGCGTGGATCATGCTGACGATCTCGCGCTTGTTCTTCTTGATCACGAAGACGCCGCGCCGGGCCTCGGAGCGGACGAAGCCTTCCTGCTCGAGAACCGTCAGGGCCTCCCGCACCGGGGTGCGGCTGACACCGAGATCCTGCGACAGCTTGCGCTCGTCGAGTCGCACCTCGTCCGGACGCCCGTAGATGTCCATGTTGGTGATGGCCGTCTTGAGCGCCTCGTAGGCCAATGTCCGGAGACTGGAGCTGGCGACGATGGGCTTCACGCTCAGCGGTTCGGAATTCGACATCCCTCGTCCAGTCAGCTCACACGCATGATGTCTCGCACGCATTCTCTGTCGTGCGCTCTCAAACGACCTAACCCAAACCTTTGCGAGATCCTAGTCGATCGCGGAGCGGTCCCACAGACCTGTGACCATTGCCGGCGCTCGGCACCTGAAAAATTGGCCGCGGCGCGGCCATCACCCGTCGCCTAGCGAGATACGTTCGGGAAGGCGATTTAATCCCCGGTCGCGAACCTGTGTTTTTTTGCAGGTTTGATTGACACCCCGGGATTAAATCAGCACCATTTTGCTGGCATACCGTCGACCATCGGACATCAAGGCCGACTCGGCGACGGATGCTGCTGTACTGCAGAGATTATTTGCCTGCGGGCCAAGAATTTTTCGAAGAATTCCGATCACGTTGTTCTGACAAGCTGCGCCGTGGCAGGGCATAAGCCCGGCTCGAGCGCGAACGCCGACAAGAATACTGCCAAGAGGGAACGGTATGTCCGAGATCGTCAAACCGGTTGGGCGCGGCCGCTGGCTGCAACTCGCCTTCGGCGTCGTCTGCATGTGCATGATTGCAAACATGCAGTACGGCTGGACCTTCTTCGTGAGCCCGATGCAGGAGCGGCACGGCTGGGATCGCGCGGCGATCCAGGTGGCGTTCACGCTGTTCGTCGTCACCGAGACGTGGCTGGTCCCGATCGAGGGCTGGTTCGTGGATAAGTACGGTCCGCGCATCGTCACGCTGTTCGGCGGCCTGCTCTGCGCCGTCGCGTGGGTGATCAATTCCTACGCGGACTCGCTCACCGTGCTTTATATCGCGGCCGCGATCGGCGGCACCGGTGCAGGCGCGGTTTACGGGACCTGCGTGGGCAACTCGCTGAAGTGGTTCCCCGACCGCCGCGGCCTGGCCGCCGGCATCACCGCCATGGGCTTCGGCGCGGGTTCGGCACTCACGGTCGTGCCGATCCAGGCGATGATCAAGTCCCAGGGCTACGAGGCGGCCTTCTTCTACTTCGGGATCGGGCAAGGCGTGATCGTCATGCTGATCGCCCTGTTCCTGCGCGCGCCGGCCAAGGGCCAGGTTCCGGAAGTCGCCCGGGTCAGCCAGTCGAAGCGGGATTACAAGCCCTCCGAGATGGTCCGCACCCCGATCTTCTGGGTCATGTACGCGATGTTCGTCATGATGGCCGCCGGCGGCCTGATGGCCACCGCGCAGCTCGGCCCGATCGCCAAGGACTTCAAGATCGCCGACGTCCCGGTCTCGCTCCTGGGGATTACGCTGCCGGCGCTGACCTTCGCGGCCACGCTCGACCGGGTTCTCAACGGCGTGACGCGCCCGTTCTTCGGCTGGGTCTCCGACCATATCGGCCGCGAGAACACGATGTTCCTATCCTTCGCGATCGAGGGCCTGGGCATCTACGCGCTGAGCCAGTTCGGCCAGAACCCGATCGCCTTCGTGCTGCTGACCGGTCTCGTGTTCTTCGCGTGGGGCGAGATCTACTCGCTGTTCCCGGCGACCTGCGGCGACACGTTCGGCTCGAAGTACGCGGCGACCAATGCCGGGCTGCTCTACACGGCCAAGGGCACCGCGGCGCTGATCGTTCCCTACACCAGCGTGCTCACGACCATGACCGGAAGCTGGCACACGGTGTTCCTCGCGGCCGCGGCCCTCAACATCCTCGCGGCCCTGCTGGCGCTGTTCGTCCTCAAGCCGATGCGCGCCGCCTACACCAAGAAGCCCGAGGCGGGCCTCGCGCCGGTGCTGGCGCAGTAGCAGGCCCCGATCGCTCGGCGCCGCGGCGCCGAACCGAAGCGAATGAGCCCGGCGCCGTCTTTACGGCGCCGGGCTTCCTGCATACCGGGAACCGGGCCTTCCGGAGATCGGGCATGGACAGGGACGAGCGGATCGCGCGCGAGGGCGTCGTGGCGGCGGCGCGGGCACTCGACGCACAGGGGCTGAACCGCGGCACGTCGGGCAATGTCTCGGTGCGCTTCCGCGACGGGCTCCTGATCACCCCGTCGGGCGTGCCCACGGATCGGATCGGACTGGACGATGTGGTCCGGATGGGTCTCGACGGCACCCACGCGCCGGATCGGAAGCCGTCATCGGAATGGCGCTTCCACCGGGACATCCTCGCGTCCCGTCCGGAATTCCACGCGGTGGTCCACGCGCATCCGGTCTACTGCACCGCCTTCGCGATCTGCGGAGAGGCCATCCCGGCGATCCACTACATGATCGCGGCCTTCGGCGGCCCGACGGTACGCTGCGCGCCCTATGCGCCCTACGGCACCGCGGAACTCTCGGACCTCGCCCTCGCGGCGCTCGTCGACCGCAACGTCTGCCTCCTGGCCAATCACGGCATGATCGCGGCCGGGGCGAGCCTGGAGAAGGCCCTGTGGCTCGCCGTCGAGCTGGAGACGCTCTGCCAGCAATACGCCGTCGCGCGGCAGATCGGGACGCCGATCATCCTGTCCGACGACGAGATCGGCACGACGGTCGAGCGCTTCCGCGGCTACGGTCTGAATGCGGCGCGGCCGACCGCGCCGGAGACGACCTGACGCGCGGGTGACCTAGCGCCCGAGAAACTGACCGACCGCCAGCCCGGCCTCCCGGGCGTACTCGGCGGCCGCGACCTTCTTGCCGCCCTCCGCCTTGACCTTGCGGATCTCGAGCCGCCCGCCCTGCGCGCAGACGCTGAAGCCCTCGTCGTCGACGGCGATCACCTCGCCGGGCTTGCCGACGACGTCGGCGAGCTTGCGGATCCGATGCAGGCTGCAATCGAAGATCTGGAGCTTCTTGCCGTCGTGCGTGGTCCAGGCACCGGGCGCCGGGTTCGCCGCGCGTATCAGGTTGTAGATCTGCTCGGCGTGGGCCGACCAGTGGATCTCCGCCTCGGCGCCGCGGAACCAGCCCTCGTAGCTCGCGGCGTCCTCGTCCTGATCGATCTCGACATGCTGGCCGGCCACGACGAGGTCGGCCGCCTCGAGCATGGCCTCGACGCCCATCGGGAACAGGTTGTCGAAGTAGACGTCGCCCAGGGTCGCGTCGGCGCCGATCGGGCAGGATTTCTGCAGGATCACCGGCCCCTCGTCGAGGCCGTCGGTCGGCCGGAAGATCGTCAGGCCGGTCTGCAACTCGCCCCGGGCGATCGGCCAGTTGATCGAGGACGGGCCCCGGTAACGCGGCAGCAGGCTCGGATGATACTGGATGGTGCCGTGCTTCGGGATGTTGACGAAGCTCTGCGGCGCGAACTGGAGCACGTAGGCCATGACGCCGATATCGGCGTTCAGGCCGCGCATGGCGTCCTCGGCCTCGGGGCTCTTCAGGCTGGGGAACTGGAAAACCGTCAGCCCCTTCTCGACGGCCGCCGTCTTGAGGACATCCGGCTTGGCACCGGGCTTCTCGGGCGCGCAGAACACCGCCGCAACCTCATCGCCTCGTTTGAGGAACGCCTCCAGGACCGCTTTTCCGAAATCCTGTTGACCGATGAAGGCGATGCGCATGCGGGCTCCTGGGTGTCATCCGGACCCTGAGCGGGGCCGGGGAGAAACAAACCGAACGCGGGCTCGGCGGCGCGACCGTGCCCCGGCTGTCGAACGGCGTCACCCGGAATCCGGGGCCGCGCTTCACGCACGCCCCCGGATTGTAACATCGGCGATCCGGGATCTCGCCCCCGGATCGCCGGAGACCGATCACTCCGCCGCGATCTTCTGGACCGCGCCGATCGCGCCGGACTCGGCGATCTCGCCGACCTCGGCCTCGGAGTAGCCGAGCACGGAGCGCAGGATCTCGTCGGTGTGCTCACCAAGGAGCGGCGAGCGGGTGACCTCGCTCGGGCTCGCCGACAGCTTGATGGGGTTGCCGACCGTCAGGTACTTGCCGCGGGTCGGGTGATCGACCTCCACGATGGTGCCGGTCTTCCGCAGGGACTCGTCCTCGGCAATCTCCTTCATCGACAGGATCGGGCCGCAGGGGATGTCGTACTTGTTCAGGGTGTCCATCACCTCGAACTTCGACACCTTCATCGTCCAGGCCTCGATCCGCGTGAAGATCTCGTTGAGATGCGGCAGGCGGGCCTTCGGGGTCGCGTAGTTCGGATCGGTCTTCCAATCCGGCTCACCGATGATGTCGCAGATCGGCTCCCAGACGGCGGCCTGGGTGATGACGTAGATGTAGGAGTTCGGGTCCTGCTCCCAGCCCTTGCAGCGCAGGATCCGGCCCGGCTGGCCGCCACCGGAATCATTGCCCGCACGCGGGGTCGCCTCGCCGAACGGGATGCCCTCGCCGAACTGGCTGTACTCCCTGAGAGGCCCGTGCGCGAGACGCTGCTGGTCGCGCAGCTTGACCCGGCAGAGGTTGAGCACGCCGTCCTGCATGGCACAGTCGACCTTCTGGCCGAGGCCGCTCTGGGTCCGGTGGTAGAGCGCCGTGACGATGCCGAGTGCTAGGTGCAGGCCGGTGCCGGAATCACCGATCTGCGCGCCCGTCACCATCGGGATTCCGTCGCGGAAGCCCGTCGTCGACGCGGAGCCGCCGGCGCACTGCGCGACGTTCTCGTAGACCTTGCAATCCTCGTAGCGGCCCGGACCGAAGCCCTTCACGGAGGCCAGGATCATCCGCGGGTTGACCTCGTGGATCTTCTCCCAGGTCAGGCCCATGCGGGCGAGGGCGCCGGGCGCGAAATTCTCGACCAGGACGTCGCATTCCTTGATCAGCCGCCAGAGGACCTCCTTGCCCTTCGGGTTCTTCGAGTCGAGCGTGATCGACCGCTTGTTGTGGTTCAGCATCGTGAAATAGAGGCTGTCCACGTCCGGGATGTCCTGAAGCTGCTGACGCGTGGCGTCCCCCGCGCCCGGCCGCTCGACCTTGATGACGTCGGCGCCGAACCAAGCCAGGAGCTGCGTACAGGTCGGGCCGGATTGAACGTGGGTGAAGTCCAGGATGCGGACGCCTTCGAGGGCCTTGGTCATGATCGGTCTCGGAGCTGGAGTCGGTTTGGGGATGTCGGAGGGCGGCTCAGGCCGCGCGGGATATCGGTTCGATGCCTGCACGGGCCCGTGACGCGCGTGCCGCGACTGCGGGGCAGGGGCCTTCCATCCTCGAACGGATCATGTCTGTTCTCCCTCCCACAGCGCGGTCCCGTCGTATCGCGACACCGTCACGCGGACCCGGGGTGACGAGTCCGCCAATTTGTATACCACATGCCATTTGCCGGATGCGAGTGCCTATTGTGGACACCTCCGGCAGCGGCCGATGGCCGACCGTAAGCCGGTGCGGGCTCGCGCTCAACACGCTGCACAGCGTGCATGGGGTCCGGGGCGGCGACCCCTTGGCATTCGCCGACAGGCGGTCCATGATTTCGCCAAAATTGCCCCAGCCGCGGGATGAAAAACGCGCCGCGGCCGTGGGTGAAACGATGCAACGCTGCACGAGGAACGCCCATGCTCGCCAGCACCAGCCTGATCAAGTCGTCCTGGATCGCCGTCGACGTCGCCCACGACCGCGCCGAGCGCGTCCTGGTGGTCGAGACCTACATCGCCGTCAGCCCGCTCGAACCGAATTACGACGCCGCGCAGTACGAGCGGGTGCTCGCCTGCGTTCAGAAGGTGCTTAAGACGCACCCGGAGATCGACCGCGCGTCGATCCTGAGCATGCATCGCGGCTCCGGCTGTACGGCTCTGTTCCGCGACACGCCCGCGAAGCAGCCCGCGGCGGCCTGAGGCGTTCAGGCCTCGCCGCCCTCGGTCGGTCGGGACAGGTCCGGCGGCTCGAGGGCGACGCGGGCCGCGTGGAACCACCAGAGCGGGATGTCGCGATTGGCCTTCGCTAGTTCCGACGCCCATCCCTCCTTGGGCATGACGTCGGCCCGGTCGGCGAACAGGCGCAGCGCCGCCTCCGCGCGTTCCCGTCGGCAACGCTCCTCGATCGCCCGCCGCTCGGCCTCGGCGCGGGCGTCGGTCTGCTCGATGAGGCGCCGGGTCGCGAGATCGTCGGCGTCGAAGGCGAATTGCTGCCAGAACGCCTCGGCTTCCCGCGCGACATCCCGCTCGCGGCGCAGCGTCGCGAGCGCTTCCTCCGCGGTGTGCCGCGCCGTCTCGGCGGCCTCGGCGCGGGCGACGAGGCGGTTGTTCGCCTCCAGCAGCTCCCGCTCGCGCTCGGGCGACATCCGCTGCCGGCGCAGCACCCGCAGTTCCTCCTCGTCGGCATGGCGGGCGGCCATCAGGTCCGCGAGCGGACCGGCCGCCAGGGCGTCGGCGGATCGGCGATAGCGCTCGCGCAGGCCCGGGTGCCGGGTCTCAAGGTCCGTGTCGGTCCAGGCGGCGCGATCCTCCCCGTCCGTCCGCTCGCAATCGTACAGAGCCTGCGCCAGGGCTTCGCGCAGGTCGTCCGGAAATGGTGCCGCGGCGTGTCCGTTCATGAACCTGCATTCGCGTTGAGCGATCGACAGAACCTAGAACGCGCGCGCCCGCCGGGAGAGACCGTCGCTGTGTGACGAACGCGTTTTTTTTCGACGCGGCTCGGCCGCGCAGCGGCGGCGATACGCGCCTGTCCACCGAGGCATTCCGGCCGGGATGCCAGCGTCGCCGTCATCCAGCCTCTGGCGCGCATCCTGTCTGCCGGTCTCGTCTGACGGGAGTCGCGGTGCATCATCGCTGACCCTGCTTGCCTGAGCCTGTGTGGCGCGCACCGGGATGCCGATCGCGGTGGCCGATCCGTTCTGGTCCCGGCGCCGGTCTCGGTGCTCGCCGACGCGGCTCGATGTTCGGGAGCTTCATGCGTCTCGGAATCGCGATAGCGCCGACGGATCACCCGGGATACATCGCGAGAAGGCTCCTTCACGCGTCGATCGCAGTCGATGGTCCATACTGGCTACAATCCGGCGCTGGTCGCCCTGTCGATCGGCCTCGCGGTCTTCGCGTCCTACACCGCGCTGGACCTGGGCGCGCGGATCCGCGGGCCCGTCGCGGGACCGCGCTGGCCGTGGATCGCCGGCGCCGCCCTCGCCATGGGCGGGGGCATCTGGTCGATGCACTTCATCGGCATGCTGGCCTTCGAGATGGGCCTGCCGGCCGCCTACGATACCGGACTCACGCTCCTGTCCCTCGCGATCGCCGTCGCGGCGACCGGCGCCGCCTTCCTGTGGGTGGCGCGCGTCGGCGAGGGGACCGGCAGCCTTCTCGTCGCCGGCCCGCTGATGGGCCTGGGCGTCGCAGGCATGCACTACACCGGCATGGCGGCGCTGCGGATCCCCGGCGACCTCGCCTATAGCCCGGCGATCATCGCGCTCTCGGTGGCGATCGCCGTGACCGCGGCGACCGCCGCCCTGTGGCTCTCCTTCCGGCAACACGGCGTCTGGCAGAAGCTCGTCGCGGCCTGCGTGATGGGCCTCGCGGTGGCGGGCATGCACTACACCGGCATGGCGGCGGCGACGATCACCGCCGAGGCGGGCGGCGCCCACACCGCCCACGCGGTGACCGGCGCTCCGGCTCAGCAGAACCTCGCCCTCTACGTCGCCGGTGCCACGTTCCTCATCCTGTTCCTGGCGATGCTCGCCTCGTCGCTGGACCAGCAGCGCGTGCAGCGCGAGCTCCAGGCGAGCGAGGCGCGGTTCCGGGCCGCCGTGCAGGCCGTGCGCGGCGTGCTCTGGACCAACGATGCGACGGGCCGGATGCTCGGCGAGCAGCCGGGCTGGAGCGCGATCACCGGTCAGACGCGGGCGGAGTATCAGGGTTACGGCTGGGCCGACGCGGTCCATCCCGACGACATGGAGGTCTCCGTCGAGACGTGGAACGCGACCGTCCGGGCGCGGCGCACCTACGTCCACGAGCACCGGGTTCGGGTGCGCGACGGGACGTGGCGACACTTCGCGATCCGTGCCATCCCGGTCCTCGACGCGCGCGGCGAGATCCGCGAGTGGGTCGGCGTCCACACGGACATCACCGAGCAGCGTCAGGCCGAAGCCGACCTGCGCGAGTCCAACGAGGAGATCCAGCGCTACGCCTACATCGTCAGCCACGACCTGCGCGCGCCGCTGGTCAACGTGATGGGATTCACGAGCGAGCTGGAGGCGACCCGGACCGAGGTCGCCGCGGCCCTCCGGGATCACCCCGCGGCAGAGCGGCTCGACGCCGATTTCGGCGAGGCGCTCGGCTTCATCAAGGCGGCGGTGAACCGGATGGAGGGGCTGATCGCCGCCATCCTCAAGCTCTCGCGAGAGGGCCGGCGACAATTCTCGCCCGAGGCCCTCGACATGACGAGCGTGCTCCGCGGCGTGGCCGATGCCCAGCGGCATCAGGCGGAGGCGGTCGGGGCCACGGTGACGATCGCCCGCGACCTGCCCGAGATCGTCGCCGACCGGCTCGCGATCGAGCAGGTCTTCGGCAACCTGCTGGACAACGCCGTGAAGTACCTCGACCCGAACCGGCCCGGACGGATCACCGTCACGGCCAAGGCCGTGGGCGAACGCGGCGTCTGCTTCTCCGTCGCCGACAACGGCCGGGGGATCGCCGCGCGGGACCATGCCCGCGTCTTCGAACTCTTCCGCCGATCGGGCGCCCAGGACCGCCCGGGCGAGGGGATCGGTCTCGCCCACGTGAAGGCGCTGGTGCGCTCGTTCGGGGGCCGGATCGAGATCCGTTCAGAACTCGGTGTGGGCACGACGTTCGACGTGACCTTGCCGCACGGGACAGCTACAGCGGTCCGGATCGACCCCGAACCGGCGCCCATCGCCGCCTAATGAGCGTGGAGCGGCCCGTGCACCCCGTCAGCATCGTGATGATCGAGGATGACGAGGGCCATGCGCGCCTGATCGAGCGCAACATCCGACGCGCCGGCGTCAACAACGACATCGTGCCGTTCCGCAACGGCACTTCGGCGCTGGACTATCTGCTCGGGCCGGACGGCTCCGGCGAGGCGAGCGCCCGACGGCACCTGCTGATCCTGCTCGACCTCAACCTGCCGGACATGACCGGCCTCGACATCCTCGAGAAGGTGAAGGCGAACCCGCACACGCGTCGGTCCCCGGTGGTGGTCCTGACCACGACGGACGACAGCCGCGAGATCCAGCGCTGCTACGACCTCGGGGCCAACGTCTACATCACCAAGCCGGTGAGCTACGACGGCTTCGCGAACGCGATCCGCCAGCTCGGGCTGTTCTTCTCGGTCATGCAGGTTCCGCAGAACCCATGACTGCTCGGCGTGCCAGCGGGGACGGCACCGCCGCGGCGGCACGCATCCTCTACATCGACGACGATCCCGGCCTCGGCCGCCTGGTCCGGCGCGCCCTCGAGGCGCGCGGCTACGCGGTCGAGCTCTGTCCCGACGGCGCGGCGGGGCTGGCGCGGCTCGCCCAGGGCGGGATCGACGCCGTCGCCCTCGACCACCACATGCCGGGACAGACGGGCCTCGACCTGCTGCCCGAGATCCGCGCGCTGCCCGAGGCGCCGCCGGTCATCTACGTGACCGGCTCCGAGGACAGCCGCGTCGCCGTGGCGGCCCTGAAGGCCGGAGCGGTGGACTACGTCTGGAAGGACGTCCAGGGTCAGTTCCGCGAGCTGCTCGGCGAGGCCGTCGCCACCGCCCTCCGGCAGGAGAGCCTGCGGCGCGACAAGGAGCGGGCCGAGGCCGAGATGCGCGAGGCGCGCGACCGCGCCGAGCTGCTGCTGCGCGAGGTCAACCACCGCGTGGCCAACTCCCTGGCCCTCGTCGCCGCCCTGGCGCACATGCAGCGCAACGCCGTCACCGACCCGGCCGCCAAGGCGGCGCTCGACGAGATGCAGGCCCGGATCTCGGCGATCGCCGGCATCCACCGCCGCCTCTACACGTCCGACGACGTCGAATCCGTCGAGCTCGACGCCTACCTGCAGAGCTTGGTCGAGGAGTTGCAGGCCGCCATGCGGGCGAGCGGGCGCGACCACGCGATCCGCCTTCGTGCCGCGCCGGTGCGGCTCTCGACCGACAAGGCCGTGTCGGTCGGCGTTGTCGTGACCGAACTCGTGACCAACGCCTACAAGTACGCCTACCCGGTCGGCACGTCGGGCGAGATCCGCGTCGCGGTCGAGCGGGACGCCGCCGACACCGTGCTGCTCGCCGTCGAGGATGACGGTATCGGCTGGACCGGGGAGGGCGAGGTCCGCGGCACCGGTCTCGGGTCGCGCATCGTGCGCGCCATGGCGTCGAACCTGCGCTCGGCCCTGTCGTATGCCCCTCGAAGCGCCGGGACGCGCGCCGTCCTCGCATTCCAGGCCTGAGCGTCCGGATCTAGCCGCCGGCTCGCCCGGCGATGCGGTCGAGGGCCTCGAGCATCGGCGCCAGGGCGTCCTCGTCGAGTTGCTGGAAGCCCAGCGCCCGGCTCATGAACAGACCGAGGATGGCGAAGTACAGGACGGAGCCCTCGCCCGGGGGAGCGCCCTCGATCCGTCCGAGCTGGTCCAGCTGATCCGCGACGAACGCCTGAAAGTCTTTCTGCGCCTCCGGTGACTCCATCGATGCCAGGAGGAGTGCGCGCGCCGCTTCGTTGTCGTCGCAGTAATGCCCGCGGATATGCGCCACCATCGCCCTGGGAAGCTGCGACGGGCCGGCCGGTATCTCCCGCGCGCAGGCGTCGATCTCCGCGCGCACATCCGCGAGCTTGCGGGCGACCAGCGCGCCCACCAGGGCGTCCTTCGACGCGTAATGGTGCAGGACGCCGCCTTTGCTCAGCCCGGCCTCGGCCGCGACCGCGTCGATGGTCAGCCCGCGGACGCCTCCCTTCAGGAGAACGGCCGCGGCCGCCTCCAGGATGATCTCGGGGCGCGCCGCCAGTCGCTGTCGCTTCGCCTGCATCACGGACCTGCACTAAAAACCGTCTGGACGGTATGTAACGGATGGCGTAGGAACGCGCCACGCAATTCGCACGAGTCGCGCCGACACGGTCGATCGCATGAACCGCATCGCCTTCCTTCCATCCGCATCTGCGCTGCTGATGTTAACCGCGCTCGCGTCGATCGGGTGCGCCCAGGCCGCGCCCGAGACGGCGCTCGACTCCGCCGTGGCGCGCGTGCGGGTCGTGCAGGCGCGTCGCACACCAATGGCGCTCGACGTGGTGGTGACCGGCGACGTCCAGGCCCAGGCGCAGGTCAACGTCTCGTTCCGGACGAACGGGAAGGTCGCCGAGCGGCGCGTCGAGGTCGGCGACCACGTCTCGGCCAATCAGGTCCTCGCCGTCCTCGAACCCCTGACGCAGCAGGCGAATCTCGACAACGCCAAGGCCGCCCTGGCTTCGGCCGAGGCGCTGCTGACGCAGGCGAAGATGTCGTACGAGCGCCAGAAGCAGCTCCTGGCCGGCGGCTTCACGACCCGCTCGACCTACGACAACGCCGAGCAGGAGCTGCGCACCACGCAGGCGGCGGTCGACTCGGCCAAGGCGGCGCTGGGAACCGCGCAGGAGCAGTTCTCCTATACCGAGCTGCGCGCGGGCGTGTCCGGCGTGGTGACGAGCCGCAGCTTCGAGGTCGGCCAAGTGGTCCAGTCGGGCCAGACCGTGCTGGTCGTCGCGCAGGACGGGCCCCGCGACGCGGTCTTCAACGTCTACGAATCGCTGCTGGCCCAGCCGCCGGCCGGCGACACCGTCGCGGTGGCGCTGCAGTCGGACCCGTCCGTCACCGCGGTCGGGACCGTGCGGGAGATTTCTCCCACCGTGGATGCCGCCAGCGGCACGGTGCGGGTCAAGATCGGCCTTAAGTCGACGCCCGCCGCCATGGGGCTCGGCGCCGTCGTGATCGGCCGCGGGCGCTTCGCGCCGCACGAATCGGTGATCCTGCCCTGGTCGGCGCTCTACCGCTACGACGGGAAGCCCTCGGTGTGGGTCTACGATCCGGACCGGAAGACCGTCTCGGTCCGCGCGGTGGAGATCGATCGCTTCGGCCCCGATATCATCGCGCTGAAGCGCGGCGTCGAGCCGGGCGAGCGCGTGGTCGTCGCCGGCATCCAGTTCCTGCGTCCCGGCCAGACGGTCGCGGCCGCCGAGATCGGAGACCGCCCATGACGGCGCGCGCGTATCTCGTCCTGGGCCTCCTCGCGACGGCACTGGCCGGGTGCAACGGTCACGGCGAGGAGGGGGGCGAAGCCGCGGCGGCCCCGGTCCGTCCGGTGCTGACGCAGGTTGTCGTACCGAGCGACACCGTCACGTTCGGGCCGTTCGCCGGCACGATCGAGCCGCGCTACCAGGCGCAGCTCGGCTTCCAGATCCCCGGGCGCATGGTCGCGCGGGACGTAACGATCGGCGACCTCGTCACCCGCGGCCAGCGCCTCGCGGCCCTCGACACCATCGTGACCCGTTTCGACCTGACCCGCGCCGAGGCCGACCTGGCCGACGCGAAGGCGCAGGCCGAGAACGCAGAGGCCGCGGAGTCGCGGACCCGGCGCCTGATGACCGGCAACGCCGTCTCCCAGGCGACGCTCGACCAGGCTGTCGCCAAGCGCGAGACCGCCCGAGCCCGGGTGGATCAGGCGATGGCGAGCCTCCAGAAGGCCCGCGACCAGATGGGCTACACTGAGCTGAAGGCCGAGTTCGACGGTGTCGTGACCCAGCGCCTCGCCGAGGTCGGCCAAGTGCTCAGCGCCGGCCAGGGCGTCGTGACCGTGGCGCGGCCCGACGTCCGCGAGGCGGTGGTCGACATTCCCGAGGCCCATGTCGGGGCTCTGCCGTCGGACGGCGTGTTCACCGTCGCGCTCCAGAGCGCGCCGGAGCTGACGGCGCGCGGGCGCGTCCGCGAGATCGCGCCCCTCGCCGAGTCGGGGACGCGGTCCAAGCGCATCCGGATCACCCTGGACGATCCCGGCCCGGCTTTCCGGCTCGGCGCGACCATCAACGTGTCGCTCATGCGCAAGGTCGCGCCCACCGTCCTGCTGCCCGCCTCGGCGCTGCTCGAGGACGGTGACCGCCGCTCGGTCTGGGTCGTCTCGCCCGACGGGAAGTCGGTAGCGCGCCGCGACGTCACCGTGGCGGCGCGGGACAACGCCGAGGACGGCCGCGTCGCGGTCGTCGCCGGCCTGAAGGCCGGCGAGCGCGTCGTGGTCGCGGGCGTCCACGTCATCAAGGAAGGCCAGGCCGTGCGCCTGACCGACGGCGCCGTCTGATCCGGCCGCACGGGGTTTTCGCGTGAAGGACTTCAACCTTTCCGACTGGGCGCTCGGGCACCGCTCGTTCGTCTGGTTCCTCATGCTGGTCTCGCTGATCGCGGGCCTGATGGCCTACACCCGCCTCGGCCGTGAGGAGGATCCGCCCTTCACCATCAAGACCATGGTGGTGCAGACCACGTGGCCGGGCGCGACCATCAAGGACACCCTCGATCAGGTCACCGACCGGATCGAGAAGGAGCTCCAGCAGCTCAACGGCCTCGACTTCGTCCGCAGCTACACGACGCCCGGATCGTCGACAGTCTTCGTCCAGTTCCGCGACACGCTGAAGAAGAACGAGATCCAGCCGGCCTTCTACCAGGTCCGCAAGCGGCTCGGGGACATCAAGGGTCAGTTCCCGGAGGGCGTGCAGGGTCCGTTCTTCAACGACGAGTTCGGCGACGTCTACGGCAATATCTACGCGTTCACGGCCGACGGCCTGACGCACCGGCAGCTGCGCGACTACGTCGAGGGCATCCGCACCGAGGTCCTGCGGGTGCCCAATATCGGCAAGACCCAGCTAATCGGCACGCAGGACGAGACGATCTACCTCGACTTCTCCACCCGGAAGCTCGCCGGCTACGGCATCGATTTCCAGGCCCTGATCAAGGCCCTGCAGGCGCAGAACGCGGTCTCGGCCTCCGGCGTGGTGCAGGCCGGGCCGGAGCGCATCTCGCTGCGGGTCAGCGGCTCCTTCGCCTCCGAGGCCTCGCTCCAGGACTTCAACCTGCGGGTCAATGACCGCTTCTTCCGCCTCGCCGACATCGCCGAGATCAGCCGCGGCTACGAGGATCCGCCCGCACCGCTGTTCCGGGTGGACGGCAAGCCCGCGATCGGCCTCGCCATCGCGATGCGTCCGGGCGCCAACCTGCTGCATTTCGGAGAGGCGCTGAAGGAGCGCATGCGCGCCATCGAGGCCACCCTGCCGCTCGGTGTCGGCGTCCATCTCGTGTCGGACCAGCCCAAGCAGGTCGAACACGCGGTCGGCGGCTTCACCCAGGCGCTGGTCGAGGCCGTCATCATCGTGCTGGGGGTGAGCTTCGTGAGCCTCGGCGTCCGGGCCGGCCTCGTCGTCTCCGTGTCGATCCCGCTCGTGCTGGCGATCGTCTTCGTCGTCATGCAGATCATGGACGTCACCCTCCAGCGCA
Source organism: Methylobacterium sp. D53M (assembly GCF_053345625.1). Classification (NCBI taxonomy): domain Bacteria; kingdom Pseudomonadati; phylum Pseudomonadota; class Alphaproteobacteria; order Hyphomicrobiales; family Methylobacteriaceae; genus Methylobacterium; species Methylobacterium sp. D53M. Next base: position 183,798 of record NZ_JBKFAL010000004.1, read on the forward strand.
TCTCCCTCGGCGCGCTGATCATCGCGCTCGGCCTCCTCGTCGACGACGCCATGATCACCGTCGAGATGATGGTGGCCCGCCTGGAGCGGGGCGATACGCTGCGGAAGGCCGCCACCTTCGCGTACACGTCGACGGCGTTCCCGATGCTGACCGGGACGCTCGTGACGGTGGCGGGCTTCCTGCCGATCGGCTTCAACGGCTCCGGCGCCGGCGAGTACACCTACTCACTGTTCGTGGTGATCGCGGCCTCGCTGCTGGTCTCCTGGGTCGTGGCGGTCCTGTTCGCGCCGCTCGTCGGCGTCACGCTCCTGCCGAAGACCATGAAGCACCACACGGAGAAGGAGGGGATCTTCACGCGCCTGTTCGTCTGGGCGCTGCGGCTCGCCATGCGCTGGCACTGGACGACGGTGGTGGTCTGCCTCGGGCTGATGGCGGCGGCCATCGTCGGGATGGGTCACGTGCAGCAGCAGTTCTTCCCGTCCTCGGACCGGTCCGAGGTGCTGGTGGACCTGACCCTTCCGCAGAACGCCACCATCGCCGAGACCCGGGCGCAGATGGACCGGTTCGAGGCGAACCTGAAGGACGATCCGGACGTGACGAGCTGGTCGTCCTACGTCGGCGAGGGCGCGGTGCGCTTCTACCTCCCGCTCGATCAGCAGCTCGCCAACGCGTTCTTCGGCCAGATCGTCATCGTCACGAAGTCGCTGGAGGTGCGCGACCGCGTGATGGCGCGCCTGCAGACGATCGGCCTGCGCGACTTCGTCGGCACCGACGTGCTGGTGCAGCCCCTGAGCCTCGGGCCGCCCGTGGGCCGGCCGGTGCAGTACCGCCTCAGCGGCCCGAACATGGAGACGGTGCGCCGCCTGTCGCTCGACCTCGCCAACGTGGTCGCGGCCGACAAGCGCCTCGACGTGCCGACCTTCGACTGGAACGAGCCCGGCAAGGTCCTGCGCGTCGAGATCCTCCAGGACAAGGCGCGCCAGCTCGGCGTGACCAGCCAGGACGTCGCCGGCATCCTGAACGGGATCGAGGGCGGGCAGGCGATCACGCAGGTCCGGGACTCGATCTACCTCGTCAACGTCGTCGGCCGCGCCCGCGCCGCCGAGCGGTCCTCGCTGGACACGCTGCAGTCGCTGCAGGTCGGTCTCGCCAACGGCACGGTGGTGCCGGTGCTCGCCTTCGCGCGGATCGGCTACGATCTCGAGCAGCCGATCGTCTGGCGCCGCGACCGCCTCCCGACCGTGACGGTGCGCGCCACGATCCACGACGCGACCCAGCCGGCCACCATCGTGGCCGCCCTGCAGCCCGGCCTCGACGCCTTCATCAAGGCGCTCCCGGAGGGCTACACGGTCCAGACCGGCGGCGCCGTGGAGGAATCCGCCAAGGGCCAGGGCCCGATCGCGGCCGTGGTCCCGGTCATGCTGCTGGCCATGGCGTTCCTGCTGATGATGCAGCTCCAGAGCTTCGGCCGGATGCTCCTCGTCTTCACCGTGGCGCCGCTCGGCCTGATCGGCGTGGTGCCGGCGCTGCTCCTGTTCGACAAGCCGATGGGGTTCGTCGCCATCCTGGGCATCCTGGCGCTCATCGGGATCATCATCCGCAACGCGGTGATCCTGGTGAGCCAGATCGAGGAGTTCCGGGCCGAGGGGATGGCGCCCTGGCAGGCGGTCTTCGAGGCGACCCACCACCGCATGCGGCCGATCCTCCTGACCGCCGCCGCGGCGAGCCTGGGCCTGATCCCCATCGCCCGCGAGGTGTTCTGGGGGCCGATGGCCTTCGCGATGATCGGCGGGATCCTGGCGGCGACCTTCCTGACGCTCCTGTTCCTGCCCGCCCTCTACATCGGCTGCTACCGCATCCGCCCGGAGACGAGCGGCGCGCCGGCGGCCCGCGCCGGCTGATCGGCCGGACCACGCGATCGCGGCGCCCGCGGGCGCCGCGAGGAACGGTCGGCCCGCCCCTCCGCCCCCTCAGGGCGGGCCGACCGTGACCAAGTTTCACGCGGGCTGGACCGCACCGCCGGAAACCCGGCGGTACTCCCGCGCGTAGGGTGCGACGGAACCGAGGACCGTCTTGCCCATGAACGCCTTCATCGCCGTCGTCCTGGTCTGTGCCAACGGGATCGCCCAGGATTCCTGCACGGACGCCCAGGCGCTCGAGGTCCGCAAGGTCCGGGTCGCCAACGAACTCGGCTGCGCCACCGGCTGGCAGGAGATCATCGCCCGCACCGAGCTGCGCGAGGAGATCGGCAAGACCGCCTACCTGAAGACGGAGTGCCGCCGGGTGAAGGAGCCGCGGTGACGCACGCGGCGGCCGCTACTTCTCGTACTTGATGTAGGCGAAGCGCGGATCGGTCGGGGTGCCTTCGAGCCCCTGTCCCTCCAGGCCCGGCTGCCAGGAGACGACCTCCTCGATCTTCCGGGCGAGGGCGAAATCCTTGTCGGTGATGCCCTTGGCCGCGTGGTTCATCAGCCGGACCTCGACCCAGGCGTAGGAGGCCGTGATGTCCGGATGGTGCCACGCCGCCTCGGCGAGGTGACCGACCGTGTTGATCACCATCAGGGTGCTCTTCCAGCCGGACGTCTTGTAGGTGCGCCGGATCCACCCGTCCTCCAGCCGCCAGGCGGGCAGCTCGGCCTTCAGCCGCGCCTCCACGGTCGCGTCGTCCAGTGCGCCCTCGCGTCGCTCGCTCATGATCCATCTCCGATGAAGCCGTCGCGGCCGAGGGTGCCGCCGCGGCCGGTTGCGCGCAAGCGTGTTTGCCGCGGTGGACGGAAACCGGTGTGAGCCCTATGACCTTTTGGCAATGGCGTCCGGCTCGATCGGCACTCCAGTCTGCCGCCGCTGAAGACTGCGCAATACGATGGGAGAAGGCGTGATGCTGTCACGGCGCGCGATGCTCGCCGGGGGCCTGCTCGGTGGCCTCGGCCTGCGGGCGGCGCGCGCCGACGTGCCGACGATTCGCCTCGGCAGCCTGCCCTTCGGCACGTCCACCTGGGAGGCGGCGGTGATCAAGGCCCGCGGCCTCGACACGGCCAACGGCTTCGAGCTGGACGCGGTCAAGCTCGCCGGCAACGACGCGGCCCGGATCAGCTTCATCGGCGGGCAGGTCGACACGATCATCGGCGACCTGCTCTGGGCTGCCCGCCTCGGCAACGACGGCCAGGCGGTCCGCTTCATCCCGTACTCGACCTCCGAGGGCGGCGTGATGGTGCCGGGCGGCAGCCCGGTGAAGAACCTCAAGGATCTCGCGGGCAAGCGCCTCGGGGTGGCGGGCGGCCCCCTGGACAAGAACTGGCTCCTCCTCCGGGCACAGGCCAAGGACGCGGCCGGCATCGACCTCGAGCAGGCCGCCGAGATCGCCTACGGCGCCCCGCCGCTGATCACGCTGAAGCTGGAGCAGGGCGCCCTCGACGCGGCGTTGACCTACTGGACCTACTGCGCCCGCCTCAAGGCCAAGGGCTATCGGCAGCTGGTCGGGGCCGAGGACATCATGCACGCCCTCGGGGTTCCGGGCGACGTGGCGCTGATCGGCTACCTGTTCCAGGACGCCACCGTGAAGGAGAAGCCCGCGGCCGTGGCGGCCTTCGGCCGGGCCTCGCGCGCCGCCAAGGACATGCTCGCCTCCGACCCGAGCACGTGGGAGATCGTGCGCCCGCTGATGGCGGCGGAGGACGAGGCGACCTTCGAGGCCCTGAAGCACGATTTCCTGGCCGGCATTCCGCGCCGCTCCATCGCGGAGGAGCGCGCCGACGCCGAGAAGCTCTACGCGGTGATGGCGCGGCTCGGCGGCGCCCGCCTCGTCGGAAAGGGCAACGCGCTCCCGCCGGACCTCTACTACACCGGCCGCAATGGTTGAGGCGGCCGCCCGGCGGGCGCGCGTGTCGACCGTCAAGACTATCAGGATCATCGGGACCGCATGGGCGCGCTGACCCGTATCGCGTCCCTGGCCGTGCTCCTCGCCGCCTGGCAGTTCGCCGCGATGGAGGCGGGCTCCCGCCTGCTGCCGGCGCCCCTTGCGGTGCTGCGCTTCATCGTTCAGGAGGCGGAGCGCGGCGACCTCGCGCACAACGTGGGCATGACGCTGCTCCGCGTGGCGATCTCCTTCACCGTGGCGATGGTCCTCGGCGTCCTCCTCGGCGTCGCGCTCGGACGGTCCAAGGCCGCCGACCTCACCCTCGACACGCCGCTGCTCGTCCTCCTGAACACGCCCGCCCTGGTGATCACGGTCCTGGCCTATGTCTGGGTCGGCCTCACCGAGACCGCCGCGATCCTGGCGGTGGTGCTCAACAAGCTGCCGAACGTCGCGGTGATCGTGCGCGAGGGCGCGCGGAATCTCGATCCCGGGCTCGACGAGATGGCCCGCGCCTACCGGCTCGACCGGCGCAGCTGGGCCCGCGACATCCTGATCCCGCAGCTCCAGCCCTACATGGTCACGGCGGCGCGGTCGGGTCTCTCGCTCGCCTGGAAGATCGTGCTGGTCGTGGAGCTGCTCGGGCGCCCGGACGGGGTCGGCTTCGCGATCAACTACTACTTCGTCCAGAGCACCGACGTGGCGGCCATCATCGGCTACAGCCTCGTCTTCATGGCCGTGATGATCGGCATCGACGTCCTCCTCCTCCAGCGGCTCGAAGCCTATGTCCGTCGCTGGCGCTGAGCCCGTCCTCCAGGTCGCGATCGCGTCGAAATGGTACCGGCCCGCCCGGGCCGAGGCAGTCGAGGCCGTCCGGAACCTGACCTTCGGCGTCGGCGCCGGGGAGATCGTCTGCCTGATCGGGCCGTCGGGCGCCGGCAAGACCACCACCCTGCGGATCCTGCTCGGCCTCGACACCGCGTTCGAGGGCCGCGTCTCCGGCGCGGACCGGGCGGGCATCGTGTTCCAGGAGCCGCGGCTCCTGCCCTGGCGCAGCGTCGAGCACAACGTCCGCCTCGGCCTGCCCCGGGCACGCCGCGGGCGCGATCTCGACGATCTGTTCGCGCGGCTCGGCCTGACGGCGTGGCGGACGCGCTACCCGAAGGCACTGTCGCTGGGCATGCAGCGGCGCGTGGCGCTGGCGCGCGCCCTGGCCGACGGGCCGCGCGTCCTCGTCCTCGACGAACCGTTCGTGTCCCTCGACGACGCCGCCGCCGCGGAGCTGCGCGGCCTCGTGGTGGACACGGTGGACCGGGCCGGCATGAGCGTGCTGATGGTGACGCACAACGTCGCCGAGGCGATCGGGATCGCAGACCGGCTGCTCCTCGTGTCGCGGCGCCCGGCCAGTCTCATCGCCGACGTCCGCCTCGACCGGCCGCGCCGGGAACGCGACCGCGCCTGGGCCGAGGCGACGCGGGCGAACCTCGCCGCGCAGCATCCGGAGATCATCGCGCAGTGACGCGTGTCGCGCCGGCCGTTCGGCCGATGCCATCGGTCCAGATCGGCCACTGCGTTCAGCGCGCCTCCCGAACCGATCGTTGAACCTCCCTCCATCTCAACCTCGGACGATCCCCGGCCAGGCAGGCCATCCCCCCGCGGGACCCGATTGGCGTAGGGGCGCCCGAGGGAGGTGCGGATCAGTCTCGGCGGGTCGTTCGCGCGGGCGGTTCTCGGCGGTCTCGCGCACGCGAAGCGGGAGGTGCTGGAACGCGGCACCTTCAGCGACGCGGCGGAGGCCGTGTCGGGCAGCGGGGCGAAAGCCTACAGGGCGGAAGAGCCGCGGCAGGCGCGACCGCTCGGGATCGCTGCCGCACGGCGGGCGATCCTGCGGCGAGCATGCACCGATCGACCCGGATACGCGAGTTGCGGCGAAGGACCGGGCGGCACGGTTTGTCATCGCGTCGCGATACGGACGAGAACGCCGCCGCTATACCGGTGCCCTCGTCGAACCGGCCCACCCGAGGTCGGCCCCGCGCCGCGATGAACGCCGGACCGGCCGGCCGCGGAGCCTTGTCGAATCCAGAGCGTCCCGATGTCCCGCACGTCCCCCTCGGCCATCGACCGCGCGCCCGTCGCCGACCGGTCGGGCACCGGCAACGTGGTCAGGCTAGCCGTCGCGCAGGCCCTCGCCGGCGCGAACTCGACCGTCGTGTTCGCGACGGGCGCGGTCGTCGGCAACATGCTCGCGCCCAGCAAGGTCCTGGCCACATTGCCGATCTCGATCTTCGTGGTCGGGATGGCCGCCTGCGCCCTTCCGACCGGCAGCATCGCCAGGCGCCACGGGCGCCGCACCGCCTTCATGGTCGGCACCGGGTGCGGCGTGCTCGTCGGCCTACTCTCGGCCTGGGCGATCGTCGCGGCCAGTTTCTGGCTGTTCTGCGCGGCGATGTTCCTCGGGGGCGCCTACGCGGCCGTGGTCTTCTCGTTCCGCTTCGCCGCCGCGGACTGCGTTCCGGCCGACCGCCGCCCGCGGGCGCTGTCGTTCGTCATGGCCGGCGGTGTCTTCGGCGGGGTGATCGGGCCGCAGCTCGTCACCCACACCATGGACCTGTGGCCTCCCTACCTGTTCGCCGCCACCTTCCTGGCCCAGGCCGCCGTCGCCGCCGCGGCCGCCCTGATCCTGGCGGGCGTTCGCCTGCCGCGGCCGGCCGCCGGGTCCGTCTCGGGCGGACGACCGCTGGCCGTCATTCTCGCGCAGCCGCGCTTCGTGATCGCGGTGATCTGCGGGGCCGTGTCCTACCTCCTGATGAACTCCGTCATGACGGCCGCCCCGCTGGCCATGCGCCTGTGCGGCCACGCGCAGGAGGATGCCAATCTGGGCCTGCAGTGGCACGTCATCGCCATGTACGGCCCGAGCTTCTTCACCGGGCGACTGATCACGCGCTTCGGCGCGTCCCGCGTGGTGGCGACCGGCCTCACCTTGACGGGGGCGGCCGCGCTCGTCGGACTCGGGGGCGCGGACGTCGGGCATTTCTGGCTGTCCCTCATCCTTCTCGGCGTCGGCTGGAATTTCGGCTTCGTCGGCGCCTCCGCGATGGTGCTGGACTGTCATCGCCCGGAGGAGCGGACGCGGGTGCAGTCGATCAACGACTTCATCGTGTTCGGAATGGTGGCGGTCGGTTCGTTCTCGTCCGGGGGCCTGCTGACGAGCTACGGCTGGGACACGGTTCTCTGGGTGTCCTTCGCGCCCTTGGCGCTGGCCGCGACGGCGCTCGCGCTCACGACAGGGCGCGGCGCGAAGGCGTGGTAGCCTGGATCGTCCCTCGCGGTCGCAGAGCCCGTCGATGACCCTCGATCAGTTGCGCATCTTCGTGGCGGTCGCCGAGCGTCAGCACGTCACCCGCGCGGCCGAGGCCTTGAACATCGTGCAGTCCGCGGTCAGCGCCGCGGTGTCCGGGCTGGAAGAGCGCCACGCGGTGAAGCTGTTCCACCGGGTCGGCCGCGGGATCGAGCTGACCGATGCCGGTTGCGTCTTCCTCGAAGAGGCCCGCGCGGTCCTCGCCCGCGCCGAGGCGGCCGAGCGGGTCTTGGCCGACCTGAGCGGCCTGCGGCGGGGAAGCCTGCGCGTTCACGCGAGCCAGACCATCGCCAGCCACTGGCTGCCCCGCCACCTCGTCGCGTTCCGGGCCGCCCATCCGGACATCACGATCCGGCTCGCCGTGGGCAACACCGCGGAGGTGGCGCGGGCGGTCGCCGATGGTTCTGCCGAACTCGGCTTCGTCGAGGGCGAGGTCGAGGATCCGGTCCTGGCGAGCGCGGCGGTCGCGCAGGATCGGCTCGTGCTCGTCGTGCCGGCCGGCCACCCCTTCTCGGCCCGGGAGACCCTGACGGCCGCCGATCTCGCGGGCCACCCGTGGGTGCTGCGCGAGGCGGGTTCCGGAACGCGCTCCGCCTTCGAGGCGGCGCTCGCGGCGGCGGGGCTGGCGCTCACGGATGTGACGGTGTCGCTCGAGCTGCCCTCCAACGAGGCCGTGCTCGCCGCGATCGAGGCCGGGGCCGGTGCGAGCGTCCTGTCGGAGGCGGTCGTGGCGGGCAAGCTGGCCGCCGGCGCGCTCGTCGCGCCGCCGTTCCCATTGCCGGCACGGACCTTCCGGATGCTGCGCCATAGGGAACGGTACCGGAGCCGCGCCGCGGACGCCCTGCTCGGGCTGATCCGAGACGGGGCGCCGTGAGCGGCGCAGTCAGGGCCGCGGCTTCAGCGCGGCGAGATAGTCGATGATGGCCTGCCGGTCGGCGGGATCCACGCTGGCCTTGTAGCTGTGAATCATCTTGTCGACGATCCCGCTCCACTGCGCCTTCGACAGGGCGGGCTGCGTGAGGATCATCCCGGCCGAGTGACAGGCGAGGCAGGTGTTGCTGATCGCCTCGGCGCCCGGTCCCGCCGGGAAGACCTGATCGGACGTGGGCCATTCGACCTGCTGCGACGTGAAGCGCATCGGTTCCGGCGCGGCGGCCGCGGCGACGGGGATCAGGGCGAGCGCGGCCAGGCAGCGCGCTGTTGGCGTCAGGGACATGAAACTTCTCCTCAGGCGACCTGGAGCGTCACGGTCTCGACGCCGTTCTGCATGAAGCCCGCGCCGTTCCAGACCGGGTCCATCGGCTGCGCGAGTCCGTTCGTGTTGGTGCAGCGGACCTTGATGGCGCGGGTGCCGGCCGCGAGGGCCGGCAAGCCGACGTCGAAGCGGCGGAAACTGTAGGCGCCCGCGTCGGCCCCGAGCCGCGTCGGCGTCCACGACGCGCCGCCGTCGGTGGAGATCTCCACGGACCTGACCCCGCAATCGCCCCCGAAGGCGATGCCGCGCACGGCCACCGGCGCGCCGGCCGCGACCCGGGCGCCGTCCTGCAGGTTCGTCACGAAGGCGCGCGGCACCATGCGGTCGATCGGCACAGTCTTGAAGCCGGTCTGGCCGGGCCGGACGTTGGCTCCCGGCACGTCCGGGATGCGGTACGCGGTCTCCATCCAGTACTGATCGTCGGGCCTGTCCAGAACCTCGATGTCCGACAGCATCTTGACCCAGTAGGTCGAGTACCGGCCCGGAACGACGAGGCGCAGCGGGAAGCCGTTCAGCAGCGGCAATTGCGCGCCGTTCATTGCGTAGGCGATCATAACCTCGCCGTCGCGGGCATGGTCCAGGGCGAGGGATTTCCGGAAGTGCGGCGCGTCGCTCACGACCGGCTCGTCGAGGCCGGCGAAGCGCACCTGTACGGCCCCGGCCCTCACGCCCGCGCGGTCGAGCACGTCCTTCAGGCGCACGCCGATCCAGAGGGCGTTCCCCATCGCGCCGTTGGCCCACTGCGCGCCGGGGACCCGCGGCACGAACAGGCCCCGCGAATTGCCCGAGCACTGGTTGACCGCCGCGATCTCGAATCGCGGCATGTCGGCGAGTGCGTCGAGGGACAGCGACAGGGCCGTCTCGACGTGACCGCGCACTGTCAGTCGGAAGGACGGCACGTCGATCGCGGTCGGGATCTCGGCCCAGTGCCAGCGAACGTAGAAGCGGTCGTTGGGGGTGAACACGCCCTCGTCGAACACCGCGAAGGGTGTCTCCAGCAGCGGCGGCCGGGTGCGCTGCAGGATCATCGCGCCCTTCCCGGGGAAGGCGGTCGTGACCGCGCGCTGCTCGGGACCGCCGGGCAGGGGGAGTCTGACCGTGCCGGCAGCCCAAGCCGGGGCGGCCGCAGCGAGGCCTCCGAGGCCGAGGCCGGCCAGCACGGCACGGCGGGGAAGGGCGGATTGGCTCACGGCAATGTCTCCTCAACGGCGTGGGGTAACTCGATGACCGTTGCTCTGCGGTTTGCAGATCGCGGTTCCGCGGTCCGATTTCTCTCCTGACGATCCTCGAACCGGGCTTGGGCATCGCGCGATGCCGGAAGGTGGATCAGGTGGAGGCTGATGGCGGTGAGCGCGGCGAGCGAGGGTGTGGGTCCGGGACTCGGCCGACGAGCGCGGCCTCGACCGCCTCGGGCCAACGGCTCCGAGGCTGACCGCGAGGCGGGAGCCAAGCCTGGCTACGGAACCGCGGATGCGGCACGCGATCGAAAGAGGGTTGGTCCTGCGCTACACGGCTCGGCTCCGGAACAGGAAGCCACCATCCCTCTCGCCGAGCGTTCAATCCAACAGAACTTATGGAACGAACTGATCGCGATTCCCGATCGTTCCGGGTGGCGGTGCGGCGAAGTCCGAGAACGCGGTCGGCACGACAGCACCCGCGTCGGGGCGGTGCCGGCCGCGCGATCTCAGCCTCTGCGGCCCGCCTCCGGATCCTCGGCCTCGGGCAGGGCGACGTAGATCATCACGCCGAGGACCGTCACGGCGAAGCGGAAGGCGGATTGCTGGCCGTTCCAGACCTTCGACATCCACATGCCGAACCACTCGGCGCCGATGCCCAGGAAGCCCGCCTGCCAGACCAGGAAGCCGACGCTCAGGCCGGCGATCGCCCAGGTCTTGGCCCGGTCGAAGTCGCCGCGCGGGGCCCGCAGCCGCGCGAGCATCAGCGCGACGCCGATCCAGAGCAGGAGCGCCGTGACAGCCTCCGCGGCGACGATCATCGCGAAGGCGCCGCGCTGCAGTGCCGGATCGGTGATCGCGCGGTCGGCGATGCCCGAATCCGGCAGGATCGTGTCCATCGACAGCACGTGCTGCACGAAGGCGAGGTTCACCGCCGGCTCCGTGACGTTGCCGTACACGACCAGAGTGCAGGTCAGGGCCAGGGCGCCGACGAGGGCGGCCTTCGAGAGGCGGACGGCGAGCATGGGCGGCCCTTCCAGATATGCGGGCGTCGCCTTCGGAGCCGGGCCATGGCCTCGGCCGATCGCGGCGCCCCTCAGTTCGCCTTCGCCTCGACCTCGAGCCGGTCGAGGACGGCGGCCGGTGAGCGCGCCGCGCCCAGGTCGATGAAGCCGATCCCCGCCGGCTCCTTGGACTTGGCGTGCACCACGAGCTTGCCGGGTTTCATCACGAACTGGCCCATGGCGGCGCCGATCCCCTTGGCGGCCGCGCTGTTGCCCAGGATGATCGGCACGCCGAGCAGGCTGGCGGTGACGTATTCCTTGCGCAACTCGTCCGGCTTGAGGCTGAGATCCTTCGACTGCGCGGCCAGGAAGCGCTCGAACAGGCCGGCATTCTCGACCGTCAGGTTCAGGGTCTTGGCGCTGCCCGAGAACATCACCATGGTCGCCGCCGGCAGGGTGCCGGAGAACAGTTCGGGCCCGATGCCTCCGAGCGTGCCGGACAGGCGGACGGTGCCGATGTCCCGCCCGGAGATCGTGACCTCGCGCAGGGCGAGGTCGCGGGCCTTCTCGTCCAGGCTCGCGTCGGCCACGAGGTCGAGGTCGAGGTCCCGGTAGCCGTAGGCCGGCAGCAGGCCGAGGAGCGGCGCGCCCGCGAGCAGGTCGGCGGGCAGGCTCAGGCCGGTGAGGCTGATGCGGGTCGCGCTGGGCACGCCATCGGTCAGCGGGCCGAAGGCCAGGGCCGCCTCGCGCAGCGCGACGCGGGGGGACGGCCGCGGCGACACCGTGACCGCCAGGGGATCCGCGGTCCTGTCGGCCGGCCTGGGCTCGGGTGTCCGCGCCGACCGGCCCGGCTCGGGCAGGGCGCCGCGGGCCGGGGGCCGGACGTCGCGGGGAGGCGCCCGCTCGACCTCCGCCTCGGGCGGCAGGTCGATCGACAGGTCGGTGAGGGTGAGCGTGCCGAGCTTCGGCGTCAGGCGACGCATCTCGACGTCGGAGAAGCCGGCGCCGCCCGTCGGCTCGGCGGCGATGCCCTGGAGGGTCGCGACGGTCGGCGCCAGGGAGGTCCCCAGCGCGGCCACGCGGCCGACATGGATCCGCAGCGCGCCGCGGGTCATCGACAGGTTGTCCAGGGTGGTGCCGCCCTCGGAGCCCGAGGAGGTGTAGGCGGCCCGGCCGATCTCGAACAGCACCGGCCCCTTCGGATCGGTGTCGCTGACGCTCAGGCCCTGCATCTCCAGGCTGCCGACCGAGGTGGCGTCGATGAGATCGGCGGCGGCGGCGGCCAGCGGTCGGCGGTCGCTGGCGCCGTCGAAGCCGTTCGCCACGATGGCGAAGGCACCGCTCCAGCCGTCCGGGACCTGCCGGCCGCCGAGGTCGCGGCCGTCGAGGCGGGCGATCTTCACGGTGGTGCCGCGCGCGTCCGAGTAGGTGACGTCCGAGACCTGGATGGTGCCGTAGACGCGCTGGACCGGTCCCTTGCCGTCGCCTGGCACCGTGTAGAGCCGGCTAAGCGCGGCGAGATCTAGGTCCGTGGCGCGCACCTGACCGTAGGTCCCGGACCCGCGGTTCGGCCCCGCGACGGAACTGACCGTCGCGCCGGCCGCCGTCAGCTCGCCGACGCGGCCGGCCCGGATGTCGCGGGCGACCACATCGCGGTAGGTGACGGTCTGCCGGTTCTCGCCGGGACCCGCGTTCTCGGAGACGAGGACCGGGACGGTCAGGCTGCCGGCGTCGAGCCGGGCGAGGCGCTGCTCCCAGGGCACGTTGGAATCCGGGCGCAGGATCGCCGCGAGATCCTCCTTGGAGAGGCGGGTGCCGCTGGCCGTCAGCTTCGGAGCCTTCAGCAGCGTCCCGCCCAGCGGGATCACCACGTCGTTGACCGTCACGTCCTGGACGGCGGCGGCGCCCTCCTGCGCGGCGAGCGGCGCGGGCGCGAGGCCGAGAAGGGCCAGCGTGACGGCCGCCGCCCAGGCCGACCGGAGGCGGAGACGGGCCTTCGGATGGTTCATGGCAGCGTCCGGACCAGGGCTCTCGCGGGGATGCCCTAGCCGTGCCGTGTTTTGCCGGGCGAGGCAATCGCGCGCGCCGGCCCGGGCGATCGAGCCGGGAAAGGTGTCGTACGGACGCAACGGCGCGGCGGCGCCGGGCCGGGCACTACAACGAGAAAGAGGTGCCGCAGCCGCAGGAGGCGGTGGCGAGCGGGTTCTCGATCTTGAAGGACTGCCCGATCAGGTCGTTCACGAAATCGATGGTCGAGCCGCTCATGTACTCGAGCGAGACCGGATCGACGATCACGGTGGCGCCGTCGCGCTCGATCGCGACATCCTGCGCCTCGCGGGCGCGGGTGATGTCGAAGGCGTAGGAGAAGCCCGAGCAGCCGCCGCCGTTGACGCTGATCCGCAGCGACGAGCCGGCCGGCTCCGCCACCATGATCTCGTTGATGCGCTTGGCCGCGCGGGCGGTCAGGGTGATCTCAGCCATCGGTCTCTGGCCACGCATTCGTTCGGTGGACGGCGCGCCCGGCCCGTTGCCGAGGGCGCCTCGACCCACAAGATATGAGCCGCAAGCCCGCGCCGCAACGCGCCGGGTGGGGAGCCGTCATGAGCAGGGTGCGTGAGTTACAGAGCGGATGCCGTGCGACCGAACGGTGAGCGCTGGCGCGCGCCCTACGCCACCGACCCGGCCCGCACCCGGGGCCGCCTGATCCCGGAGGCCGGCTCGCCGACCCGCAGCGACTTCCAGCGCGACCGGGACCGGATCATCCACTCGACGGCGTTCCGGCGGCTGAAGCACAAGACGCAGGTCTTCGTGCATCACGAGGGCGACCACTACCGCACCCGCCTGACCCACACCCTGGAGGTGAGCCAGATCGGCAGGGCGCTCGCGCGCGCCCTCGGGCTCGACGAGGACCTCGCGGAGGCGCTGGCCCTCAGCCACGACCTCGGCCACACCTGCTTCGGCCATACCGGCGAGGATGCCCTCGACGCCTGCATGGCGCGCCACGGCGGCTTCGATCACAACGCCCAGGCGCTGCGTATCGTCACCCGGCTGGAGCGGCGCTACGCCGGCTTCGACGGGCTGAACCTCGCCTGGGAGACGCTGGAGGGTCTCGTCAAGCACAACGGTCCGCTGCTCACCGCGAACGGCCAACCGACGCCCCGCTACGCCGCCCGCGGCATCCCGGCGGCGATCCTGGAATACGACGCGCTGAATCCCCTCGACCTGTGGAGCCAGGCCGGCCCCGAGGCCCAGGCCGCCTCGCTGGCGGACGACATCGCCTACGCCGCCCACGACCTCGACGACGGGCTGCGCGCCGGCCTGTTCGAGATCCCGGAGCTGCGGGCGGTCCCGTTCCTGGCCGGGCTGCTCGACGAGATCGACCGGCTGCATCCGGGCCTGGAGCCGTCGCGGATGATCCACGAGCTCGCCCGCCGGGTGATCACCCGCTTCGTCGAGGACGTCATCCGCGAGGGCGGCCGCCGCATCGCCGCCCTGGATCCGCAGCGCGTCGAGGACATCCGCAACGCGGATCAGCCGGTCATCGTGTTCTCGCCGGAGATCGCGGCGGCCGACGCCGAGATCATGCGCTTCCTGTGGGAGCGGATGTATCGGCATCCCGGCGTGGTAGCCGTGCGGAAGAAGGCCGACGCCATCGTCAACGACCTGTTCGCCGCGTTCACCGCGGCGCCGTCCCGGATGCCGGAGGAGTGGAGCGCCGGTCTCGATGGGGCCACCGAGGCCCGGGTCGCCCGCCGTGTCGCCGACTACATCGCCGGCATGACCGACACCTACGCGGTCCTGGCGCACCGCAAGCTCTACGCGACGACGCCGGACCTCCATTGGGAGTTGCCCAGCCGGGGCCTGCCCCTCGCCGAGCCCTAAGGGCCCGGCGCGGGGCCGGCGCGTGTCAGCAGCCGCAGCCGCAGGTGAAGCTGCCGTAGCACCCGCCGTAGCCGTAGCCACTATAGGCGGCGGGATAGCCGTAACCGTAGCCGTAACCGCGGTAGGCGGCCGGGTAGCCGTAACCGTAGCCGCCATAACCGTAGCCGCCGTAGACGCTGCCGGCGGCGAGCCCGAGCCCGAGGCCGACCCCCGCGCCGGCCAGCCCGTAGCCGAGGGCCCGACCGTAGCCGCCGCGGTAGCCGTAACCGTAGCCGCGCCCGTAGAAGCCGCGGGCCACGTAGCCGCCGCGGTATCCGTAGCCGCCCCGGTAACCGCCGCGGAAGCCGCCGCCATGGAATCCGCCGCCATGGAATCCGCCGCCGCGGAACCCGCCCGCCTCGGCACTCGGCGCGGCCAGGATGAGCGCGCAGAGCGCCGTGCCCGCAATCATCAAGGTCTTCATCAGTAACTCCGCGATCGGCCTACTCACGATCGCCGACGATGACACCGTGTTGTCTCGTTCGAGACAAGACGGACACCGGGCGATCCGTATTCGTCGCGCGGGATAACCCGTCGGCGACGCGCACGTGGTTACCGGAGCGATGCCGCGACCGCGGATTCCGCGGGCTCGGTGCGCGGCCCGGCGCCGTGACACCCTCCCGCCCCCTTGCTAGACCGCCGGGGCGGGCGCAGGCCGGACGGGCCGGGCGACGAGACCCCCGCGCGAGCGAGATCAAGACCCATGAACATCTTCGCCCTGTTCGAGGCGCGCGTGCGCGAGGCCGTGGAGGCGCTGACCCGCGCCGGCCACCTGCCCGAGGGCCTCGACCTGGGCCGCGTGGTCGTCGAGCCGCCCCGCGACGCGTCGCACGGCGATCTCGCCACGAACGCCGCCCTGGTGCTCGCCAAGGAGGCGCGGACCAATCCGAAGGCGCTCGGCGAGGCCCTGGCGGAGGAACTCCGCGCGGACCCGCGGATCGTCGAGGCGAGCGTCGCCGGGCCGGGCTTCATCAACCTGCGGCTCGACCCCGCGATCTTCCACGCGGTCGTGCGCGACGCGCTGACGGCGCCGGAGGCGTTCGGCCGCGCGCGGCTGCCCGGCGGCCCAATCAACGTCGAGTACGTGTCGGCGAACCCGACGGGGCCGATGCATGTCGGGCACGGCCGCGGCGCGGTGTTCGGCGACGCCCTGTGCAACCTGCTCGTCGCCGCCGGCCGGCAGGTGACGCGGGAATACTACATCAACGACGCCGGCGTTCAGGTCGACGTGCTGGCCCGCTCGGCCTTCCAGCGCTACCGCGAGGCCCTCGGCGAGCCCTTCGCCATCGCCGAGGGCCTCTACCCGGGCGACTACCTGAAGCCCGTGGGCGCCGCGCTGGCCGAGACCCACGGCCGCGCGCTCCTCGACAAGCCGGAGGCGGAGTGGCTGCCCGCGGTGCGCGAGACCGCGCTCGGCATGATGATGGAGATGATCCGGGCCGACCTGGCGGCGATCGGCATCCGCCACGACGTGTTCTTCTCCGAGCGCACGCTCCAAGAGAGCGGGGCCGTGAAGTCCCTGCTCGCGGAACTGCGCGCCAAGGGCCTCGTCTACGAGGGCCGCCTGCCGCCGCCCAAGGGTCAGCTGCCGGAGGATTGGGAGGACCGCGAGCAGACGCTGTTCCGCACCCGGGAATTCGGCGACGACAGCGACCGCCCGCTGCTGAAGTCGGACGGCTCGTACACGTACTTCGCCTCCGACATCGCCTACCACCGGGCCAAGTACCTCGCCGGCGCGACCGAGCTGATCGACGTCCTGGGGGCCGATCACGGCGGCTACGTGAAGCGCATGCAGGCTGCCGTGAAGGCGGTCAGCGACGGCAAGGCCACGCTCGACGTCAAGCTCTGTCAGCTCGTGCGGCTGTTGCGCGCAGGCGAGCCGGTCAAGATGTCCAAGCGGGCCGGCGAGTTCGTGACCCTGCGCGACGTGATCGACGAGGTCGGCCGCGACGCGATCCGGTTCATGATGCTCTACCGGAAGAACGACGCGACTCTGGATTTCGACCTCGCCAAGGTCGTGGAGCAAACGAAGGACAACCCGGTCTTCTACGTCCAGTACGCCCATGCCCGCGTCCGCTCGGTGCAGAGGCAGGCGCGCGAGGCCTTCCCGGACGCCGACCTCTCGGCCGCGGCGCTGGCCCACGAGGCGGATTTCTCCGTGCTGAGCGACCCGGGCGAGATCGAAATGATGCGCCTCATCGCGCAGTACCCGCGGGTCCTCGAATCCGCGGCGCTGGCGCACGAGCCGCACAGAATCGCCTTCCACCTCTATGAACTGGCCTCCGCGCTGCATAGTTTCTGGAACAAGGGCAAAGACTTGCCGCAATTACGGTTTGTTAATGCAACCGACCGAAAGTCGACGTGGGCCCGGCTGGCGCTCGTCGAAGCTCTGCGGAGCACGCTGGCGGCCGGCCTTGCGATTCTCGGTGTGACCGCGCCGGACGAGATGCGATAGGCCCGGGTGCATCGGGCCGGTCTTCGGCGTTGATGTGAGGATGCTGCCATGACGAACGCTTCGCGCGCTCAGGTCGATTTGGACGCCCTCGCGCGCGATCTGCGTCAGGAGAAGGGCCAGGCGCCGCAGGCGTCCGGCAAGGGCGACCCGCTGGCGGAACTCGCCCGCATCGTCGGCCAGGACGACCCGTTCCGGGCGCTGCTCGCAGCCCGCGACGAGATGCGCGCCGTCGCGCCCGCCGCCCCGCAGCCGGCCGCCTGGAATGCCCGGGTCGAGCCGAGCTTCGCCCCGGAACCCGCCAAGGCCACGCCGGCCGACGCGTTCGACCAGTATCTCGCCTCGGTAGAGCAGGACACGCACCGCGAGGGCGCCGGCTACGCTCCGGAGGGCGGCCCGACCTCGACCGGCGACGAGGAGACCTACGCGGACAGCCGCGCGCTCCGGCGCGCCAATCCGCGGCGGCGGCTCGCCTCGGTGGGTGCCGGCGTCGCCGTGGTGGCGCTCGCCGTCACCGGGGCGCTCACCTACAAGGGCCTGAGCAATTCGGGCCACGGCGGCGTTCCGGTGGTCCAGGCCGATTCCACGCCCCTCAAGGTCGCCCCGAAGGTCGCCGACGGCGTCGAGATCCCGGATCAGAACCGGCAGATCTACGACCCGAAGGGCAAGAAGGACGGCCAGATCAAGATCGTGAACCGCGAGGAGCAGCCCCTCGACGTGGCCGAGGCCGCGCGGGCGGCCCAGGGCCCGTCGCAGCCGAGCGGCGCCCAGGGTGGCACGACACCGGGCAGCGGCCCGTTCGAGGCCTTCGGGGAGCCGCGCCGCGTCCGCACCGTGGCGGTCAAGCCCGAAGCGCCGCCCGCGCCGCCGCCGCGCGAGCAGCAGGCCGCCGATGCCGGGCCGGCCCCGATCCCCACCATGGTCCTGCCGAGCGACGAGCCGCCCGCCCCGCCGGCCCCGAAGTCCAGGCCCGTCCGCCAGACCGCCGCAGCCATGCCGGCGACCACGGCCACGCCCGTCGACGCGCAGCCGGAAGCCGCGGTCGAGCAGCCGGCGCCCAAGCCGGTAGCCGTGAAGCCGCCGCCGAAGGCCGCCCAGCGCATCGCCGCCGTCGCTCCGGCCGGGGCGGCCGCGCCCGACACCACCGCCAGCACCACGACGGACGACGACGCCGTGAAGTCCGGCCCGGTCAGCGGCTTCTCGGTCCAGCTCGGGGTGCGCAGCTCCGCCGCCGAGGCCAAGGCCGCGTTCCACCAGTTGCAGGCCAAGTACGCGCAGCTCGCCGGCAAGCCCGAGCTGATCCGGCAGGCCGAGGTCAACGGCAAGACGATCTACCGCGTCCGCGTCGGACCGCTGGAGAAGGCCCAGGCCGCGAGCCTGTGCAGCGCCCTGCAGGGCGCGGGCGGCCAGTGCTTCGTGGCCAAGAACTGAGGGCCTGACGGCACACCGCGTACGGGTCGGCGCACCCGCACGCGGTGATCCGCGGCGGCCGTGCGAGCGAGTCCGCACGGCAACACGGGCGGCGCGATCGCCCCGGCCACCGGCCCGGGGCCCCGGTTTGGTCTTGCCGGCTCCCCGTTCCCGCCCGACTCTGTCGCCATCGATTCGCGCCGCCCGGCGGCCCTGCCGCCGTTCTCGCGCCGTCTTCGCGCCGCCACCGAGCAGTATCCGAGCCGTTCCAGATGACCTCCCGCGCCCTGATTCTCGGCTGCACCGGCCCGTCGCTCACGGCGGAGGAGAGGGCCTTCTTCCGGGACGTGAAGCCCTGGGGCTTCATCCTGTTCAAGCGCAACATCGGGACGCCCGACGAGGTCCGCGCCCTCACCGGGGCACTCCGCGACTGCGTCGGGTCCGACCGGGCGCCGATCCTGATCGACCAGGAAGGCGGCCGGGTCCAGCGGATGGGTCCGCCCCACTGGCCGGCCTATCCGGCCGGCGGCCGCTACGGCCGCCTGAACGGCAGCGCCGCGACCGTCGCCCGGCTCGGCGCGCGCCTCATGGCGCACGACCTTGCCGAGGTCGGCATCAACGTCGACTGCGCCCCCGTCCTCGACGTGCCGGCGCCGGGCTCGCACGACATCATCGGCGACCGCGCCTACGCGACGAGTCCGGAACGGGTCGCCGAGATCGGCCGCGCCGTCGCCGAGGGCCTGATGGCCGGCGGCGTCCTGCCAGTGATGAAGCACATTCCGGGGCACGGGCGCGCCACCTGCGACAGCCACCACGGCCTCCCGGTCGTCGACGCGACCCGCGCGGATCTCGCCGGGCAGGATTTCCGCACCTTCCGGGCCCTCGCAGACCTGCCGATGGCGATGAGCGCGCACGTCGTCTTCACCGCCATCGATCCCGACCGGCCGGCGACCCAGTCGGACACCGTCATCCGCGACATCATCCGCGGCGCCATCGGCTTCGACGGCCTGCTGATGACCGACGACCTGTCCATGCACGCGCTGACCGGCACGTTCCGCGACCGGACGGAGCGCGCCTTCGCGGCGGGGATCGACATCGGCCTCCACTGCAACGGCGCGCGCGACGAGATGCAGGCTGTGGCCGAGGCGGCGCCCGAATTGACCGGCGAGGCCGCGCGGCGCGCCGCCGCCGCCCTGGCGCGGCTCGACCCCGCCGGCGACGGGCTCGACGTCGCGGAAGCCCGCGACCGCTTCGCCGCGGCCCTCGCCGCCGCCTGACCTGAGACACCGCGCGACGTTCCATCGCGGCCTTCCACCGGCCGTGGCATCGCCTCTGCTTGTGTTCGGGCGGCGCGATCCCTAGGTTCGCCCCGAAATCCTCAACCGGACGTGGCGTCACGCTCCCGCTTCTTCGGGGCGCCCGCAGGAGGTTGCCATGGGCAGCATGAGTATCTGGCACTGGGTCATCGTCGCGGTCATCGTGATGCTGCTCTTCGGACGCGGCAAGGTGTCCGACCTGATGGGCGACGTCGCCAAGGGCATCAAGGCCTTCAAGAAGGGCATGGCCGAGGACGAGACCCCGCCGGCGGCCCAGGCCGCGCCGCCTCCGGCCGAGCCGGTTCGCACCATCCCGCACACCGCCGAGACGAGCCCCGGCACCGCGATCCCGGCGAGTCATATCCCCGGCGGCGAGCGCAAGCCGGTCTGACGGCGAGCTTGACTGTAGGACTGTCAGAGCGCGCGCGCTCGTGTAGAGCCTGACGGGGTCCGGCCGCCGTGCCGGATCTCGGGGCAGCAGGACCGTCGACGACATGCTGGACATGAGCTGGGGCGAGGTGATGCTGATCGGCGGCGTCGCCCTCATCGTCATTGGGCCGAAGGATCTGCCGAAGGCGCTGCGCACCGTCGGGCAGATCACCACGAAGCTGCGCCGCATGGCCGGCGAGTTTCAGATGCAGTTCAACGAGGCGATCCGCGAGGCCGAGCTCGACGACGTCCGGCGTGAGGTCGACGGCATCCGCAACACCGTCCGCACGGCGGGCTCGACCTTCAATCCAGTGCAGACGATCCGAGACGAACTGAAGGGCGCCGTCGAGGGCCGGGCCAAGATGGGTCCGGAGAAGATGGGACCGGAGATGCCCGGCCCCGAGACACCCCCGGTCGAGACCCGGTCGCTGGCCGACGCCACGGCGCAGCTGAAGGCCGAGCAAGAAGCCGCGGCGGCGCCTCACGCCGCCGATACGCATCCGGTGACGCCAGCCGGCGCGTCGGACCATGGTGCGGCGACCGAGGTCGCGGAGGCGCCCCTGCCCGTGCCCGGCTCGGTGGACGATCCGTTCGGCCCTCCACCCGACCCGCCCGCCGCGCATCCCGCCACCGAAGAGTCCAAGAACGGCACGGCTGCCCGATGATCAGCGAGGCGGACGAGGCCGAGATCGAGGCGTCCCGGGCGCCCCTGCTCGAGCACCTGATCGAATTGCGGTCGCGGCTGATCAAGTCGCTCATCGCCTTCGTGCTGATGTTCTTCGCGTGCTTCTTCTTCTCGCGCGATATCTACAACGTGCTGGTCTATCCCTACGTCTCCATCGTAGGTGCGCAGAACGCCGAGCTGATCGCCACGCACTTCCTCGAACAGGTCTTCACCAACATCAAGCTCAGCGTCTTCGGCGCGGCCTTCCTGGCCTTCCCGGTGATCGCGACCCAGATCTACGCCTTCGTGGCACCCGGCCTCTACCGCAACGAGCGCAAGGCGTTCCTGCCCTACCTCGTGGCCACCCCGATCTTCTTCCTGCTCGGCGCGCTCGTGGTGTTCTTCCTGGCGATGCCGCTGCTGATCAAATTCTCGGTGTCGCTCCAGCAGGTGGGCGTCGCCGGGGAGCCGACGATCAAGCTGCTCCCGAAGGTCGACGAGTACCTGTCGCTGATCATGACGCTGATCTTCGCGTTCGGCATCGCCTTCCAACTGCCGGTAATCCTGACGCTCCTCGGCCAGATCGGGATCATCGACGCGGCGTTCCTGCGCGAGAAGCGTCGCTACGCGATCGTGCTGGTCTTCGTCGCCGCCGCCATCCTGACCCCGCCGGACGTCATCTCGCAGCTCTCCCTCGCGATCCCGATGCTGCTCCTCTACGAGGCCTCGGTGTTCTCGGTGGCGCGGGTTGAGAAGCTGCGCGCCGCGCGGCGCGTCGAGGAGGGGCTGGAGCCCTGAGCCGGTGCGCCGGGCTCAGTCCGGCGCGCGCAGGCGGTAGCCGACGCCGGTCTCGGTGAGCAGGTAGCGCGGGCGCTCGGGATCGGGCTCGAGCTTCTGGCGCAGCTGCCGGATGTAGACGCGCAGGTACTGCGGGTCCGACGAGGCCGGCGCGTGGCGCATGAGCTGCGCGTGGGTGAGCACCTTGCCGGCGTGCTGCACCAGCACGCGCAGGAACTCGTATTCCCGCGGCGACAGCTTCACCTCGCGCTCGCCGACGCGGACGATGCGGCGGACGAGGTCGACCGAGAGGTCCTCGACCCGGAAGACCGGCCGCTCCCCCTGCATGGCGAGGCGATGGCGCAGGGCCGCGCGGATGCGCGCCAGCAACTCGTTCATGCCGAAGGGCTTGGTGACGTAGTCGTCGGCGCCGAGATCGAGAGCCTCGACCTTGCCGCGCTCGTCGTCGCGGCTCGACAGGATCACGACCGGCAGGTCGGGCCAGCGCTCGCGGATCGCCGCCAGGAGGGCGTGGCCGGCCATGTCGGGCAGGCCGAGGTCGAGGATCGCGAGATCCACCCCGCCGGTCTCCAGGGCGGCGAGGGCCGCGGCCCCGTCGGCCGCCTCGACGACCGCGTAGTCCTGCGTCCCGAGACCGGTGCGGAGCAGCCGGCGGATCGGCGGCTCGTCGTCGATCACCAGGATGCGGGCTATGCTCACGCGTTCCGTCCCTCGTGGCGGTCTCGGGCGGCCTATTCGGGCCGCAACAGCACGTGCCGCTTCTTGCCGAAGGAGAGCTTGATCACCCCGTCCGCGGTCACGTCGCCGCGGCCGAGGACGGCCTTCTCGTCCGTGACCGCCACGTCGTTGACCCGCAGGCCGCCGCCCTTGATCTGACGGCGCGCCTCGCTGGTGGACGGCACGAGCTTGGCGACCTCCGGCCCGAAGGCGGTGAGCACGCCGAGGCCCGCCTCCAGGGCGGCGGACGGCACGGTGACGCTCGGGAGGTCGGCGGCCAGCGTTCCCTCGACGAAGGTCTTGCGGGCGGTCTCCGCGGCGGCCTCGGCGGCCTCGCGGCCGTGCATCAGCGCGGTCGCCTCCGTAGCCAGCACCGTCTTGGCCGCGTTGATCTCGGAGCCGGCGAGGGCGGAGAGGCGCGCGATCTCCTCCATGGGCAGCAGGGTGAACAGCTTGAGGAAGCGGGCCACGTCCGCGTCCTCGGTGTTCCGCCAGAACTGCCAGTAATCGTAGGGCTTCAGCATGTCCGGGTTGAGCCAGACGGCGCCGGCCGCGGTCTTGCCCATCTTGGCGCCGGACGACGTGGTCAGCAGCGGGCAGGTCAGGGCGTAGAGCTGTGGCGTGCCCATGCGGCGCCCGAGATCGATGCCGTTGACGATGTTGCCCCACTGGTCCGATCCGCCCATCTGCATGACGCAGCCGTAGCGGCGATTCAGCTCTACGAAGTCGTAGGACTGGAGGATCATGTAGTTGAACTCGAGGAACGACAGCTCCTGGTCGCGCTCCAGGCGCAGGCGCACGCTGTCCATCGACAGCATGCGGTTCACCGAGAAATGGCGGCCGACGTCGCGCAGCATCTCGATGTAATTGAGCTTGGTCAGCCACTCGGCGTTATCGACCATCACGGCGTCGCCGGCCGCGTCGCCGAAACGCAGGAACCGGTCGAAGGTCTTGCGGATCTCGGCCTTGTTGGCGTCGATCTGCTCGACGGTGAGGATCTTGCGGGTCTCGTCGCGGCCGGACGGGTCGCCGACCCGGGTCGTGCCGCCGCCCATCAGGGCGATGGGCCTGCCCCCGGTGGCCTGCAGCCAGTGCAGCATCATGATCGACAGGAGGTGCCCGACATGGAGCGAGGGCGCCGTGCAGTCGTAGCCGACATAGGTGGTCAGCCGGCCCTCGAGGGCCGCGGCGTCGATGCCGGCGAGGTCCGAGGTCTGGTGGATATAGCCGCGCTCGGTCAGGATCCGCAGGAAGTCGGATTTCGGCGCGAAGCTCTCGGCGGTCATGGATGCCATCTCGGGTCGCGCGCTGGCGCGACAGGCCGAGGCCCCGCATGCTAGCTCGCGCTGGGTTCAGGATACGGCGCGCTCTTAGCAGGGCGTTGGCCGAAAGGCACGGGGCAGCACGGCATGGCGATGATGCGCGCGATCGGACTGATGAGCGGCACCTCGCTGGACGGCGTCGACATCGCGCTGATCGAGACCGACGGCGAGCGCGTCCACGTGGTGAAGGGCCACAACAACTTCCTCGAACCGCTGGGCCCCACCGGCTATCGCGGCTACGCCGACGACGAGAAGGCGCTGCTGCGCGCGGCCACCAAGGACGCCGAATCCGTCCTCCATCCCGCCGACCGGCCCGGGCGTCTGCCGGAGGCCGAGGCCTTCGTCACCCTCGCCCATGCCGAGGCTGTGGAGCGCTTCCTGGAGGAGCACGGCCTGAATGCCTCCGAGATCGACGTGATCGGCTTCCACGGCCAGACCGTGATCCACCGCCCGGACCAGCGGATCTCGATCCAGATCGGCGACGGGCAGGCGCTGGCGACCCGGCTCGGCATCCCGGTCGTCTCGGACCTGCGCCGGGCCGATATCGAGGCGGGCGGGCAGGGGGCGCCGCTGGTGCCGGTCTTCCACAAGGCGCTCGCCGAGGCGTCGGGCTTCGACGGGCCCTTCGGCATCCTCAACATCGGCGGCGTCGCCAACGCGACGCTGATCGACTCGAAGGGCGGCGTCATCGCCTTCGACACCGGTCCCGGCAACGCCCTGATCGACGAGTGGATGCAGGAGCGCGAGGGCAAGAACCTCGACGATGGCGGCCGCACCGCCGCCCGCGGCCGCCCGGACGAGCAGCTGCTCGCCTGGCTCCTGACGCACCCGTTCTTCTTCCGCAAACCGCCGAAGTCGCTGGACCGGAACTGGTTCTCGCACAAGCTCGCCGGACAACTCTCGACCGAGGACGGCGCCGCGACGCTCACGGCCTTCACAGCCCGGGCCGTGGCCCGCGCCCTCGATCACGCCCCTGAGGTCCCGACCCGCTGGATCGTGGCCGGCGGCGGCGCCCGCAACGGCGAGCTGGTGCGGCTCCTGAACTACCACCTGCGCGCCGAGATCACGACCGCGGACGCGATCGGCTGGTCCTCCGCCTATCTGGAGGCGCAGGCCTTCGCGTACCTCGCGGTGCGCTCGCTCAAGGGCCTGCCGATCACCTTCCCGGCGACCACAGGCGTACGCGAGGCCATCACCGGCGGGGTGCTGGCGCGGCCGTGAGCCTCGGCTACGCGCTCCGGCGGATCGTCGAGGAATACCCGCTCGCCCGGCTCGACCCGCCGGCCGGCCACCCGCTCGCCGCCGTCATCCGCAGGGGTGCGCCGGACGAGCTGCGCGCCGCCCTGGAGCCGATCGACGGGCCGTTCCTGGTGAAGGGCAGCCCGGGGCGCGGGAGCCACTGGGCCGCGATCCCCTGGATCGCCGTGTTCGATCCCGCCGTCACCACCAGTGCCACGCGGGGCTACTACCTCGTCTACCTGTTCCCAGCGCACCGCGAGGCGGTGCACCTGTCGCTGGCGCAGGGAACGGTGGCGGCGATCCGCAGCCACGGTCCGGCGGCGGCCGGTGCCCATCTTCGCGCCAGCGGCGCCGCGCTCAGGACGCGGCTGTCGGACTTCGCCGAAGCGCTGCCGAACGCGACGATCGCCCTCGGCAGCGCGGGCGAGTTGCCGGAGGGCTACGAGGCCGCCCACATCCTCGGCCTCACCTACGCCCTCGCCGATCTCGGCGACGAGCGCCGGCTGCACCGGGATCTCGCGGCGGCGGTCGCGGCGTACCGGGCGCTCAAGGCGCGGGGCGGGCTCGATCTGCCCGGTTCGCCGAAGGCCCGGTGAGGCTGCCGGGCGCTCCGACCCGTCACCGCACGCGGGTCTGTCCGGCCGCCCTGCGCGGACCGCGTTTGTGCCCCCGGCGCTCCCGCGCTAAGGCAGCCGCGCCATGTCGCACAACACCTTCGGCCACCTGTTCCGCGTCACGACCTTCGGCGAGAGCCACGGGGTCGCGCTCGGCTGCGTCGTCGACGGCTGCCCCCCGGGCCTGCCCCTGGAGGCCGAGGAGATCCAGGCCGAGCTGGATCGCCGGAAGCCAGGCCAGTCGCGGTTCACGACGCAGCGCCGCGAGCCCGATCAGGTCAAGATCCTGTCCGGCGTGTTCGCGGACGACCGCACCGGCGGCCGCCAGCTCACCACCGGCACCCCGATCGCGCTGATGATCGAGAACACGGATCAGCGCTCGAAGGACTACTCGGAGCTCCGCGACAGCTACCGCCCCGGCCACGCCGACTACACCTACGACGTGAAGTACGGCATCCGCGACTATCGCGGCGGCGGCCGGTCCTCGGCGCGTGAGACCGCCGCGCGGGTCGCGGCCGGCGCGGTGGCGCGCAAGGTCATCCCGGGCGTGTCCATCCGGGCGGCCCTCGTGCAGATGGGCCCGCACGCCATCGACCGGACCCGCTGGGACTGGGACGCGGTCGGCAGCAACCCGTTCTTCTGCCCCGATGCCGAGACGGCGTCCTTCTACGAGACCTATCTCGACGGGCTCCGGAAGGACGGCTCGTCGGTCGGCGCCGTCATCGAGGTCGTCGCCGAGGGCGTGCCGCCCGGTCTCGGCGCACCGGTCTACGGCAAGCTGGACACGGACCTGGCCGCCGCGATGATGTCGATCAACGCCGTGAAGGGCGTCGAGATCGGCGACGGGTTCGCGGCGGCGGCGCTGCGCGGCGAGGACAACGCGGACGAGATGCGGGCCGGCAACGGCGGCCGGCCGCGCTTCCTGGCGAACCACGCGGGCGGCATCCTGGGCGGCATCTCCAACGGCGAGCCGGTCGTGGTGCGGTTCGCCGTGAAGCCGACCTCCTCGATCCTGACCCCGCGCCGCTCCGTCACCCGCGACGGCGGCGAGGTCGATCTCGTCACCAAGGGCCGGCACGATCCCTGTGTCGGCATCCGCGCCGTGCCGGTCGCGGAGGCCATGATGGCCTGCGTGCTGGCCGATCACTATCTGCGCCATCGCGGACAGGTCGGATCCCAGCCCTGATCCGGGTCCGTCCCAACGATTCGAGAATGCCCGTGCCCCACTGCACCGTCACAGAGGCCATCGCGGCCTTCGCCCGCGGCGAGATCGTGGTCGTCACCGACGACGACGACCGCGAGAACGAAGGCGACCTCGTCGTCGCCGCCTCGCTCTGCACGCCGGAGAAGATGGCGTTCATCATCCGCAACACCTGCGGCATCGTCTGCGCGCCGATCACCCAGAGCGAGGCGCGGCGCCTGCACCTCGCCCCGATGGTCGCGTCGAACGACGCGCCGCTGGGCACGGCCTTCACGGTCACGGTCGACGTCAAGCACGGGCTGACGACCGGCATCTCGGCGGAGCAGCGCTGCAACACCGTGCGGGCGCTGGCCAACGGCAACATGGGCGCCGGCGACTTCGTGCGGCCCGGTCACGTCTTCCCGCTGATCGCCCGCGACGGCGGCGTGCTCATGCGCTCGGGCCACACCGAGGCCGCCGTCGACCTGTGCCGCCTCGCCGAGCTGCCGCCCGTGGGCGTGATCTGCGAGCTCGCCAACGACGACGGCACTGTCATGAAGGGGCCGCAGATCGAGACCTTCGCCGAGAAGCACGGCCTCAAGCAGGTCTCGGTGGCTGACCTGATCGCCTATCGGCAGGCCCGCGATCGTCTGGTGGAGCGGGTCGGACACTTCCCGGTGCGCTCGAACCACGGCGACCTGAACGCTTACGTCTTCTCGACGCCCTTCGAGTCGATCCAGCAGTTCGCGTTCGTGATGGGCGAGATCGGCGACGGCCGCGACGTGCTGGTGCGCCTGCACCGCTCCAACGTCGCTGCCGACGTGATCGGCGGCGGCAAGCAGATCGACGCCGTGCTCAAGCGCTTCGCGGCGGCCGGGCGCGGCGTGCTGGTCTATCTCCGGGACGGCACCGCGGGTGTCCCCGTCAAGAGCGTCACCGACGAGGGCACGGAGGCGCTTCGGGCGCGGCAGTGGCGCGAGGTCGGGCTCGGCGCCCAGATCCTGCGCGATCTCGGCGTGGTCTCGATCCGCAACCTCGCCACCTCGTCCCGCTCCTATGTCGGCCTCTCGGGCTTCGGTATCGAGCTCCTGGGCGACGAGCCCCTGGAGGGCTGAGGCCCGGAAGAACGCCCCGGTCAGACGCGGCGCAGGACGGTCCAGAATGCCGCGCCGGCCATGATCGCCGCGGCGCCGCGGTTCAGCCGCGCGCGAAAGGCCGGCCGCCGGAGAGACTCGCGCGCCCGCGCCGCCAGCGCCGCGTAGGGCGTCATCACGGCGAAGAGGATCGCGGCCGTGATGACGACGAGGCTGACGCAATCCCCCGCCGTCACGCCGCGCAAATCGACGAGCGTTGGCAGGATCGCGAGGTAGAAGACGATCGTCTTCGGATTGCCCAAGGTGATGGTCAGCCCGGCGACGAAGCTGGTCCACGGCCGGTCCCGCGATTCCCCCTCGACCCGGGCTGCGGCTCCGGCCACGCGCCAGAGCCGGAACGCCAGGTAGGCCAGGTAGAGCGCCGCGCCGTAGCGGACGACGACGAAGACCGCCCCGAGCGCCTCCGCGATCAGCGACAGGCCGAAGATCGCGGCGGCGAGATAGGTCAGGTCGCCGAGGATCAGGCCGAGCGAGAAGGCCATCGCGGCGCCGAAACCCGCGCCCAGGGCCCGGGCAACGAGGGCGACGACGCCGGGCCCGGGGATCGCGGCAGCGACCCCGAGGGCCAGCGCGTAGGTCAGGAAGCCCGCGAGCGTCATCGAGCGGTGCCCGCGGCCGGGACGGGAATGCTCCGCAGGGGTGGGCGCAGACGGCTCCGTGGCGGCATGGCGGCGATCTCCTCCGAGACGCCGATTATCGCCTGCCGCCGGACGACCGCAACGCAGCCGCCGTCAGCGGCCCATCAGCGCGTCGACGTGGGCGGCCACCGACTTGCCGAGCCCCTCGAGGCTGTAGCCGCCTTCGAGGATCGAGACGACCCGGCCGCCCGCGCAGCGCTCGGCCAGGTCCATCAGGCGGCGGGTCGCCCAGCCGAAATCCTCGGCCTCCAGCCGCAGGTTGGCGAGCGGGTCCAGCCGGTGCGCGTCGAAGCCGGCGGAGATCACGATCACGTCCGGCCGGAACGCCTCCAGGCGGGAGAGGATGCCGGTCTCGAACGCCTCGCGGAACACCTCGCCGTCGTCGTTCGGCCGCAGCGGTACGTTGACGATCGTGTCCTTCTCACCCCGCTCGGACGGCGATCCGGTCCCGGGATAGAGCGGCATCTGGTGGGTCGAGCAGTAGAGCACCGAGGCGTCGTTCCAGAAGATGTCCTGGCTGCCGTTGCCGTGGTGGACGTCCCAGTCCACGAGCGCCACCCGCTCGGCGCCGTGCTTCTTCCGGGCGTGCAGGGCCGCGATGGCGGCATGGTTGAACAGGCAGAAGCCCATCGCGCGGGTCCGCTCCGCGTGGTGGCCGGGCGGGCGCATGGCCACGAAGGCGTTGCGGCACTCGCCGCCGACGACGGCGTCGACGGCGTGCATCCCGCCGCCCACGGCCCGCAGCGTCGCCTCCAGGCTGCCCGCCGACAGGATCGTGTCGGAATCGATGCCGACCATGCCGTGCTCGGGCACCGCCGCCACCAGCGCGTCCACGTACGCGCGCGGGTGCGCGAGCGTGACGGCCTCGATCTCGCCCCGGGGCGCCGTGGCCCGCACGAGGCCCGCGAAGCGCTCGTCCTCCAGGGCCCGCTCCACCGCGCGCATCCGGGCCGGTCGCTCCGGATGCCCCTCGGGGACCTCGTGATCGAAGCTGGCGGGATGGCTCACGTAGAGGGTGGTCACGAGGGTCGCTCCCGGGATGCTCGCCTGTCGCGCACCGGCAACAGGAGCCGGCAATGTGCCACGGGCCCAACGCGCGGACTACGGCGGGGTGCCGTTGCCCCCTTATGGTTGCGTGATTCTTCCACGGGACGGACCCGGATCGGCGATCCGCGCGCCCCGTCCGCGGCCGCGACGACCTTCGAGGCGGGATATGCGCATCATCTCGGGACTCGGCTGCGCCCTGCTGCTGGCGGGCTGCACCTTCAAGGGCGTGCCCGATCCGGCGCTCTCGGCCCGCGACGCCGAGTACATGGCCCTGGTGCCCGAGGCCGAGTTCGATCCGCACTTCGCCCGCTACGAGATCGCCGACCCGACCCGGGAAGCGCCCGGCACGATCGTCGTCGAGACCAAGGAGCGCCAGCTCTACCTCGTCCTGCCGAACGGCCGGGCGATGCGCTACGGGGTGTCGGTGGGCGACGAGGCGTATGGCTGGACCGGCACGGCCCGGATCGACCGCAAGGCGGAGTGGCCGGCCTGGAACCCGCCGGCCGAGATGATCCGGCGCTGGCCGCACGTCCACGCCATGCAGGGCGGCCCGATGAACCCGCTCGGCGCCCGCGCCCTGTACCTGTCGGATCGCGGTCGGGACACGCTCTACCGGATCCACGGCACGAACGAGCCCGAGAAGATCGGCCAGGCGGTCTCGTCGGGATGCATCCGGATGCGCAACATCGACGTGGTCGACCTCTACAACCGGGTGCTCGTGGGAGCCACGGTCATCGTCCGGTAACGCAACCGGTCAACGTCCCAATAAGCCTGCTTGCTCGGGGGGTGTTTACCTGAACTTCCGTTCAGATCTCGCCATTAACCTCTGGAAGGGGAGCGGTCCCGTAAGTTGAAGACACACAGGGACTAGAGCCGACCGCAACAAAGGTCGGGGAGGCAGGCGATCATGACCACCATTTCCGTTCAACAGTTCTGCAACCATGCTGTCTCGGCCGGCACGATCAGCGACGAGGACCTGCTCGTCCTGAAGCGCGAGGTTCTCCCGGACGGCCTCATGAACCGCGAGGAGGCCGACCTCCTGATCGCCCTCGAGCGGGCGGTGATCGGTTCCGACGCCTTCGCCGACTTCCTGGTCGCCTCGGTCGTCGACTTCGCCGTGTGGGGCTCGCGCCCCACCGGCTACATCGACCGCGACGTCGCCGCGTGGCTCGCCGCCTCGCTCAGCGGCCGCGACGGTCCGAGCGCGGTGGGTGCCCGGATCGCCATGGAAGTCGTCCGCGAGGCCGAGAGCAGCGCCGAATCACTGGTGGCCTTCGCCCTCGAGGCCAACCGTCGCGCCCGCGACACGGTCCAGGCCCCGCGCATGACCTTCGCCCTGGCCGCCTGAGCCTCAGACCAAGGCGCAGCTTCCGTCCGCGGCGCAACTGATCTATCGGGACAGTCAAGCCGGTGCGCAATCCGGCGATCTCGAAAGCAGTGCGCCAGCGATGTTCGACAAGATCCTGATTGCCAACCGGGGTGAGATCGCCTGCCGGGTGATCAAGACGGCCCGGAGGATGGGCATCAAGACCGTAGCGGTCTACTCGGATGCCGATCGCGACGCCGTGCACGTCGCCATGGCCGACGAGGCCGTGCATATCGGGCCCGCTGCCGCCTCCGAATCGTACCTCGTGATCGAGAAGATCGTCGAGGCCTGCAAGAAGACCGGCGCCCAGGCCGTCCATCCGGGATACGGCTTCCTCTCCGAGCGCGAGGCCTTCCCGAAGGCGCTCGAGGCCGCCGGAATCGTTTTCATCGGCCCCAACCCGGGGGCCATCGCCGCCATGGGCGACAAGATCGAGTCGAAGAAGGCGGCCGCCGCCGCCGAGGTCTCGACGGTTCCGGGCTTCCTCGGCGTGATCGAATCACCCGAGCACGCCAGGAAGATCGCCGACGAGATCGGTTACCCGGTGATGATCAAGGCCTCCGCGGGCGGCGGCGGCAAGGGGATGCGCATCGCCTACTCGGGCGAGGAAGTGGCGGAGGGCTTCGCCCGCGCCAAGTCGGAGGCGGCCTCCTCCTTCGGCGACGACCGCGTTTTCATCGAGAAGTTCATCACCGACCCGCGCCACATCGAGATCCAGCTGATCGGCGACAAGCACGGCAACGTCGTCTACCTCGGCGAGCGCGAGTGCTCGATCCAGCGCCGTAACCAGAAAGTGATCGAGGAGGCGCCGTCGCCGCTCCTCGACAAGAAGACCCGCCGCAAGATGGGCGAGCAGGCCGTCGCGCTCGCCAAGGCGGTGAACTACGATTCGGCCGGCACGGTCGAGTTCGTCGCCGGGCAGGACAAGTCCTTCTACTTCCTGGAGATGAACACCCGTCTGCAGGTCGAGCATCCAGTCACCGAGATGATCACCGGCCTCGACCTCGTCGAGCTGATGATCCGCGTCGCGGCCGGCGAGAAGCTGCCGATCACCCAGGACGACGTGAAGCTGAACGGCTGGGCGGTCGAGAGCCGCGTCTACGCCGAGGACCCGACCCGCAACTTCCTGCCCTCGATCGGTCGGCTGACCACCTACCGTCCGCCGGAGGAGGGCCAGCAGGGCACGGCGATCATCCGCAACGATACCGGCGTGGAGGAGGGCGGCGAGATCGCCATCCACTACGACCCGATGATCGCCAAGCTGGTCTCCTGGGCGCCGACCCGGGCCGAGGCGATCGCCGCGCAGGGCGAGGCCCTCGACGCCTTCGCCATCGACGGCATCCGCCACAACATCCCGTTCCTCTCGGCGCTGATGGCCCATCCGCGCTGGCAGGAGGGTCGGCTGTCCACAGGCTTCATCGCCGAGGAATTCCCCGAGGGTTTCACGGCTCCGGAGCCGGCCGGCCCGGTGGCGATCCGCATGATGGCGGCGGCGGCGGCGATCGACCACAAGCTCAACCAGCGCAAGCGCGGCATCTCCGGGCAGATGCGCGCGCCCGGCCTCTTCGCCTTCGAGCGTGAGCGCGTGGTGATCCTGGCGGGTCACTCCTTCCCGGTGACGGTCGAGCCGGAGGGCGAGGACATCCTCGTCACCCGCGACGACGGCACGGCGCTCACGGTGGCGAGCGCCTGGCGCCCGGGCGAGCCGGTCTGGATCGGCACGATCGGCTCGGAGCGCGTGGCGATCCAGGTGCGCAGCCTGCTCAACGGCGTGTTCCTGCAGCACGCCGGCGCGGCCGCCGAGGCCCGGGTCTACACCCGCCGCGAGGCGGAGCTCGCCGCCCTGATGCCGGTGAAGGAGCAGGCCGGCTCGGGCAAGCAGGTGCTCTGCCCGATGCCCGGCCTCGTGAAGCAGATCCTCGTCACCGAGGGCCAGGAGGTGAAGAACGGCGAGCCGATCGCGGTCGTCGAGGCCATGAAGATGGAGAACGTCCTCCGCGCCGAGCGCGACGCGACGGTGGGGAAGATCCACGCCAAGGAGGGCGACAGTCTCGCGGTCGACGCGGTGATCCTGGAATTCGCCTGATCGCGGGGCACGCGTCGCGCTCGCGGCCGTGACGGCGGTTCACAACGAGCAGACCAAGCTGCTGGCGACGGCGCTGAACAACATCGCGGTTGCCTACGTCGTCATCGGCTTCGTCACGCCGATGACGGCCGCGAGCTTCGGTGTGCCGAGTGCACCGGCGCTGCGCGTCGAGAACGCGATCTTCACGCTCGTTCGGCTGGGGACCGGCTGCGCACTACATGACGGCGCGAGGCGTGCCCTCCGGAGCCTGAAGCCGTGAACTACAACTGGATCTTCGTAACGTTCGGCATTCCGGCGATCACGCTGGCGATCGCCTACGCGGCCGTGCGCGCGAACGAGCGGGCCGCGCGGCGCCTCGATCCTCCCGCGGGCGAGTAGGCTCTCACAGCTCCGGCATGCCCCTCTATTTCGCCTACGGCGCCAACATGGATGCCGCCGCGATGGCGCTGCGCTGCCCGGTTTCGCGGCTGATCGGCGGCGGACATCTGCCGAACCACCGCTTCATCATCATGCGCGAGGGCTACGCGTCCGTCGTGCCCGATCGAAGGCGCACCGTCTGGGGTGTCCTGTGGGAACTCGCTCCCGACGACATCCCGGCCCTCGACCGCTACGAGGGCGTCGCCGGGGGTCTCTACACCAAGGCGGCGCTGCCGGTCCGCACCGGGGAGGGCGTCAAGCGCGCCCTGATCTATCGCGGATGCTCGACGGCGCCCGGGCGTCCGAGGCCCGGGTACCTGGAGGCGGTCGTCGCGGCGGCGCGCGCGGCGCAGCTGCCGCCCGCCTATCTTCGGGAACTCGGCACCTGGGCCCGCGGCCTGCCCGCCTGAGCGTCGCGCAGTTGGTACGCGACATGCTTGCCCACGAGCGAGCTGGAGGGCGAGCGGCAGCACCGCGCCCGTCCGGCCATCCGTGATTGCGCGGCGCGCCCGTCGGTCAACGACGATCGGCGTGCGTTCGCGAGGGAGAGTTGTGCATGTCGTATCTGGCGCCCGCCGATTTCGTGAAGAAGGCCGTCGATGCCGGTGAGGCGAAGGTCTTCATGGCTACCAAGGACACGTTCATCCGAGCCTACATGGCCGGCGCGATCCTGGCGCTCGCCGCCGCCTTCGCGGTGAGCGTCAACCAGGCGACCGGCCAGCCGCTGGTCGCGGCGCTGCTGTTCCCGGTCGGCTTCTCGATGCTGTACCTGCTCGGCTACGACCTGTTCACCGGCGTCTGCGTGCTCACGCCGCTCGCCCTCATCGACAAGCGCCCCGGCGTCACCGTGGCCGGCGTCGCCCGCAACTGGGTGCTGGTCTTCTTCGGCAACTTCGCGGGCGCCCTGACCACCGCGGTGATGATGTCGATCGTCTTCACCTTCGGCTTCGCCACCGAGCCGAACGCCGTCGGCAAGCTCATCGCCGGGATCGGCGAGGCGCGCACCCTCGGCTACGAGAAGTACGGCGCCTCGGGGATGCTGACGCTCTTCGTCCGCGCCATGCTGTGCAACTGGATGGTCTCGACCGGCGTCATCGGCGCCATGCTGTCGACCTCGGTGCCCGGCAAGGTCATCGCGATGTGGATGCCGATCACGGTGTTCTTCTTCATGACCTTCGAGCACTCGGTGGTGAACATGTTCCTGTTCCCGTCGGCGATCCTCATGGGCGGCCACCTGACGGTGATGGACTACCTGCTCTGGAACGAGATCCCGACGCTGATCGGGAACATCGTGGGCGGCATCGCCTTCACGGGCCTGATGCTCTACTCCACGCATGTTCGCACCGGCGCGACGCGGACCCCGGCCCTCGGCGCCGGCATGCGTCGCCCGATCGCGGCCGAGTGAGGCCATCCCGGCCCGCGCCGCCGGCGCGGGCCCATCCAGGCGAGACCGCGCCCGCATGAGCGAGACCCGGACGATCTCCGTCATCGTCACCGGTCGCGTCCAGGGCGTGTCCTACCGGGCCTGGACGCAGTTCGAGGCCCGCGCCCGCGGCCTCGCCGGCTCCGTGCGCAACCGCGACGACGGCACGGTCGAGGCGGTCTTCAGCGGCGCGCCGGAGGCCGTGGCGGAGATGGCGGCCCTGTGCCGGTCGGGTCCGCCGGGTGCGCGCGTGACCGACGTGGCCGCGCGGGACGGCGGCGACGTGCCGCGCGACGGCGAATTCCGGATCCTGCGCGACTGAGATCGCCGCCGCGGGTTCAGCGCGCGCCCGCGGACTGGTATGGCGGACGGCCCCTTCGCGTATCCGCCATCCGGAGACCATGACCGACCTGTCCGCCGGCAGCGCCGCCTTCTCGCATCTCGATCTCGCGGCGCTGCTTTACTTCGTCCTCGCCTGGATCGCCTACGGCCTGTCCGTCGGCCGGCTGCGCGGCAGGATGGTCTCCCTCAGCCAGATCATGAACGGCCACCGGGCCAACTGGGCGCGCCAGGTCATCGGCCGCGACAACCGGGTGGTCGACACGCAGATCAACGCCTCGCTGCAGAACGGCACGGCCTTCTTCGCCTCGACCTCGCTCATCGCCCTTGGCTCGGTCCTGACCCTGTCGCGCTCCGGGGACGACGTCCTGAATCTGTTCGCCACGCTGCCCTTCGGGACGGTGGCCAATCGCCTGACCTGGGAGCTGAAGGTCGCCGGCCTCGCGCTGATCTTCGTCTACGCGTTCTTCAAGTTCGCCTGGGCCTACAGGCTGTTCAATTATACGGCGATCCTGCTGGGCGCCGTGCCGCACAAGGGGTCCGGCACGAGCGACGTCGAGATGCTGCGGGCGGTGCGGCGGCTCGCGGCCATGAACGTCAGCGCCGGGCGGCACTTCGCCCGCGGTCAGCGCGCGTTCTTCTTCGCGCTGGCCTATCTCGGCTGGTTCATCAGCCCCTACGTGCTGTTCGTCTCGACGACGGCCGTCGTGATCATCATGTGGCGCCGCCAGTTTGCCTCGGAGATCCGCAAGGCGCTCCTCGAAGCCGGGGAGGGGCCTCACGAGGGACCGCTCGAGGCGCCGCTCCTGTCGCCCGCCGAAGAGGCCCGCACATGACCGACCCACGACCCGACGACGCCGCGATCGAGACGGCGATGCTGCGCCTCGTGGCCGAGCGCGGCGCCGACAAGACCGTCTGCCCCTCGGAGGTCGCCCGCGCCCTCGGCGGCCCGCACCCGGACGGCTGGGGCCCGCTGATGCAGCCGGTCCGCCGGGTCGCGGTGCGGCTCGCCCATGCCGGGCGGATCGCGATCCTGCGGAAGGGGAAGCCCGTCGACCCGGACGATTTCCGCGGGATCTACCGCCTGTCGCTGCCGGCCTCCGATGCGGCCTCGGAAGCCCCCCTGGAATCCGGTCCCGGCAGCCAGTCCGGCGTGTAGCCGGACAGGCGGTAGGCGACGAGGCCGATCCACTCCTTCACGGCCAGGTCGAACTGGAGCAGCCCGTCCGACGCGAAGCCGTGGAAATGCGCGACGTCGCCCCAGCCGCGGGTCCGGTAATCCACCGGGAAGGCATCCACCGCGAATCCGGCCTGGCGGAAGCAGCCGACCGCCCGGGGCATGTGCCAGGCCGAGGTCACGAGCAGCCAGCGCTCGCCGGGCTTCGGCTGCACCAGGGCCGCCGAGAAGGCGGCGTTCTCGTGGGTGTTGCGCGAGCGGTTCTCCAGGATCAGGCGCGTCCGCGGAACGCCGATCACGTCCGCCTGCCGGCTCACGATGTCGGCTTCGGCCATACCGCCCGCGATGAAGCCGCTGCCGCCGGAGAAGACCAGCCGCGCCGCCGGGTAGCGCCGGGCGAGGTCGGCGAGATAGATCGGCCGCTCGCCGGCATCGTTGACGATGATCTGGCGACGCGTCTCCGAGAGGCCCGTCTCGATGCCGCCGCCCAGCACGATGATCCCGGCCGGAGCCGGCCCGTCATCCGGATAGGCGGGGAAGCGCTGCTCGAGGGGGATCAGGGCCACGTCCGACAGGGGCGCCAGCCCGGCCGCGCCGAGCAGCAGGGTGCCGAGCAGCGCCAGACCGAGGCCGGCCCTCCGCCACCGCGTCACCGCCGCGACGGCGATCCCGAGCAAGATCGCGAAGATGCAGAAGTTCGACGGGGTGATCAGGAAGAAGATCACCTTCGAGACGGGGAAGAACACGGTGCTCAGGCCGGCTTCGTGTCGGCCTCGAACCGGGCGAGCGCCGCGGCGTCCGGCGGAAGGAGACTCGCGAGGTCGGCGCCGCGCTCGACCTCGCGCTGGATCCAGAGATCGAGGCGCTGCTGCTCGACGGCCTCCAGGGCGACCCGCTCGGCGAGCGCCGCCGGCACGGCGACGAGGCCGCTCAAGTCGCCGACCAGGATATCGCCGGGATGGATGGCGGCGCCGCCGCAGGCGACGCGCTCCTGCGTGCCGACCAGGGCCAGGGCCCCTGTGGCCGCGGCCGGCCGGCACCAGGCGGGGAGGCCTATCTCCTCGGGCAGGGCCGCGTCGGTGATCAGACCGACGGCGCCGCGCTGGGCGAGGCGTGCCGCCAGGATCGCTCCGAAGGGCAGGGCGAGGGCGGAGGCCGCAGCATCGATCACGACCACGGCGCCTTCGGGGACGGCATCGATGGCCGCGGCGAGATCGCCCGCGGCGTCGTCGCGGGCCGGGATCATCCGCATCGTGTAGGCGGGCCCGACCACGGTTCCGCTCCCCCGCGCCGAGAGCCCGTGCGGCGTGCAGGCCTTCACCCCGGCCCGCGCCAGGGCGCGGGCGAGGCTCGCCGGTGTCACGGCGGAGAGCGCATCGCGCAGGGTCGGGTCGATCGCCATCGGGGGCTCCGTGAAAGGCCGGTCCCGGTCCGGGCGGCGCGGTCGGGGAAGGTGGATCGCGCGGGCGTGCCGGCAAGGCTCCGGGCGCCCGCGGCGGCCGTCAGGCGATGGGCTCGCCGAGCGCCCGGGCGGCGCCGGGCCGGGCGGCGATCCGGTCGTACCAGCGCCGCAGCGCCGGGCGCTCGATCCGCTCGGCCGGAAGGTTCAGCCAGCGATGCGCCGCGCAGCCGAGGGCGATGTCGGCGATGCCGAAGCTGTCGCCGACCGCGTAGGTCCGGTCCGCGAGATGGCGGTCGAGGATCTCCGCCATGGCCTCGCTCTTCTTCAGCGATGCGGCGATCAGGCCGCGGTCCGGATCGGCCGCGCGGTAGAGCTGCCAGAAGGCGTCGCGCATGGCCGGCGTGAAGCTCGTGGCCTGCCAGTCGAGCCACTGCTCCGCGTGGGCGCGCGCCCGGGGGTCAGCCGGCAGGGCCAGGGCCGGGCTCACCGCCGCCAGGTAGCGGAGGATCGCGTTGGATTCCCACAGGACGAAGCCGTCCTCCTCCAAGGTCGGGACGAGGCCGTTCGGGTTCATCGCGCGGTAGCCGGGGTCGTCGACGACCCCGTGGGCGCCGCCGGCCTCGACCCGCTCATACGACAGGCCCGTCTCGTCGAGTCCCCACACCGCCTTCTGCACGTTCACCGAGGTGAGGCGACCCCAAAGCCTGCGCATAATCGAAGAGTCTCCGTCACGCCTTCGGCGGGTAGGCGTGGTCCTGCCCGCCCGGATCGGTCACGCGCACCCCGTCTGGGGTGTCGCGCAGGTAGCCCGGTCCGATCGGCACCTTGCCGTGGCCGCCGGGAATGTCGAGCACGTAGGTCGGCTGGGCGAGGCCGGAGAGGCGGCCGCGCAGGGCGCGCATCAGCGCCTGCCCCTCGGGCATGTCCGTGCGCAGGTGGGCCGTCCCGGGGGCCAGGTCGCCGTGGTGGAGATAGTACGGTTTGATCCGGTTCTCGACGAGGACGCGCATCAGCGCCTCGAGGATCGCGGCCTCGTCGTTGACGCCGCGCAGGAGCACCGACTGGCTGACCAGTGGAATGCCGGCATCGACCAGGCGGGCGCAGGCGGCGCTGGCGGCGGCGGTGAATTCCCGCGGATGGTTGGCGTGGACAGCGACGAAGACCGCGCGCCCGAACCGCTTGAGCGCTTCGACGAGGGCGTCGGAGACGAGATCGGGCTTCACCACGGGCACGCGCGTGTGGACCCGCATGACCCGGACATGGGGGATGGCGGCGAGGCGCTCCGCGATGGCGCCGAGGCGGCGCGGCGAGAGCGCGAACGGGTCGCCGCCGGTGAGCACCACCTCCCAGATCCGCGGATCCTGCGCGATGTAGGCGAGGGCGGCGTCGAGTTCTGCGTCGGTGAGGGTCCCGAGCCCGTCGGGTCCGACCATCTCCCGGCGGAAGCAGAAGCGGCAGTAGACAGGGCAGATGTGGAGCGGCTTCAGCAGCACGCGGTCCGGGTAGCGGTGCACGATCCCCGTCACCGGGGCGTGGGCGGCGTCGCCGATCGGGTCGGCGCGCTCCTCCGGCGTCGCCACGGCTTCCGCGGCGCGGGGCACGAACTGGCGGCCGATCGGGTCGTCGGGGTCCTGCGGGTCGATCAGCTCGGCCATGTCGGGCGTCACCGAGACCGCGTAGCGCGCGAGGACGGCGCCGAGGGCCTCGGCCTCCGCCCCCGAGATCAGGCCGGCGGTGAGGAGGTCGTCCGCGCTGCGCAGGACCCGGTTCATGGCCGCGTCTCCGCCACAGGAGTCCAGATCACGTCCTCGACCCGGGTAGCCCCGCAGGCCAGCATCGCCAGGCGGTCGAAGCCCAGGGCGACTCCCGACGCCTCCGGCATGACGGCCAGCGCCGCGAGGAACTCGTCGTCGATCGGGTAGCGCTCGCCGTAGACCCGCTGCTTCTCGGCCATCTCGGCCTCGAACCGGCGGCGCTGCTCCGCCGGGTCGGTCAGCTCGCCGAACGCGTTGGCCAGCTCGACGCCGCAGGCGTAGAGCTCGAACCGCTCGGCCACCCGCGGGTCGTGCGGCGCCGGACGGGCGAGGGCGGCCTCGCTGATCGGGTACTCGCACAGGATGGTTGGGCGGCCGAGGCCGAGATGCGGCTCGATCCGCGCGACGAGAACGCGGGAGAACAGGTCGGCCCAGGTATCGTCCGGGGCGACCCGGAGGCCGGAGGCCGCGACGGCGGCGGCCAGAGTCTCGCGGTCCGTCTCGCCGCCCGGCGCGACGCTCGTCAGCAGGTCGATCCCGGCGAAGCGGTCGAAGGCCTCGGCCAGGGTCAGGCGCTCCGGCTCGGCGAAGGGATCCGTCTCCCGGTCGCGGAAGGTGAAGCGGCGGGCGCCGGCGGTCTCGGCCGCGCCGGCGAGCAGGTCGGCGCAATCCGCCATCAGCGCCGTGTAGGGGTCGCCGGCGCGGTACCACTCGAGCATCGTGAATTCGGGATGGTGCAGCGGCCCGCGCTCGCGGTTGCGGAACACCCGGGCGACGCTGAACAGCCGCGTCTCGCCCGCGGCCAGGAGCTTCTTGCAGGCGAATTCCGGCGAGGTGTGCAGGTAGAGCGGCGTGCGGGCGCCGCTCGCGCCGATGGCTTCCGTGGCGAAGGCCGACAGATGCGCCTCGTTGCCGGGCGAGACCTGCAGGCAGGCGGCCTCGGCCTCGACGAAGTCGCGGTCCGCGAACCACGCGCGGAACGTCGCGAGGACGCGGTTGCGCAGGATCAGCGCCGGGCGCCGGTCGGCGTGACGGCCGGCCGACCACCAGGGGGAGGCGGGTCCGCTCACGACCGGCCTCCGCGCCGGGGCGGGACCGGCCGGCTCCGACCGGGACGCGTCGCGTTCTGGAGCACTCTCATCCTCGGACCTGACTGGCTCCGGGCCGCGGAGACGCACCGCGGCCGATGCCGGTTGCCATCGACGGTCCACGCCCGCCCGCTGGCAACCGCGGCGCAGATGCGATAGTGGCGGGGTCCGAGATGCAGCGCCCGCGCTTGGCGCGTGCCGGCCCCCATGTCAATGCAGGACGCAATTCCGTGAAGGTGATCGCCTCAACGCTCCGTAAGGGCAACGTCGTCGAGAAGGACGGCAAGCTCTACGTGATCCTGTTCGCCGAGAACATCCACCCCGGCAAGGGCACCCCGGTGACCCAGCTCGACATGCGCCGGATCACGGACGGCGTGAAGGTGTCCGAGCGCTACCGGACGACCGAGCAGGTCGAGCGCGCCTTCGTGGAGGATCGCGAGCACACCTTCCTCTACAGCGACGGCGAGGGGTTCCACTTCATGAACCCGGAGAACTACGAGCAGATCGCGGTGCCGCAGGACGTGGTCGGCGACGCCGCCCCGTACCTTCAGGAGGGCATGGCGGTGATGCTCTCCGTCCATAACGGCGTCCCGCTGACCATCGAGCTGCCCCAGCGCGTCACGCTCGAGGTCGCCGAGACCGAGCCGGTCCTGAAGGGCCAGACCGCCTCGTCGTCCTACAAGCCCGCGACCCTGTCGAACGGCGTGCGCACGACCGTGCCGCCCCACATCGCCGCCGGCACCCGCGTCGTCGTCATGACGGCCGACGGGTCCTACGTCGAGCGCGCCAAGGACTGATCCGGTCCGCGCCGGCGACCAACCCTGCGAGGTCGGTCGCCGCGTTCAGCGCGCGGATCGCGCGGCGGCCTCCAGGGTGGCGTAGCAGCCCTGCGAGATCGCCTGCGCGCGCAGGCGCTCCGTCCCACTGAAGGGGCGACCATCCTCCCGGAACAGGTCCTCGCGGAGCAGCGCCTCCGAGGTGCAGCGGGCCGCGATGCGGCAGAGCGGCGGCTCGCCGCCGGTGCGCGCGCAGATCGTCACGTAATCGGCGCGGAACGCCCGCAGCCCGGCGCGCGGATTGGCGCCGACCACCGTGACGAGCCCGGTCAGCAGCGCCAGCAGCAGCGGCTGGTGGATGAGGTAGATCGCGAGGCTGTGCCGGCCCGCGAAGGTGGCGGCGCGGCCGAGCCGCGTGCGCGGCGCCCAGGCTCCCAGCCGCGACCGGGCGAGCCGCGGCAGGGCCAGACGACCCAGGACGATGCCGGCCAGCACCAGCCCGAACCAGGGGAAGAGCGGCACGTAGTCGTTCGTCCGCGGCACCACCGAGCCGAGGCCGAGGAAGAACAGGGCCGGCGCGTCGAGGACGGGCGCGTGCACCACGTGCGGCGCGGCGAGCACGGCCGCGGCCGCGACGGCGGTGACCGGGACCGGCAGGAACAGGAACGGCAGCCCGAGCAGGCTCGAGACGGCGATGCAGTGGAGCACGCCGAAGAACACGAAGGCGTCCGGGAACATGACCCAGGTGCCGAGGGTCACGAGGAGCGCCGCCCCGCCGATCCGCGCGAGCCGCAGCAGCGTCGGTCGAAGCCGGACCCCGCGCCCGTTCATCAGCACGAGGCCGATGCCGACCAGGACCAGGAAGGTGCCGGCAATCGCCTCGGCGGCGTGCCGCCCCGTCGGCGTCAGCGCGTAGTTCTCCGCGGTCAGCCGCAGGTGACCGAGATCCCAGAGCGTGTG
Source organism: Methylobacterium sp. D53M (assembly GCF_053345625.1). NCBI lineage: Bacteria > Pseudomonadati > Pseudomonadota > Alphaproteobacteria > Hyphomicrobiales > Methylobacteriaceae > Methylobacterium > Methylobacterium sp. D53M. The sequence goes on from NZ_JBKFAL010000004.1 coordinate 226,132, forward strand.
GTAGCTCGCCATCGCCATCAGGGCGGCCGCCCGCGCCGCGTCGATGACCGGCAGGCGGCGCCGCTGCGAGGCGGGCGCGACCGGGGGGGCGGCGACGGGACGGTCGAGGGTGACGTCAACGGACATGATGGTGCACCCAAACCATGTCGGGGCCGCCCTTTCCATCGCGCCGTGCAAGGGACGCTCCGACCGAGCCCGAAGCGGGTGCGTCGACTCTCGGAAACGTGAACGCCCACGCGGCGTGCGCTGGAGTGCCGGGAGGGAGAGCCGGCATCCGGAAATCCCCTCGGCAGCCCCGACGCTTAAACGCCGGTTTCGCCCGAGCCTGCGACCGATCGACTGTTGCGGCCCCGCCTCCTTGCGCCAAGATTGCAACTTGGCGTCACTGTTCTGCCGGCCAAATGGGCTTCCCGGACATCAGGACTTCGTTAATCTTGCTGGGAGAGCGCGCGGCGTGATTCGGTGTAGGTTGCTCGGCCATGTCTGACGAACGCGGATCCGGGCCGGAGAACCCCGAACGGGGGATTGTCGCCCGAACCGGCGAACTGGGTCAGCACGAGCATGAGGCGCTCGACCTCGTCGAGGTGGCCGGCCGCATCAAGTGGTTCGACGTCTCCAAGGGTTTCGGGTTCATCGTGCCCGACGACGGTGCGCCCGACATCCTGCTCCACGTCACGTGCCTGCGGCGCGACGGCTACCAGGCGGCCAGCGAGGGCGCCCGCATCGTCGTGGAGGCCGTCGAGCGGCCCCGCGGCTGGCAGGCCTTCCGGGTCATCTCCCTCGATCAGGCGACGGCGGTGCATCCCTCCGAGTTGCCGATGCCGCGCACGCACGTCACCGTGACGCCGACCAGCGGGCTCGAGACCGCCGTCGTGAAGTGGTTCAACCGCCTGCGCGGGTTCGGATTTCTGACCCGCGGCGACGGGACGCCGGACATCTTCGTGCATATGGAGACGCTGCGGCGCTACGGGATCGCCGAGCTGAAGCCCGGCGAGTCCGTCCTGGTGCGCTACGGTGACGGCTCGAAGGGCGTGATGGCGGCGGAGGTGCGGCTGATCGACGGGACGATGCCCGCGTCCCATTGAGGCCGCGTTTCCCCGGCCCGGCATACCCCGTCCTATCTCCTTGTCGATGCTCGGAAAATCCGGAGCCGGATTCCCCTTCGGCATGTCCTGGTCTATCACCGGGCGACGGGCCTCACGGTCCGCGCGCCATCCCACGAGAGGCATGAGCCTGTGAGATCCCTTCTTCGCACCGCCCGGGCGGCCGCCATCGCCTGCCTCGCCCTGACCGCGATCGCCCCGGCGCCCGCCGTCGTGGCGCAGGCTGCCGCCCGGGCCGCCGCGACCAAGTCGGAGCCGCTGACGATCGTCACGAAGGCCGGGCCGAAGCGCTTCGACGTCGAGGTGATGCGCGACGACGCCGCCCGCGCCCGCGGCCTCATGTTCCGCCGGCACATGGCGGCCGACCACGGCATGCTGTTCGACTTCGAGCAGAACCAGCCCGTCACGATGTGGATGAAGAACACCTACCTGCCGCTCGACATGGTTTTCATCCGGCCCGACGGGACGATCAGCCGGATCGCCGCCGACACCGAGCCGCTCTCCACGGCGATCATCCCGTCGGGCGGCCCGGTCGTGGCGGTGCTCGAGCTGAACGCCGGCACCGCGGCGAAGCTCGGGATCGCCCCGGGCGACCGGATCGAGCACGCCATGTTCAAGGCCCGCTGAGGCGCGCCCGCGCGATTCGCGAACGCACCGGGAACAAGCGCCTTGACCACCGCCGATTTCCGCTCCAGTGTTCCGGCAATGTTCCGGTGCGCCGGAAGGCTGGTTCAGAGCGGAGGACCCGATGGGCGACGCGGCTGAGGTCGAACTGTTCGGCAACGACGATTGGTCGGTGCAGGCGGACGGAATCGAGCACCGCCAGACCGGCTACTTCATCGCCCGCTCCGCGCTCGCGACGCGCCGGGCGGAGGGCCTGTGGGACTGGCCGCTGCAGATGGCCGAGAAGCGCTGGTGCCGGCCGAGCCTGTTCCGCGAGGCGTTCCTCGCCGCTCTCGACCGGTTCGGCATCCCGCGGGACGCCGAGCTGATCCGCTCCTTCGCGCTGGGCTACGGCATTCGCGCCGTGATCTCGCCGGCCGCCGAGACCTTCGTGAGCCTGGGCGACATGCTGAAGCCCCGCGAGATCGCCGAGCCGGCGCGCGCCGCCAGCCCGCGGCCCGTCCGGGCCCTGGCGGCCGCCGGCGCCTGAGGGCCCGGCGACGGCGGCCGATTTGACCCGGGCGGCCGCCCGCGGATAGCCCTCAGCCTCGGAACGAGGGAGAGAGCACGATGGCGGATCACGACCGGGCCGGACTCGACGGGTTGATCACGCCGCCCCTGTCGCGACGGGGCTTCGTGATGACGAGCCTGATGAGCGGGCTGACGCTCGCGACCACCCGCGTCGAGGCCCAGGTGATCCACACCGACAGTGCGGGCATCGAGGCCGGCGAGGTGAAGATCCCGGCCGCGGACGGGCCGATGCCGGCCTACCGCGCGGTTCCGGAGGGCGCGGGCCCGTTCCCGATCGTCCTGGTGATCGAGGAGATCTTCGGCGTCCACGACTACATCAAGGACATCTGCCGCAGGCTCGCGAAGGCCGGCTACTGCGCCGTGGCCCCCGAGCTCTACGCCCGCCAGGGCGACCTCTCGACCATGTCGGATCCGAAGCAGATCATCCGCGACGTCATCGCGAAGACGCCGGACGCGCAGTGGATCGGCGATCTCGACGCGACGGTGGCCTGGTCGGCCTCGGCGGCGAAAGGCGACCCGAACCGCCTCGGCGTCATGGGATGGTGCCGCGGCGGGCGCGCCACGTGGCTCTACGCGGCGCATCGTCGCGACCTGAAGGCGGCCGTCGCCTGGTACGGGCCGGTCGGTGGCGAGCGGACCGACATCCAGCCACGCACCGCCGGCGACGTGGCGGCCGAGATCCACGCGCCGCTCCTCGCCCTCTACGGCGGGGCCGATACCGGCATCCCCGTGGCGGCGGTCGAGGAGGCGCGCGACCGCGCCAGGGCGGCCGGCAAGAGTGTCGAACTCGTGGTTTACCCGGACGCGCCGCACGGCTTCCACGCGGATTATCGTCCGAGCTACCGCCGCGAGGCGGCGGAGGACGGCTGGAAGCGCGCGCTGGCCTTCCTGAAATCGCACGGCGTCGGCTGAATAGTCGGCCCAGGACGCCCGATCGGGCGCGTTCCGGGGTGGCTGTGTTACCCAAGACACGGCCACAACTTCACAATCGTGCAAGGATCCAAGGAGGATCTGTGCCCGCGCGGGTCTGGCCCTTCGCGGCGCTCGGGCGTTGAACCGATCGAAGCGACCGCCGTTCAGCCCCTGTAGAGTGTCCTGGTCCATGAGCGATTCGGTACAGCCTGGCCAGAAGCCCGTGATCCTCGTCGTGGAGGACCAGCCCGACGAGCGCTTCCTCGCGGCCACGCTGCTGGAGGATACCGGCTTCACGGTGATCGAGGCCGAGACCGCCGATCGCGCCCTGGCGATCCTCAACGATCGCGCGGACGAGGTCAGTGTCGTCTTCTCGGACGTCCGCACGCCCGGACCGATCGGCGGCTTCGAGCTCGCGCGGATCATCGGCGTGACTTGGCCGCGCGTGCGGGTCCTGCTGACCTCGGGCGACGCGGGCGACCAGCCGAGCGACCTGCGCGTCTCGGCGACCTTCATCCCGAAGCCGTGGCGCGCCGAAGACATCCTCGCCTGGGTGGAGCAGGCGGCCGGGCGACCCTCGGCCGGGTCGGGACCGTCCGTTATCGGACCGGGCGGCAAAATAATCCCGTCCGGCTTGGAAACCTGAGGCGGCCGCACAGTTGTACGCCACTCCGGAGCGCGCCGCGCCCGGACTTCCGCAGTACAACCGATCCCCGACGCCGCCATGAAGATTGTCGCAACCAACCACGCCGATTCACTCCGACGCCCCGGTTCGCGGGATTCGGCGGAATCCGCCGTTCTCGACACGGTCCGGGAGGGGCTGCTCAGTGTCTACGGCACGGCGGATCGCGACCTGCCGGCGGAATTGGCGGCGCTGGCGCGGCAGCTCGACCGTCCGGGTCCCGCGGGCTGCGGCCCGACCTAGCTTCCGCCGCGGAACCTTGACAGGAGACTGCGCCAGCGGGTCGCCAAGACGAGAGAATCTGCTATTCAGCGCATTCTGACCTGCCGACGCAGTGCGTCTCTCAGTCGAGTCCCGGATGCGTCTCACAGTTCTTCGCGGATCGCTCACCGCCGCCGCGATCATGACCCTGGCCGGCCTCGCGTCCGTTCAGGCGGCGACCCCGCCGGCCCAGCCCGCCGACGGCGCGGGCGGTGTGGGTGACCGCAAGGCGACGGTGACCAAGCGGCTGCTCGGGCGCGGCACGGCCTCGACTTACGCGATCTACGCCGCGGGCGCGGGCTCCGAGACGGGCCGGCCGGTCGCGATCGTCCTGCACGGGTGGGGCGCGGTCAATCCGCAGAGCTACGGCGGCTGGATCGATCATCTCGCCCGCCAGGGCTGGCTCGTCTTGTATCCACGATTTCAGGAGGTGAATCGGACCCGCCCGGCCGACGCCCCGGCCATCGCGGAATCCCTCGTCAAGGCGGCCCTCGCCGAGATCGCGACGGACGGCGAGGCGAAGCCCGACCTCGGCCGCGTCGCGATGATCGGCCACCTCGCCGGGGCTCCGCTCGCCATGGATCTGGCTGCCGCGGCCAAGGCCCAGGGCCTGCCGGTGCCGAAGCTGATCTTCGCGGTGATGCCCGGTGGCATCGCCAGCGGGCCGAAATCCCGCGGCATCGCCCTCACCGACCTGTCGGCGATCGATCCCGCGACGCTGATCGTGACCATGGTCGGCGACAAGGACACGCGGGCCGCCGATCTCGCGGCCAAGCGCCTCCTGCGCGAGGCGAGTGCCGTGCCGCTGGAGCGCAAGCTCTTCGTGCGGGCCCTGTCGGACGATCACGGCTTTCCGGCCCTGACGGCGACCCTCGCGTCCCCGGCGGGGGTGGACACGGCCTACGACGGCGGCGCCATCAAGCCGGGCCCTGAGCCGAAGGATGCGCCCAAGGACGCGACGAAGCCGCCGCCGTTCCGCTGGTCCGCCGACATGGCGCTGTCCGGCGAGCAGCAGACCCTGGTCTCGCAGATCAACCTCGCCCGGGTCGACGCACTCGATTATCTCGGTTTCTGGAAGACCTTCGACCTCGCCGCCGCGGCGGCCTTCGCCGGATCGGACGCGACGGCGCTGAAGAACAATCCGCGCCTCGCCGACATGGAGCGCTGGAGCGACGGCTGGCCGGTGAAGCGGCTCGCCGTCGAGACGCCGCGGCCCACGCCGGCCGCGCAGGCCGGGACGCCGGCGCCGGCACCCGCCGGACGCAAGCGCTGAGGTCGGACGGCCCGGCAGCTTGGCCTTGGCGCGCGGCTTGCTAATCTCTCCCCGTTCGACACGGGAGGGAGATCATGCCCGAGTTCGTCGCCAGCCTGCTCGCCGCCGCGGCCTTCTGCCTGACGTTGCTCGCGCTGAACGCGCTGACACGGCTGCTGATCCAGGCGCATATCGCCCCCTCGGATCTCGGCGAGACCGGCTTTCTGCAGGTCGGCGGTGCGCTCCTGATGGCCCGGGCGGCCTACCGGCGGGCGCCCCAGCGCCGACCGGGCTGACGCTCAGCGCAGGAACGCGCCGAACGAGCGTGGGCCGTTGCCCGTCGGGATGGTCGCCAGCACCTTGAGCGTCTTCGAATCGAGGACGCTCAGCGTGTTGTCGCCCCAGTTGGCGACGTAGAGGCGTCCGTCGGGATCCGCGGCGATCCCTTCAGGGTGGTCGCCGACATCGACGTCGGCGATCGGCTTGAGCGTGGCGAGGTCGAACGCCGTGACGCTGCCGGCATACTGGTCCGTCACGAAGCCGCGCCCGCCGGCGAGGGCGATGACGTAGGGCCGGCGGCCGGTCGGGATGCGGCCGATCTCGCGCCCTGTCTTCAGATCCAGCACCGAGACGTCGTCGCCGGTCACGTTGGCCGTGTAGGCGCGCCCCGCCGCGGCATCGAGCGTGATTCCGAACGGATGCTGCCCCACCGGGATGACCTTGGTCTCCCGCCGGGTCGCGGCGTCCACGACCGAGACCGTGTCGGCCTCGCGGTTGGCGACGTAGAGCGTCGCCCCGTCGGGGCTGACGGCGATCCCCGAGGGCGAAGCGCCGACCGCGATCTCGCCGTCCGGAACCAGGGTGCCGTCGCGCTCGGTCAGCACGAACAGGCGGTGCCCGTACCAGTCGGCCACGTAGACCGCGCCGCCCCGCGGGTCGGAAGCGACGCCGAGCGGGCCGCCGGGCAGCGGCACCTCGGACAGGACCTTGCCAGCGTCGAGGTCGAGGATCGCGAGGCCGTGCCCCTCCGGGCGCGTGACGTAGGCCCGCCGGCGATCGGGCGACAGGGCGATCCCAGCCGGGGCCCCGTCGACGGGGATGCGGCGCGCCACCTTCCCGGCGGCCAGGTCGACGATCTCGACCGCGCCGCCGAGCTGGGCGGTGACGATGGCCTCCCGGGCCGGTTCGGCACGGGAGGCCGTCGCCACGAGGACGAGGCCGGCGGCGAGGGCCGCGCGGCCCCGTGCTGGGCTCACGAGCCCTTCTCGACCTTGGCCTTCAGGTTGGCGAGGCTCGCCTTGATCCAGTCGCCGACGCCCTTCTCGGAGGCCTCGTCGTTCAGATCCGGCGGCGGGTCGTTGTTCATGTAGCCGCGGTAGAACGCCGCCTTCCATTCGACCTTCGACTTGGCGTTGCCCTCGGGCTCGACCGTGATCGTCGCCGAGTAGTCATTCGCCGGAAGATCCTTCACATCGACCTTGTCGATGTAGTAGGAGAACATCTTGTCCTCGGGCTTGTACTTGTTGCTGGTCTCGGAGATCTGATTGCCGTTCTTGAGCGTCAGCACGCGCTTGAACTTGCCGGCCGGGTCGCCGTTGAGTTCCGTCTTGGTGACGTTCTGCATCCAGTCGGCGTTCTTCAGGTCGCCGACCACGGCCCAGACCTTGTCGGCGGGGGCGTTGATCTCGATCGACTCGGTGATCTTGCGCCGGGTCGGGCCGTGGGCCTGCGCGGTCGCCGCCACCAGGGCCGCCGTGGCCGCCAGGGCCAGGGTAATTTTCTTCATCTTGTCCTTCTCCTCCCGCCCTCAGCGGTCGTCGCGATCGAGGACGCGCGCCTCGGGGCCGAGGGCCGCCGCGACCTTGTCCTCGATCCAACCCCAGGCCTCGCGCTCGCGCGGTCCCGCGGTCTTGCCAATGGCGATGGCGAGGTAGGCCATCTCCGTCAACACCTTCCCGGGCTCCAGCATGTGGAGCCGGGTCGAAAGAATGGCGGCCTCGAGGACCGCCGCCTGCGCGCGGTTGAAGCCGATGAACGGCGCGTGCGCGGCGCTGTGGACCATCCGGCCCCGGAAGCGCGGCCGGGTCTCGTGGGCCTCGACGGAGGCGACCGCGAATTCCGCGTGGCCGAAACTGTCGGCGAGGCGGCGGCCCTCGATCGCCGCGCAAGGCAGCGTCGGCCACTCGCGCCGGCCCGTCACCGCGCCAGCGATCACGCGGATGTCGCGCGGGCTCGAGGCCGCGAAGCAGGGATTGGCCTCCAGGTTGACGATCGTCGGCGATGGCCGGAACGGCGCGAGGACGTAGCCCTCATCCTCGCCGATCAGCCCGAACGGGACGAGGTGCAGCTCGCCCGCCGGGGACAAGGTGGTGACGATGGTCTCGAGAATCAGCGGCATGGCCTCACGCCTTGTCGGCGGGGACGAGGCGCCCGCAGACCAGCTTCGACGGCGGATCCTGCGGGCGCTCGGGCGCGACCGCGGCGCGCGCCGCGGCCTCCGGGACGGTTTCGGGCGGGCTCGCTCCGGCCTCGGGCCCGGCCAGGCGCGCGTCGCGGGTCCCGGGCGGGGGCGCGTCGGGTCCGGAATGGCGGGTGTGGCCGGCCTTCTTGAAGGCGGTGGCATCCTCGACGTCGGCGTCGGCCGCGCAGCCCCAGTCGAGGGCCTCGTCCTGAACGTAGCGCTTGCCGAGGCGCCACGCCGTCTCGGCCTTGGCGAGTTCGGCGCCGAGATAGAAGGCGTGGGCGCCGTCGCTCGCCACGTCGAGGTCGGGGAAGAAGGCCATCGCGTCGGTGCCGACCCTGTGGATGTCGCGGTTGTAGAGGTGGATCCCGTCCTCGGCGATCACGATCCGGTAATTCGGGTCGCGCACCTCGGCGGCGGCCTGGGCGATCTCGTCGACGGTCTGCACGAACGGGCGCTTGTCGTGAAGGGCGAGGAGCGCCCGGCCGTAGCCCTTCGGCAGCGCCGAATCGGCCTTGGCCGCGTACATGACCCGCCGGGCGGCGTCATGCTCCTCGACGGTGCGGCGGGTGTGGTTGGAGACCTGCACGATCAGCACGTTGCGGATCGACAGCTCCGAGCACATCCCGACGAGCAGCGCCGTGACGCCCAAGGAATCGGCCTCGGTCAGCTCGGTGAGGTTGCCGGTGCCCATCATCATGTCGATCTCGGGCCAGCGGGCGCGGGTGTCGCGGTAGCGCGCGATCGAGTCGACGAAGCCGTGGTGGATCGGCTCGAGGATCGGGTCGGCCAGGAACGGCCGCCCCGCCTTCAGCATGCGCTCGACCGCCCGATCGAGGGAGGGCAGGTCGTCCGGCCGCATCGGCACGAGGATCGGCACCGCGTCGGTCTCGAAGGCGAGATCGAGGGTCTCCTCGTTCAGGCTCAGCAGGAAGTCGGCGCCGGCGCCGGCGCCCCGGACCAGTTCCTCGCGGGAGAAGGAATCGACGCTGACCCTCAGGCCGGCGCCCTTCAGCGCCCGCACGGAATCCTCGAGGTGCGGGAACGGGGTATCGGGCAGGCCGCCGAGATCGATGACGTCCGCGCCGCGCCCGGCGAGATCGAGTCCCTTGGCAAGGATCTGGTCGACGCTCATCTTCGACGCGTCCACGATCTCCGAGAAGATCCGGAGGTCGTGCCGGGACAGGTCGACCTTGCGGGCGGTCAGGCCGAGCCAGGCCGGCAGGTCGACCACCTCGTCGGGTCCGCGCTCCACCGGGACGCCGAAATGCGCCGCGAGATGCTCGGGATTGGCCCGGCACCGGCCCGGCAGGACGATCCGCGTGGCGCCCTCGGGCAGTACGACCCGCCGGCGGATGATCTCCTCGGTCATCAGCGCCGCGACCTTCACGCCGGCATCCGCGATGCTCCAGTGCAGGGTCTGCGGGAGCCCCGCCGCGACCTTCTCGAGCCGCGCCCGGGCGAGGCGGCCGGTGACGAAGACGATGTGCTCGGCGGTGCTCACGCGGCGGCCCTCGTCTCGACCGCGACGCGGCGGTGCGGTCCCCAGACCTCGATCGTCCCCCCGAAACCGGCCGCGAAGCCCGGGAAGGCAGCGTCCACGATCCGGTCCCGCGCCAGCGCGGCGGGGTCGAGACCCGGCGGCGCGTCGACGGATTTCACCAGGACGCAGCGCTCCGCCCCGACCCGCGCCGCGAGCCAGAGGGCGAGGCTATCCGAGGTCACATCCCAGGTCTCCGAAATGTCCGGGTGACCGGCTCGGAGAGTGCGCGGGTTCCAAACCCGGATCCGCGCGGGCGCGGCCTCAGCCCAGGGCTCCAGGCTCTGCACCAGCCGCGGCTCGATCCCGCGGAAGATGCCGGCCGCGTCGCCCATGGCGTCGAGCGCCCGGCGATGGGCCTCGGCGTCGCCGAAGCGCTCCCGCGCCTGCGCGGCCCGGACGGCGTCCGCGAAGGCGCCGCCGCCCGGCACCACGATGCAGCGCCCGTGAGCGCCGTCGCCGATCGCCTCCAGCAGGGCGCGGCGGCGATGCGGATCCGCCTCAAGGCTGCCGCCGATCTTGATGACGCTCGTCACGCCGCGTCCTGCCGGCTCGGCCGCAGGGCGCGCAGGGCCTCGGTCACGCGCAGGGGATCGATGCCGTTGCGGCGGTCGAAGTCCCGGCACAGGCCGCCGCGGAAGCCGAGGTAATCCGGCCGGTGCGCGCAGAGGCCGGGGATGTCGATGACCCGCAGCGACCCGGCGAGGCCGCTCATCAGGCCGTTCGCCCGGCAGGCGGTGGTGAAGGCCGAGAGGTCCGAGGGCGCGGCGAGGTCGGGCAGGCGGGCGCCGGTCTTGCCGGCGGTGTCGATCATAGCGCCCGCGAAGCCAGCCGCCGTCAGGGCGGGCACATGCGGGGCCGCCGGCCCGTCCTCGGCGAACAGCACGGCGATCAGCCGGCCCGGCGCGGCCGCGACGCGATCGGCCAGCGTCGCCGCGTCCCGGATCTCGGCAGGACGTAGACCGACCTTCACCCAGTCGACGCCGGTCCGGGCCAGGGCGGCGACGGATCCGGCCGCCGGATCGGCCACCGCGCTCGTCGCGGCACCGCCGGACACGCGGGCGACGATCTCCCGCACGACGGCCTCGTCCAGGGCGCCGAGCGCCCCGCGCTCCGGGTCCTTGGCGTCGATCAGGTCGGCGCCGGCGAGGCGGGCTGCCTCGGCCTCGGCCGGATCGCGAACGCTGACGAGGAGCCGGGGCAGGGGGTCTTGCTGGATGGTGGACGCGGGCACGAAACACTCGGACTTGAACGGGCCGTCTCAGGACTTCCCGGGCAACGGCTCGGCGAGCAGGCGGTTCTTCACCACCCAACGCATCGCGTGCGCCCAGGTATCGTCGGTGTCGGCCCGGATCGTCACCTGCCCGCCGCGCACCACCTTGCCGGTATCGGCTTCGGCGATCGCGACGCTCAGGTTGAAGATCTGGCCGGACCCCTTCTCCACATAACCGGTCACGACGAGGTCCGCACCCAGGCTCTTGGCGATGTCGGCCGCGCAGCCGTTGCATTTGTAGAGCGGCCCCTCCTTGGCCACGACGTCGGCCTTGGGCGCGGTATCGACGATCTCCAGACCGGCCTTGTCGCGCAGGGCGTTGCGCAACTCGTCGGTGACGAGGGCAAGCTTCCGGGCGTCCATCGGCCGCGTCCGGGATCCGTAGGCGGCACCGGGATCGAACAGCTCGACCGGGAAGACGGCGGCCTTCTCGGCGGCGCCGGCCGCACCGGGCAGGGCGGTCCACAGGACGACGCCGCAGGCGAGCGCGGCGCGGAGAGACGTGTGGCGCATCGGCGGGAGCTTCCTCTCGAGGCGTGCGACCGCCCGAGGCGGCGGCATCGTTCCCGCCATAGGTCGGGCGAAGGGACAATTTGGCAATGTACTTCCGCGCCCGCCTATCCCACGACGGTAACGTGAACGTCGGGACGAGACGCCGCGGTTGAGCGGCCTGAGCGGAAGCTGATAGAGGCCGCGCGCATGCACCATCCTGCACCCGACACGGCCCTCCGGCGCAAGACGCGACTGTCCTGGCTGTGCGCGGCCGCCGTCGCGCTCGCCATGGCCCCGGCGGCGGCGCGGGCCGAGGACCCGGCATCGGCCGCGGCGGCGCAGCCGGCCCAGGCCGCCGCTCCGCAGGCGCTCGAGACCCATGTCGGCCTGATCTACCGGCCGCAGCCTGCCCCGTCCTCGTACGATGCCGAGGCGGCGCCGGAGGACGAGGGCCTGGCCGGTGCCAAGATGGGCATCGCCGACAACAACACCACCGGCCGCTTCACCAAGCAGACCTACGTCCTGGACGAAGTCGCCCTGACCGACGACAAGCCGGACGCCGTGGCGGCGGCCAAGGAGCTGATCGGCAAGGGCGTGCGCTACCTGGTCCTGGCGCTCCCCGCTGACGCGGTTCTGGCCGTGGCCGACGCCGTCAAGGACACGGGCGCGGTCGTGCTCAACGCGGGGGCGCCCGATGATCGTCTGCGCGGCGCCGAGTGCCGCGCCAACGTGTTCCACATCCTGCCGTCGCGGGCGATGCTCACCGACGCCCTGGCGCAGTACCTGACCGTGATGCGCTGGCGGAAGCTCTTCCTGATCGTCGGCCCGACCGACGCCGACAAGGCCTACGCCGACGCGATGCGCAACTCGGCGCGGAAGTTCGCGCTGAAGATCACCGCCGAGAAGCCCTGGACCTTCGGCCCCCTCGCCAAGGCGCGCGGCGACACGCCGACCCGCGCCGAGGCGATGGTCTTCACCCGGGGCCTCGACTACGACATGGCCATCGTGGCCGACGAGGAGGGCGACTGGGGCGACTACGTGCCCTACCGCACGGTCGATCCGCGCCCCGTCGGCGGCACGCAGGCGCTGACGCCGACGACCTGGTCCCCCGTGCTGGAGACCTGGGGCGCCGCGCAGGCCCAGAACCGGTTCCGGCGGCTCGCCTCCCGGCTGATGCGCCCGCTGGACTATCAAGTCTGGGCCGCGGTGCGGACGGTGGGCGAGGCCGTGACGGCCAAGAAGACCAACGACCCGGCCGTGATCGCCCCGTACCTCGTCGAGCCCGCCTTCACGCTGCCGGCCTACAAGGGCGTGCCGCTGAGCTTCCGGCCCTGGGACCACCAGCTCCGGCAGGCGATCATCGTGGTACAGCCGAAGGCGCTGGTCTCCGTCGCGCCGGAGCAGGGTTTCCTGCACCAGCGCACGCCCCTCGACACGCTGGGCGTCGACCTCCCCGAGACCACCTGCAAGTTCAAGTGAACCCGCGGCCTGCGGCGATGGCGAGCGGCCTAGGCCCTCGCAACGCGCGGAAATCGCACTACAAACGTCCCCCGAGAACGTCCGCCCAGGGCGCCGGGCCGTCGCAAGGGAAGGAAACCGTATGAGCCGCCGCGTCGAGGCATGTCTGAGTGGGGTCGCCCTCGGTGCGTGGTTCGCCCTGTGCGGGCCGGCCGCCGCCTTCACCGCCTACGTGACGAACGAGAAGGGCAACTCGGTCAGCGTCATCGACACAAACACGATGGCGGTGACGGCGACGTGGAAGGTCGGGCGGCGCCCGCGCGGTGTGACCGTCTCCAAGGATGGCAAGGAGCTGTTCGTCTGCGCGAGCGACGACGACCGGATCGACGTGCTCGACACCAGTTCCGGAAAGGTGGTGCGCTCGCTGCGCTCCGGGCCGGATCCGGAGCAGTTCATCCTCGACGCCTCCGGGAACCCGCTCTACGTGGCCAACGAGGACGACAGCCAAGTCACGATCATCGACATCGAGAAGAACAAGGTGCTCGCCGAGGTACCGGTGGGCGTCGAGCCGGAGGGGATGGGCCTGTCGCCGGACGGGAAGATCCTCGTCAACACCTCCGAGACGACCAACATGGCCCACTTCATCGATACGAAGACATTCCAGGTCATCGACAACGTGCTGGTCGACGCCCGGCCGCGCTTCGCCGAGTTCACCGCCGACGGCAAGTTCCTGTGGGTCTCCGCGGAGGTCGGCGGCACGGTGAGCGTGATCGACGTCGCCCAGCGCCGCGTGATCAGGAAGATCACCTTCAAGATCCCGGGCGTGAACGACGAGGCGATCCAGCCGGTGGGCATCCGGATCACCAAGGACGGGTCCAAGGCCTTCGTGGCCCTCGGGCCGGCGAACCGCGTCGCCGTGATCGACGCCAAGACCTACGCGGTCGAGAAGTATCTGCCGGTCGGCCAGCGGGTCTGGCAGCTGGCCTTCACGCCTGACCAGAAGCAGCTCTTCACCACGAACGGCACCTCCAACGACGTCTCGGTGATCGACGTGGCCGCCGAGAAGGTGGTGAAGAGCATCCCGGTCGGGCTCCTGCCTTGGGGCGTGGCGATCTCGCCGAACTGATCCGCGCGACCTCCAGGCGCCGAGCGAGGACGGCCGCGCGCGACGCGGCTCTAGGGTGGAACACGACATGACACGCATGTTTCGAACGGCGGCCCTCGGCCTGGCAGGGCTGCTCGCCGCGGCACCGGCCAGTGCCCTCGACCTGACCAAGAAGCGGGAGAACCTGCCCGACCTCGTCCTGGGCGACGATCAGGGCAACGACTTCGTGGTCGAGAACAAGGACATCACGCTGGAATCCGGCAAGGCCTACCGGCTGCGGATCGTCGCCAAGGGGCGCCAGGAATACAAATTCTACGCACCGGAGTTCTTCCGCTACATCTGGTTCAACCAGATCGTGATCGAGCACAAGGAGATCCACGGCGGCGGCCCACCCGATCACCTGGAGTTCGACGATCCCGGCGAGATCGCCATCGAGTTCGTCGCGATCAAGCCCGGCAGCTACACGTGGTCGGTGCACGGCCTGGAGTCCAAGGGCATGACCGGCACGCTGACGGTGAAGTGATGCGCATCCTCCTCCTCTCCGCCTGCCTCCTCGCCGCCGGCCCGGCCCTCGCGGCCGACGACGCTGCGTCCTGCGCCGAGGGCATCACGATGATCCGCGACGCCCTCGCCCTAAACCCGCCCGAGACGGCGGTGCCGAAGCTCAAGAAGGCCCTGCGGGTGGCCGAGCGGGAGCAGAAGGAGGGCGAGTTCGACGAGTGCCTCGACGCCGTCTCCGACGCCCGGAAGGTCCTGGGCCGATGAGCGCGACCGAGCCGGCGGCCCTCCTGATCGAGCATGTCGGCCACAAGTTCGGCGCCCGCGCCGCGCTGGACGACGTCTCGATCACGGTGGAGCGTGGCCACTTCGCCGCGCTGCTGGGGCCGAACGGCGCCGGCAAGACGACGCTGTTCTCGGTTGTCACCCGGCTCTACAACAACCAGACCGGGCGGGTCTCGATCTTCGGCCACGCCCTGGATCGCGAGCCGTCCCGGGCGCTGGCGCGGCTCGGCGTCGTGTTCCAGGCCCGGACCCTCGACACCGATCTCACAGTCGAGCAGAATCTCCTCTACCACGCGAGCCTGCACGGCATCGCCCGCGGCGCCGCCAAGGTCCGTGTGGGCGAGCTGCTCGACCGCGTCGGACTCGCGGACCGCCGCCACGACAAGGTGCGCACGCTCTCGGGCGGCCAGTCGCGCCGGATCGAGATCGCCCGCTCGCTGATCCACCGCCCGGACCTGCTGCTCCTCGACGAGCCCACCGTCGGCCTCGACCTCGAGTCGCGGGCCGACATCGTGGCGATCGTCCGCGCCCTGGTGCGGGAGGAGGGCTTGTCGGTGCTCTGGGCGACCCACATCTTCGAGGAGATCGCGGACGACGACGACGCCGTGGTGCTGCACCGGGGCCGGATCGTCGCCCGGGGCCGGGCCGGCGGGATCGGCAGGCCCGGCGAGGCGCTCGCCGACGCGTTCCGCCGCCTGGTCGCCGAACCGGGGAGGGCGGCGGCATGACGAACCCGACACCGCTCGCCACCCGGATCGGCACCGCCCCGCCGCGCGGCCAGGCCGCGCGGATCGGCCGCCTCGACGCGGTCGGCTACCTGATCTGCCTCGGCGGCATCGTCCGCCGCGAGCTGCTGCGCTTCTTCAATCAGAAGGAGCGGTTCTTCTCGGCGCTGGTCCGGCCGCTGGTCTGGCTGTTCATCTTCGCGGCCGGCTTCCGCAACACGCTCGGCGTGTCCATTGAGCCGCCCTACCAGACCTACGTGCTCTACGAGGTCTACGTGGTCCCGGGCCTCGCCGTGATGATCCAGCTGTTCAACGGCATGCAATCGTCGCTGTCGATGGTCTACGACCGCGAGGTCGGCTCGATGAAGGTGCTGCTCACCTCGCCCTATCCGCGGTGGCTGCTCCTGCTCGCCAAGCTGATCGCCGGCGTCGCCGTCTCGATCGTGCAGGCCTACGCGTTCCTGGCTGTGGCGTATTTCTGGGAGAGCGACATCCCGTGGCTGGGCTACCTCGCGGCGCTGCCGGCCTTCCTGGCCACGGGGCTGATGCTGGGAGCGATCGGGCTGTTCCTGTCCTCGCTGGTTCGCCAGCTCGAGAACTTCGCCAGCGTGATGAACTTCGTGATCTTCCCGATGTTCTTCGCCTCGTCGGCCCTCTACCCCCTGTGGCGGATCCGGGAATCCTCCGAGACTCTCTACTGGATCTGCGAGCTGAACCCGTTCAGCCACGCCGTCCAGCTCGTCCGCTACGCCCTCTACCTCCAGTTCGAGCCGGTCGCCTGCGCCGTGGTGGTGGGCGTGGGGCTCGCTTTCTTCGGCATGGCGGTGGTCGCCTACGACCCCGGCCGCGGCATCATGGCCCGGCGCGGCGGCCCGGCCGGCGACAACACCTGATGGAGTCCGCCCGATGAACGTCCTCCTGACCCGCATCGTCGGCCCGGCGCTGGGGCTCGCGATCCTCGCCGGTCCAGCCCTGGCGCAGCCGAAACAGGATCCGGATTGGCCCTGCGTCCAGCGCAAGGTCGCCACACTCAGCTCCGGCCAATTCTGGACCGGCCCCGACGTGGAGGCCGCCGGCGACTGGGGCAGCGACAACGACGCCGCCGTCCTGGCGCAGAAGATCGCGTCGCGCCGCACCGACCTCTCGCAGGTCGGCCCGCTTCTCGACACGTTCGCGGAGAAGTTCGGCTCCGACAAGGACGCGAAGGACAAGGCCCTGACCCGCGTCTACGCCGGCGTGTTCGAGGTGCTGAACGGCGAGCGCAACAAGGTGGTGGGTGGCATCGCGCGCTACGCGCAGGGCCAGCGCCGGATGGCCGAGCGAATCCGCGACGAGGCCGACAAGATCAGTCAGGTGAAGGACGCGCCGAGCGCCTCCGACGCCACGGAACTCCCGAAGGACCAGTCCGAGCTGGAGACGAAGTTCGCCTGGGATCGCCGGATCTTCCAGGAGCGGAGCCAGTCGCTGACCTATGTCTGCGAGGTTCCGCAGCTGCTCGAGCAGCGGCTCGGCGAGATCGCGCGCCTGATTCAGGCGCGGCTCTGACCCCGCGCCGGCGATCATTGCCAAACTATCCCGGGCAGATTGCCGAAATATCCTTAAGTGCCTGAAATCTTTACCGAAACTGTTGCTGTTTAACCACGTGGCGGCGGCTTCGGTCGGCGCGGGCCGGAAATGAGGCCGAAACGCGTCTCACGTGTTCTTGAACCAATTGTGCGCGTTCCCGGCACCCTCCAAGAAAGACCCAAGCTCGGCAGTCACGAGCACGTGTTTGGGTTTGAGGGGGTTGGGGATGTCACTTCGGGCGCTTCGGAGCAGCCTGGTCGCGTCGGCATCGGTTCTCGCCGGGACGGTTCTCCCGGCGGCGGTGCAGGCTCAGCAATCGGTCACGCTCGGCGAGATCAGCGTCGTCTCGACGTCGCCGGTCGGGTCCGGCGGCGGAAATTCGAGCCAGGCGCAGATCTTCAACGGTCCCGGACCGGTGCCGCCGGCCGGCTCCCTGGGACCGAGCACCGGCGTGCGGCTGCGCGGCTCCGAGCAGCCGCTCTACAAGATCCCCAGCACCGTCGAATCGGTCACGGCGAGCGATATCACGATCGATCGCGCCAGCGACAACCTGACCACGACGCTGGCCCGCCGCACGCCCGGCATCAACGTCTCGGACTCGCAGGGCAACAACAACCGCGTCGACATCACCTACCGCGGCTTCACGGCCTCGCCCGTGCAGGGCGTGCCGCAGGGGCTCGCCGTCTACCAGAACGGCGTGCGCATCAACGAGGCCTTCGGCGACATCGTCAATTTCGACCTGATCCCGCCGCAGGCGATCCAGCGCATCGACGTCGTCACCGGCAACCCGGTCTTCGGCCTCAATGCGCTCGGCGGCGCGGTCAACATCCAGATGAAGAACGGCTTCACCTGGCAGGGCACCGAGATCTCGGCCTGGGGCGGCTCGGACGCGCGCACCGCCGGCTACCTCGAGTACGGCAAGGTCTCCGGTCCCTGGAGCGTCTACTTCACCGGCGACGGCCTGAACGACCGCGGCTGGCGCTACGAGAGCCCGAGCACGATCGGCCGCCTCTACGGTGACATCGGCTACCGCTCGCAGGATGCGGAGTTCCACCTGATCGGGCTCGCCGCCCGCAGCTTCTACGGCGCAGCCGCGGCCACGCCGGTGGACTTCACCCACCGCGACCCGCGGGCGATCTTCACCTTCCCGCAGACCACCACCACCGAGGTCGGCACGCTCCAGCTGACCGGCCGGGTCGACATCTCGCCGACCTGGGATCTCGCCGGCAACGCCTATTTCCGCCGCTTCAGCCAGACCTACGTCGACGGCAACGACGGCAACTTCGAGAACTGCAGCACGCGCTCCAGCTTCCGCGGCAACCTCTGCTTCGAGGATGACGGGTTCAGCCCGGCGGCCGGACAGTCGCAGCTCGCCTTCCGCAACCAGTTCCTGATCCTGGGGCAACAGAACCAGCGCATCCCGTTCCGGGCGGGCATCCCGTACGGCACGCTGGACACGACCCGGACGGAAGCCACCGGCTTCGGCGGCTCGCTCCAGGCCGCCAACCGCGACCGGATCTTCGGCCTGTCCAACACCTTCGTGGTCGGCGGCAGCATCGACGCGGCCAATTACGGCTTCAAGTCGTCCAGCACGCTCGGCGTCATCAACCCGGATCTGTCGATCACCACCAACCCGAGCAACCCGTTCTACGGCAACGTCCCGGGCCTCGGCACACCGCAGCTGCGGACCGCCGGCGCGCTCGGCATCGCGCCGAGCTCGGTCAACGGCTCAAACCTCTACATGGGTCTCTACACCCTCGACACGCTCGACGTGACCGACCGGCTGTCGCTGACCGCCGGCGCCCGGCTCAACTTCGCGCGCATCCAGAGCGAGGACCTGACCGGCTTCTCGCCGGACGTGACCGGCACGCACTACTTCAACAAGATCAACCCGGTCGCCGGCCTGACCTACCGGTTCTTCGACGCGCTGAACCTCTACGGCAGCTACTCGGAGTCGAACCGCGCCCCGACCCCGCTGGAGCTGGCCTGCGCCAACCCGGACCGGCCGTGCCTGCTGCCGAACTCGCTGGTGGCCGACCCGCCGCTCAAGCAGGTCACCGGGCGGACCTACGAGGTCGGCTTCCGCGGCCAGCTGCCGAACACCTATGACGGCGGCATCATCACCTACAAGATCGGCGCCTTCCGCACCGATCTCGCCAACGACATCCTGTCGCTGGCCACCCCCGGCAACACCGCCCGCGCCTACTTCGTCAACGTGCCGTCGACGCAGCGGCAGGGCATCGAGGTCGGCGGCGAGTACACGGCCGATTACCTGCGAGTCTACGCCAACTACGCGCTGGTCGACGCGACCTTCCAGTTCAACGGCACCCTGTCGTCGCCCAACAACCCGCTCGCGGATGACGGCGCGATCCAGGTCCGCAAGGGCAACGTCGTGCCGCTGGTGCCGACCCACCAGATCAAGGCCGGGTTCGACTACTTCGTCACGCCCAACTGGCAGTTCGGCCTCTACCTCCAGGCCTTCTCCTCGTCCTACTTCCGCGGCGACGAGTCGAACCTGAACCGCAAGCTGCCGCCCTACTACGTTCTGAACTTCCAGACGAAGTATCAGGTGACGAAGAACCTCGAGGTCTTCGGCCTCATCACCAACCTGACCAACAACCGCTACACCACGTTCGGCACCTACGCCGAGCCGGGCGCGGTGGCGGGCAACCTGCGGATCAGCGATCCGCGGACCACGACCCTGGCGCAGCCCTTCTCGGTCTACGCCGGCATCCGCTACGCCTTCGGCGCCGATCCGGTGCCGATGTCGCCGGAGCCGATCATCCGGAAGTACTGATCCGTCAGCGGCGTCGAGAGGCGGGCGCCTCCCGCGGCCAAAAGGCCGCGCGGGGCGCCCGTCGCGTTTCCGCGCTACCGCATGCGGCCTCCTGTCTCGGGAACGGGCCCGTTCGCCCGGCGTCTCCCCGGTAGCCGCACCGGCGCATCACCGTCCGCTCATGCATGAGGGGTCGGCGCCGGCCGCATCCCAACACCGTGGAGCCTCGTCCCGATGATCATGCGTTTCGCCGTTGCAGCCCTGGCCCTGGCGGCCGCGACGCCAGCCCTGGCGACCCCGTGCGCCGACGAGGTCGACACGCTGCAGCGGCGGCTGGACAGCGCCGGCGCGGCCTCGGTGACCGGCACGACGCCGCCCGGCGGCACCACGTCCTCGAACTCGCCCAAGGCGCTCGACACGCCGCCGGCGCTCACCAAGTCGGACGCCGCCGTGAAGCCCACCGCCGCGGGCGTCGAGGAAGCCAAGAAGCTGGTCGCGCAGGCGCGCCAGCAGGACAAGGGCGGCGACGCCCAGGGCTGCCGCGACACGATCCTGAAGGCCAAGGAGAAGGCCGGCGCGCTGCCGTAGCGCGCTTCCGGCCGGCACCGCTCCGGTGCCGGCCCTTCCGCTCAGTAGGCGTTCTCGGTCTTGAACAGCGCGAACGGCGTGGTCAGCAAGATCTGCAGATCGAGCAGCACCGACCAGTTCTCAATGTAGTAGAGGTCGTGCTCGACGCGCCGCTGCAGCTTCTCTGAGGTGTCGGTCTCGCCGCGCCAGCCATTGACCTGCGCCCATCCGGTGATGCCGGGCTTCACTTTGTGGCGCGCGAAGTAGCCGTCGACCACTTGGTCGTAGAGCGTGTTGGCGGCTTTGGCCTGCAACGCGTGCGGGCGCGGGCCGACCAGCGACAGGTCGCCCTTGAGCACGTTGAACAGCTGCGGCAGCTCGTCGAGCGAGGTCTTCCGGATGAAGCGCCCGACCGGCGTGACCCGGGGATCGCCCCGTGTCACCATCTTGGCCGCGCCGGCGTCGCACTGATCCACGTACATCGAGCGGAACTTGTAGACCTCGATCAGCTCGTTGTTGAACCCGTGGCGCTTCTGCCGGAACAGCACCGGCCCGCGCGAGGTCAGCTGGACCGCGAGGGCGATGACCAGCATGAGCGGCGATAGCGCCAGCAGCATCATCAGGCCGACGCAGCGGTCGAACAGCGCCTTCACCACGACGTCCCAGTCGGCGATCGGACGATCGAACACGTCCAGCACCGGGACGGAGCCCAGATACGAGTAGCTGCGCGGGCGCAGGCGCAGCTTTGCAGCGTGCGCCGAGAGGCGGATGTCGATCGGCAGGACCCAGAGCTTGGCGAGCATCTGGAGGATTCGGGACTCCGCGGTGATCGGGATCGTGAAGACGATCAGGTCGAGCCGTGCGTGCCGCGCGTAGGCGACGAGGTCGTCGACGTTGCCGAGCTTCGGGTGCCCCGCCACCACGTCCGAGGAGCGATCGGCGTTGCGGTCGTCGAACACCCCGACGATGCGGATGCCGCTCTCGCTCTGCGTCTCCAGGGCGGCGATCAGGTCCTCCGCGGGCTGTCCGCCGCCCACGATCGCGGTGCGCCGGTCGAACCGTCCCGCCCGGGTCTGGGCATCGATGATGCGGAAAAGGACGAAGCGGCCGACCAGCAGCATCGCGAGGCCGGTGCCGAAGAAGGTCGCGAGCCAAAGGCGCGAGTAGTGGTCGGCGACCTTGGCCAACACGAGGCCGGCGGCGACCATCAGGAACGTCATCGACCACGCAGCGATCAGCCGGACGGCGGTCTTGAAGAAGCTCCGGAAGGCGGCGACCCGGTAGCCGCCGGACGCCTGGATCAGCGTCACGGTGATCACCGCGATCATGCCGATCGCGCCCGCGTAGGTCAGCCCGAACGGGACGCGACCGCGGAGCATCAGCACGTGCAGCAATGCGCCCAAGCCGAAGATGAGTGCGCATTCCAGCCCGCGCACCAGACCGGCCACCACGACGGGCGAGATCGCCGTCGGGCCGGGGACGGCGGCCTCGGCGAGGGGCACGCTGCCCTTGGCCGGGGTCGAGGACGCCTCCATCGGGACGGCGGCCTCGAGAAGATCGCGAATGTCGAACGCGCTCATCGATCGGCTCCCCCCGAGCCTTGCGGTCGCTGCCTCGGCGAAACCCTGGCACGGGGCGTTGTGGGAACATTTAAGAGCACGGGCGCCGCCGCCTTTTCCACCGCGGCGCACAGGCCCCCGTTCCTCTTGCTGCTGGTCTCGTCGTCAGGCGGTCCGGGCCCCGGCGATCGCGCGCGGTGCGGGATCGCGGCGCTCCGCGCGGGCCTCGAAGGCCGCGGCGTAGCCGGAGATCACCTCGCTGCCCATGCGTTCCAGGGAGAAGCGCTGCCGGATCGAGGCGCTCAGACTCTGCGTCCGCTCGGCCAGGGCCTCCGGCGCGGCGTCGAGGACCCGTCGGATCCCCTCCACGAGCGCCGCCGGGTCGCGCGACGGCACGAGGTCGCGCGCGGCCGCGCCGAAGATCTCCGGGATTCCGCCGACCCGAGTGGCGACCAGGGGCTGCGCCGCCGCGGCAGCTTCCAGCACAACGTAGGGCAGCGACTCCGCGAGCGACGGGACGACGAGGATCCGCCCGCGGGCGAGCACGGAGCGGATCGCCTGCGGCGGCTCGAACGCCACCGCGTCGGCGAGGCCGAGCCGCGCCACGGTGTCGCGAAGGATCTCGGCATCCGGTCCCGACCCGACGAGGAGCAGGCGCAGCGCCCGGCCCTCGGCCCGCAGCCGGACGAGGGCCTCGAGCAGGTAGGGCAGGCCCTTGGCCTCCCGCAGCTCGCCGACGTAGAGCAGGTCGAAGGGCTCGGCGACGCGGTCCAGCGGCGCGAACTCGGCCTCGGCGATGCCGTTGTGCACGATCCGCGTCACCCGCTCGGGACCGCCGACGAAGCTCCGATGGCGGCCGGCGACGTACTCGCTCTCGAACAGGAACGCGTCGGTGCGGCGGGCGAGCACCGCCTCGGCACCCATGTAGAGGCGGTGCAGCGGGCTGCCCGGCCGGTAATTGTAGCTGCCGCCGTGCGGCGTGTAGGCGCGGATCGCCGGACCCGCCGCGGCGAGCCGGGCATAGGCGCCGCCCTTGGCGCCGTGTCCGTGCAGGACCTCCGCGCCGACCTCCGCGGCCCTCTGCGCCACGGCCCGGAGGCAGGACCAGTCCGACGGATGCGGATTGCGGCGCATCGGCAGCCGGACAAGGCCGAGGTCCAGGCAGGGCACCAGGTCCGCCAGGGCGCCCGCAGCGCGGTCGCCGCCGGTGCTGGAATCACAGACGAGACCAACATGGTGCCCCGCGGCCGCCTGGAGGCGAGCGAGATCCATGACGTGCCGGAACAAGCCGCCTACCGGCGCGCGGAACACGTGCAGGATCCGGTAACGCTGAGCGATGCCAGAGTCGTTCGTCTTCGGGACCACGGTCCAGCTCCCGGGAATATCAGTCCCCAGGTTGTGGTGCACCCGTGGTCGCAGGAAACTTAAAGCAGGTCGCCGCGTCTCGACCTTTCCATCAGGACGGTAACCGGAGTTTTACGCGCACGGTCGCAATCGACCCCAACGCTACGTCATCGGCGAGCCGTTCAGGCTGGCCCAGATCGTCCCGTAGTGGCAGGCGGTGGCGGCGAGGACGAAGCCGTGCCAGATCGCGTTCTGGAAGGGCAGGGTCCGCCAGATGTGGAACACGACGCCGATCGAATAGAGCGCTCCGCCCATTCCCAAGAGCCACAGGGCGGTCGGCTGAAGCGTCGCGATCACTGATTCGTACGCGAACAACCCGCTCCAGCCGAGCAACAGGTAGAGCCCGATCGACAGGCGGTCGAACCGGCCCGGCAGAAACAGCTTCACGGCGATCCCGATGAGGGCCACGACCCAGATCATCGCCAGGAGCGCGTAGGCCCGCGGGCCCGACCCGACGAGGGCCACCAGCGGCGTGTAGGTCCCGGCGATCATCAGGTAGATCAGCGCGTGATCGGCGCGGCGCAGGAGCCATTTGCGCGGGCTCACAGGGTAGAGATTGTAGACGGCCGAGACGCCGAGCATCAGGACGAGGGCCGTGGCGTACACGACAACGGCCGCACGTTCGCCGAGCCCGAGATGCGCCGTGACCGCGGTCGCCACCAGGGCAACGGCACCGGCGAGGCCGAGCACCACGCCGAGACCGTGGATCACGCCATCCGCCATGATCTCCCGCGGCGTGTAGTGCCAGGTCAGGGAGAGCGGTCGACCATCCTCCGCGAGAGACATCTTGAAGCCTCCTGCAACGCGTGCAGCTTAAAGCTTGAGAAGTCTTAGTCGTTCCATTTGCAGATTGCTGATGGGGAGTTATCCCAAGGTTCCACTGAAAGCGGTAAAAGTCTCGTGCGGCGCAGCAAGGCCGCTGCACCGCACGAGAGCCTAGATGCGGCCGGCGGCGAGCCCCTCGAAGCCCAGCGGCGGCTCGGCGGCTGCGGGCTCGACCAGGCCGGATCCCCGGCCGAGACGGGCATGGACGGTGGCCATCGTGAGCACCGCCATGGCGAGCACCTGATGCGCGAGCGCCGCCCAGAGCGGCACGGCGAGGAGCAGCGTCGCGATCCCAAGCGCCATCTGGGCGAGGACGAGGATGACGACCCCCGTGGCCCGCCCAGCCGCGCTCTTCGGGCCGGTGAGCCAGGCGTCGACGGCGTGCAGCACCGCCACGACGAAGACGAGGTAGGCCGTCAGCCGGTGGTCGAACTGAACCAAGGCGTGGTTGTCGATGAAATTCTCGATCCACGGCCGGATCGCGAACAGGCTGTCCAGCGGCGGGACGAGATGGCCGTCCATGGTCGGCCACGTGTTGTAGACGAGGCCGGCGTGGGAGCCGGCGACGAGGCCACCGAGGAAGATCTGCACCAGGACCAGGATCGGCAGCAGCAGGGCCGTGGCCCGCAGGCGCGCCGGGGCGGGCGCCAGGACGCCGGGGCGCTGGCCCGCGGCCAGCCAGACCAGCCCGGCCAGGATCAGGCTCGCGGTGGTGAGGTGCAGGGCGAGCTTGAGCGGCGCCACGGCCGTCATGCCCGGCTGGAGGCCCGAGGCGACCATGATCCAGCCGATGGCGCCCTGGAGGCCGCCGAGCGCGCCGAGACCGAGCAGGCCGAGGCCGAGCCGCCGGCTGATCCGGCCCTGCCACCAGAACACGATCAGCGGCAGGAAGAACACGAGGCCGATCACCCGGCCGAGCAGGCGATGGCCCCATTCCCAGCCGTAGAGCACCTTGAAGGCGGACAATCCCATCCCATGGTTGAGGATGTTGTATTGCGGCGTGTCCCTGTACTTGGCGAACTCGGCCGTCCAATCAGCCTCCGTCAACGGCGGGATCGCACCCGTGACGGGGCGCCACTCGGTGATCGACAGGCCGGACCCGGTCAGCCGCGTCGCACCGCCGACCGCCACCATGGCGACCACCAGGGCCGCGACCACGTAGAGCCAGGTTCGCACCGCCCCCGACCGCCGGTCGCCCGCGCCGCTCATGTCCATACACGTCCCTTCCGCGGATGCCGGGATGCCCCCCGCAGTGCCCGGGTTAGGGGATGTCCGGTCGCCCATCAACGGCGCCGGCGCCGCAGGCCGCGTCAGCGGGCGCGTTGCCAACCGGGTTCTAGGACGGTAGCCGTCGCCCGCCCGAGCCCGCGGCGCCGCCCGCGGGACCAGGGGCACTGTCCGAAGGCACGGTCCAGGAATACAGCAATGCGCCGCCGCACCCGGACCCTGATCGGCACTCTCGCCATCCTGGTCTTCGTCTGCCTCTACGGGCCGCTGGCGATGACCCTGGCCGATAGCCGCATCTCGGAGACGCCGGCGGCGGTGCAGGCGGTGATCTACTCGATCCTCGGCATCGCGTGGATCTTCCCACTGATGCCACTGATCCGGTGGATGGAGCGACCCGATCGCTGAGGCCAACCCTCGATTTTGCCGCACTCGGGGATCACAAGCCTGCCGTCGCCGCTCGAGACCCCCTCCGTGCACCGCCCGACTCTCTGCCTCAAGCCGCTGGCCGCTCTCGTCGTGCTGCTCGCGCCCCTGCCGGCCCTGGCGCAGGGGACACCGCGCTCCATCGGTGAATGCGAGCGTCTCAAGAACGACCTCGCCTACAACCAGTGTCTCGCGATGTTCGGACCGGCGGCCAAGAACGTCGCCGGGGGCTACGCCTCGGCCGATACGGCGGTCGCCATGGCGGCGACGCCCGCGGCGGCCATGGCCGAGCCGATCCCGCAGGTGGAGGAGACGGTCGAGGCCAGCACCAGCCGGCGTCGACGCTACCGGTCCGTGCGCGGCCGTCAATACGCCTCGTTCTCGACCGGCTACCGCCACCGGCGTCGGCGCTAGCGGCCACCGGCGCGGGTCGCTGCTCTAGCGGCGATCCGGAGCTTCGAGCGCCTCGAGGACCCGCGTACCCGGAACCGAACCGTCGCCGGGCCAGACGTTCCAGTCGGCGACCTGATCGAGAGCCTCGGCGAGGCGGCGCTTGTAGACGTGGCGCGGCACTTCCTCGGCACCGAACTGCGACAGGTGGTCGGTGACGAACTGGGTATCGGCGAGCCGGTAGCGCCCGGCGCGCAGGCGGGCCATCAGGTGGACGAGGGCGACCTTCGAGGCGTCGCGGACCTCGTGGAACATGCTCTCGCCGAAGAAGGCCGCCCCCAGCGAGACGCCGTACAGGCCGCCGACGAGCCGGCCGTCCGCGCCCGCGTAGACCTCGACCGTGTGGACGTGGCCGATGTCGAACAGGGCGCCGTAGAGCTCGCGGATCCGCCCGTTGATCCAGGTGCGCTCGCTGTCCCGCCGGGGCGCCGCGCAGCCGTCGATCACCCCGTCGAAATCGGTGTCGCAGCGGACCACGAACTGGTCGGACCGCACCGTCCGGGCGAGGCGCCGGGGAACGCGGAACGTGTCGAGGGGCAGAACGCCGCGCGCCTTGGGTTCGACCCAGTAGAGCGTGGGATCGTCGGCATCCTCCGCCATCGGGAAGATGCCCGCCGCGTAGGCCTTCAGCAGGATCTCAGGGGTGATGTCCACGCGGGCGGTGTCGTGCATGCCGTGAATGTCGCGCGCGGACGGCGCGAAGACCAGATCCCGCGCGCGCCGCGCTCGCCGCAGCCCCGCCCAGGTCCGGTCAGGCTTTCATGCCGCCGTCTTCCAGGAAATGCTCCAGCCAGTGAATGTCGTAAAGGCCGTTCTGCACGTCCGGGTTGCGGACCAGCGTCCGGAACAGCGGCAGCGTCGTGTCGATCCCGTCGATGACGAACTCGTCCAGGGCGCGCCGCAGCCGCATGAGGCACTCGTTGCGGGTCCGGCCGTGGACGATCAGCTTGCCGATCAGCGAATCGTAGTTCGGCGGGATCCGATAGCCCTGGAACGCGGCCGAATCGACGCGGACGCCGAGGCCGCCGGGCGTGTGGTAGTGGGTGATCTCGCCGGGCGAGGGCCGGAAGGTCTCCGGGTGCTCGGCGTTGATCCGGCACTCGATGGCGTGGCCCTCGACCTTGATGTCCGCCTGGCTCACCGAGAGCGGGCCGCCCGAGGCGACCTGGATCTGCTCGATGACGAGGTCGATCCCGGTGATCATCTCGGTGACCGGATGCTCGACCTGGATGCGGGTGTTCATCTCGATGAAGTAGAAGCGCCCGTCCTCGTAGAGGAACTCGATGGTTCCGGCGCCGAGGTAGCCGAGCTCCTTCATGGCGTTCGCGCAGATGCCGCCGATCTCGGCGCGCATCGACTCGTTAAGGGCCGGCGAGCCGCCTTCCTCCCAGACCTTCTGGTGTCGGCGCTGGAGGGAGCAGTCGCGCTCGGCGAGGTGCACGGCGCCGCCGCGGCCGTCGCCGAGCACCTGCACCTCGATGTGCCGGGGCTTCTCCAGGTATTTCTCGAGGTAGACCGCGTCGTCGCCGAAGGCGGCCTTGGCCTCGGACTTGGCCATGCCGATCGCCTGCTCGAGCTCGGCCTCGGAGCGCGCGACCTTCATGCCGCGGCCGCCGCCGCCAGCCGCCGCCTTGACGAGCACTGGGTAGCCGATCTCGGCGGCCACGCGCTTGGCGGTGTCGGCATCCTCGACGCCGCCCTCGGAGCCCGGCACGCAGGGGATGCCGAGCTTCAGCGCCGTGCGCTTGGCCTCGATCTTGTCGCCCATGGTGCGGATGTGCTGCGCCTTGGGTCCGATGAAGCCGATCTGGTGATGGGCCAGAACTTCGGCGAAGCGGGCATTCTCCGACAGGAAGCCGTAGCCGGGATGCACGGCATCGGCCCCGGTGATCTCGCAGGCCGCGATGATCGACGGGATGTTGAGGTAGCTGTCGCGGGCGGCCGGCGGCCCGATGCAGACGCTCTCGTCGGCGAGGCGCACGTGCATCGCGTCGGCGTCGGCGGTGGAGTGGACCGCCACGGTGGCGATCCCGAGCTCCTTCGCCGCCCGCAGGATGCGCAGGGCGATCTCGCCGCGGTTCGCGATCAGGATCTTGTCGAACATCGGACCCGTTAGGGCGTCCTGGCGATCCCGGACCGCGCAGGATGCTCTATCCTCTCGTGTTGCGGCGTCGTCCGGGACTGGGCGGCGGGCGCCCGGCGGACGTCCTAGGTGATGACGAGCAGGGCCTCGCCGAACTCGACCGGCTGACCGTCCTCGACGAAGATGGCGCTGATCGTGCCGGCGCGGGGCGCCACGATCTCGTTGAAGGTCTTCATCGCCTCGATCAGCAGCAGCTTGTCGCCGACCGCAACCGTCGAGCCGACATCCACGAACGCCTTGGCGTCGGGCGAGGGGCGGAGATAGGCGGTCCCGACCATCGGCGAGGGCACGGTGCCGGGCTGCGCGCGGGCCGGCTCGGCCGGGGCGAGGGGAGACGACGCGGCGGGCGCGGAAACCGAAGGCGGGGCGACGGCCGCGAGCGGCGCGGGCGCCGCGACCTGCACGCTCACGGGCTCGAGCCGCCGCGCCACGCGGATGCGCAGGTCGCCCTTCTCGACCTCGATCTCGGACAGGCCGGTCTCGGTCACGAGGTTGGCGAGCTCGCGCACGAGCTCGGGATCGATGGCGTCGTTCTTTGGCATCCGGCCTACTTCGTCTCGCGGCACGTCGGTGCGTCCATCCGGGCTCGGCCCTGGACCCCACCGCGGCCCTGCGGCTGGCGGCTCTTAGACGAAGGCGCCCCGGCGCGACAAGGCTGCGCGGACCGCCTTCGGGGTTCCTCGGCCCGATCCGTCAGCTCAGCAGGAGGCGTGGCCGCACTGGCGCACGTCGGCGATGGTCTTGCGCATCGGCTCGACGCCGACGGCGCCCGGGATCACCTCGTCGCCGATGATGAAAGCCGGCGTGCCCGACAGGCCCAGGCGGTCGCCGAGGCCGCGGTTCTCGCTGAGCGCGGCCTTCACCTCGGGGGAGGCCATGTCCTTCTGCAGCTTGGCCGTGTCGACGCCCATGTCCTTGGCGACCTGGATCGCGCGGGCGCCGTTCACCCGGCCCTTGGTCTCCAGAAGCTTCTGATGAAACTCGAACAGCTTGTCGCCCTTCAGCTGCTGGCGCACCGCGACGGCGACCTGGCTGGCCTCCAGCGATTCCGGGCCGAGGACCGGGAAGTCCTTGATGACCACCCGCAGCTTCGGGTCGGATTTGATCAGCGCCTGGATGTCGCCCAGGGCCTTGCGGCAGTAGCCGCAATTGTAATCGAAGAACTCGACCAGCGTGACGTCGCCCGACGGGTTGCCGGCAACGACGTCGTGGGGACCGTTGTGGAGAGCCTCGCGCGACTCCTTGAGGGCGGCGGCCTGGGCCAGGCGCTGCGTCTCGGCCTGCTGCTTCTCGGCCTCGGCGAGGGCCTCTTGGAGCACCTCGGGATGCTTGATCAGGTAATCCTTGACGATCGCCTCGATGCCGGCGCGCTGCGCGTCGGTGAACGGCGCGGCGGGGGGCGTCGCGGTCTGCGCGAGGGCCGGGACGGCGACGAGGCCGAGCGCCAGGACCAGCGCGGGCAGGGGGCGGATGAAGGGCATAGATCCTCGCTTGCGCGGCGGAGCGGCCCGCGCGTGGCGCGAGCGGTAGGGGCTGGGTTAGGCGTTTTCGCGGCGTCCGGTCAATTCCCGCGGCGAGGGCGGCGTGCGCCGCCGGCTTGAGGCGGGAAGGGGGAGCGTCTAACCCCCGGAGGCTCCAGCGTCGTCCGGCTCAGAGCAGACCCCATGATCCCAATCTCTCGGCGCGCCGCCGCCGTTCAGCCGTTCCTCGCGATGGATGTCATGGCCGCCGCCGCCGCCAAGGCGCGGGCCGGCAACGACGTGGTGCGGATGGAGGTCGGCCAGCCGTCGGCGCCGGCGCCCCGGGCGGTCATCGCGGCCGCGCAGGGGGCGCTCGCGACCGGCCACGTGCCCTACACCGAGGCCCTAGGCCTGCCGTCCCTGCGCGCCCGCATCGCCCGGGACTACGCGGAGCGGCACGGCGTCGCGGTGAGCCCGGAGCGCGTGGTGATCACCACCGGATCCTCGGCCGGCTTCATCCTCGCCTTCATGAGCCTGTTCGACTCCGGCGCCCGGGTCGCCGTCCCGCAGCCCGGCTATCCCGCCTATCGCAGCATCCTGGCCGCCCTCGACCTCGTGCCGGCGCCGATGGTGCTGCGCGCCGATGACCGCTTCGCGCCGACCGCCGCCCTGCTGCGCGAGACCCACGCCCGCGCGCCGGTCTCCGGGGCACTGGTGATGAGCCCGGCGAACCCCTCCGGCACAGTCATCACGGAGGGCGCCCTGCAGGATCTCTGCGCGGCGGCGCGCGGCCTCGGCCTGCCGCTGATCTCAGACGAGATCTATCACGGCCTCACCTACGGCGAGCCCACCGTCACGGCCCTGCGCTTCGACCCCGACGCGGTCGTGATCAACTCGTTCTCGAAGTACCACTGCATGACCGGCTGGCGCGTCGGCTGGATGGTCGTGCCGGAGGCGCTGGTCCGCCCGATCGAGCGGCTAGCCCAGAACCTCTACATCTCCGCGCCGTACCTGTCGCAGGTCGGCGCCCTGGCAGCCTTCGACGCGACGGACGAACTCGACGCCGTTCGCGACGGCTACGCACGCAACCGCGCGATCCTCCTGGACGCGCTGCCGGCCCTCGGCCTCGGCCGCGTCCACCCGGCCGACGGCGCCTTCTACCTCTACGCGGACGTCTCGGACCTCACCAACGACGCTTCGGACTTCTGCCGGCGCATGCTCGACGAGGCGCACGTCGCGGCGACGCCGGGCCTCGATTTCGATCCGGACGTGGGCAACCACCACGTCCGCTTCTCCTTCGCGGGCTCGGAGACCGAGTGCCGCGAGGCGGCGCGGCGCCTGAAGGCGTGGCTGCGCTGACAGGTCAGGCCGCCGGCACGAGCGCGCCGACCGCCTCGACCAACTCGGAGAAGTGCTCGATCACCCGGTCGGGCCCGAGCTCGGCGACCGGGCGGTCGGTGTAGCCGAAGGTGACCGCCACCACCGGGATCCCGGCGGCCTTGGCGGTGTCGATGTCGGTGCGGGAATCGCCCACCATCACCGCGCGAGCCGGATCGCCGTCGGCGCGGGCGATGGTGCCGGTCAGGTGGCGGGGGTCGGGCTTCGACTGCGGGAAGGTGTCCCGACCGCAGATCGCCGCGAAGCGGTGGCCGATGCCGAGGAGGCGCAGCAGCTCGACCGACTGCCCCTCGTACTTGTTGGTGCAGACCGCGAGCCGGAAACCCGCCGCCTCGAGGGCGTCGAGCGCCTCGACAACGCCCGGGAAGAGGTGGGACGTGTCGGCGAGGTGCGCCCCGTAATGGGCAATGAAGGCGTCGAACAGCCGGTCGTGGTCCTCCGGCGAGAGTGGCCGGCCCTCGGCCTCGAAACCCCGCCGGATCAGCGCCCGGGCGCCGGCGCCGATCAGCCCGCGCGCCTGCGAGAGGGGCAGCTCGGCCAATCCCTCGCGCTTCATCAGCACATTGAGGGTGCCGATAAGGTCGCCCGCGGTCTCAGCGAGCGTCCCGTCCAGGTCGAAAACGGCGATCGGGGGCTTGCGCGTCGATTCGGTAGACATGCCTGGGCGGTTCCGTGCTCGGCGGGATCTCGAACGGCGTCGCTATCGGGGCCGGGCACCCGGGGCAAGCCGACCGGCGCAGCACGGCGGATGCGCGGATCGTCTCACCGGGCGCCCCAGACTCGCCCGAAAGCCCAGCGAAACGCAGCGCGTATCAGCCCCGGGACCCGCGATGAAACTCTTCCTGCCCCTCCTGGCCGCCTGCGCCGCGCTGCAAGCCCTGCCGGCGGCTGCGACCTCATTCGAGTTCGTGCCCGCCCCGCAGACCGACCTGAACCGGATGTACCGGGTCGACAAGGTGACCGGCGAGGTGACCTCCTGCCAGTACGGCCTCCAGGAATCGGCGGGCGGCATCGGCCAGACGGTCTGCTTCGGATCGGGAGAGGGCGCCGGGCCGCAGACCCCGTCCGAATACGGGCTGGTGGCGAGCCGGCATACCCGCGAGGCCGGCGTCTTCCGGGTGAACTACCGCACCGGCGAGATGAGCATCTGTTTCGTGCTGGTAAAGAAGGAGCAGGTCGTCTGCACCCAGCAGGGCAAGCCGGGCGCCGAGGGCGCGTCCGACGCGCCGCTGACCGGTCCGGCCCCGGGTCGCGCGGGCGCCAGCGCCACCCCGACACAGGGCGGCCGTCCGTGACGCGGCCGTGCGGGCGGGGCGTTCCGGTCGGCCCGGTCCCGTGCTAGGGGCCGCCCGACGCCCACGGAAAGACCGGCTGCCCATGACCCGCGCTCCCTCGCTCCCCCTCGCCGACCGGGCCGTGTCCCGGTGAGTGGGCCGGACCTGCGGCGGGCCGCGGCCGCCCGCGCCCTCGACCTCGTCGAACCGGGCATGCGGCTCGGCCTCGGCACGGGCTCCACGGCGGCGGCCTTCGTGGCGCTCCTCGGCGAGCGCGTCCGCGCCGGCCTCGACATCGTCGGCGTCCCGACCTCCGAGGCCACGCGCGCGCAGGCCGAGGGCCTGGGCATCCGCCTCGCGACCCTGGACGAGCAGCCCGAGCTCGACCTGACCATCGACGGCGCCGACGAGGTCGACGACCGGCTGCGCCTGATCAAGGGCGGCGGCGCGGCACTCCTGCGCGAGAAGATCGTCGCCTGCGCGAGCCATCGCATGGTGGTGATCGCCGACGCGGCCAAGCACGTGGCGCGGCTGGGCGCCTTCCCGCTCCCGATCGAGGTCAATCCCTTCGGCCTCAAGGCCACGCACCGGGCCGTCGAGGCCGCAATCGCCGGGACCGGCTGCTCCGGCGAGGTCCGGCTGCGCGCTCTGACGGATGGCAAGCCCCTGGTCACCGACGGAGGCCATTACATCCTCGACGCGCGCCTCGGAGCGATTCCTGATCCGGAGGCCCTCGGCGCCGCCCTCTGGGCCGTGCCGGGCGTCGTCGAGCACGGTCTGTTCCTCGGCATCGCCGACGCCGCGATCCTGGCGGCGGCGCGGGACGGGCAGGCCGAGGTCACCGTTCTCGGCAGCCTCACCTGAGGCGCCGCCCTCCATCGCCGGCCATCCTCGCAAGAAAGTCCAGCATGTCCCGTCGCCTCACCGCCGTGCCAGGCCTCGCGCTCAGCCTCGCGCTCGGCCTCGCGCTCCCGGCGCTCCCCCACGCGGCGGTCGCGCAGCCGCAGAAGGCCGCGCAGGCCAAGCCGGCGGCGCAGCCGGCCGCCCCGGCTGCCGGCACCCCCGCGGCCAACAGCCCGGCCGCGGCCACCTACACGCCGGCCCATCTCGCCCTGGCCCGCGAGGTGATGCTCAGCTCCGGCATCGCCCGGTCGTTCGACTCGGTGCTGCCGGCCTTCGCCGACCAGATCCGCAAGCAGGCGGTCACCCGACCCGAGCTGTCCAAGGACCTCGAGGAGGTCCTGGCCTCGCTGCAGCCGGAGATGGAGCTGCAGAAGCAGCGCATGATCGACATCGCGGCGCGCACCTACGCGTCGAAATTCTCGGAAACCGAGTTGAAGGAGATCGCGACCTTCTTCCGCTCGCCCGCCGGCAAGCACTACGTCGAGGCGCAGCCGCAGCTCCTCGACGAGATGGTGCAGGAGATGCAGGACTGGACGCAGGACGTCTCCGAATACGTCATGGTCCGCGTCCGTGCCGAGATGGGCAAGCGCGGACACCAGATGCAGTGAGGGCAGCCGCTCCCGGGGGCGGATCGCCGTGAGAGGTCGTCCATGAGAGCGGCCAGCCGCATGTACGCGGCGGGCGGCGCGCTCCTCGCGGCCATGCCGCTCGCCATGGTGCTGGCCAACCGGTCGAGCCCGCTGGTCGTCGGGCTGGCGGCACTCGCCTTCCTGGCCGGACGATGGGCGGAGGACGCGTCCGCCCTGCGCCGCGCGCTGCTGTCCCCGCTGCGGACGCCGCTCGCCGGGGCGGCGCTCGCCTTCCTGACCTGGGCGCTGGTCTCGCTGGCCTGGAGCCCGTTCCCGGCGGCCTCCCTGCGGGTGCTGGGCGAGTTCCTCCCGACGCTGCTTGCCGCCTACCTGCTGGCCTGCCTCGCGCCCGGCCGGATCCCGGCCTTCGCGCCGCTGCTCGGCGCGATCGCGATCGCGCTGGCGGGACTCCTGATCGCCGTGGATCTCGCCTCGGATCTGGCCCTGGAGCGGGCCCTCGGGCGCCGGGTCGCAGCCTTCGTGCACAACCGGCCGGCCCTGACCCTCGACCTCGTGGCCGGCCCGCTGGCCCTCGTCCTCTGGAATGACCGCGCCCGCGGCCTCGCCGCCGCGACGCTCGCCTTCGCGAGCCTCGGCGTGGTCCGCTCGATCAGCGGCGCCGCCCAGCTCGGTCTCCTGGCGGGCGCCGCGATGGCGACCCTCGCGCTTTCGCTGCCCAGGCGGGTCGGCATAGGCCTCGCCGGACTCGGTCTCGGCCTCGCGCTGATCCTCGCCCCGGTCGAGGGCGACCTCCTCGCCCGCGCCATGCCGGAGGCCGCCCACGAACGCCTCGTTCAGTCCTCGTCCCGGGCCCGGGTCGCGATCGCGCGCAGCTTCGGGGCCGCGGTGGCGGCCGATCCCTGGCGCGGCGCGGGCGTCGGCACCAGCGCGCGCTTCGCCGAGACGCCCGTCGCGCAGACGGTGCCGCCGGAGATGCGCGTCCTCCTCGGGGTCGGGCACCCGCACAACAGCTTCCTGCAGGTCTGGGCCGAACTCGGCCTGCCCGGCGCGATCCTCGCTGCGCTGACCGCGATGCTGATGCTCGCCCGGATCGCGCGGCTGCCGCGGCCGGACCGCGCGGCGGCGCTCGGCCTCGTGGCCTGCGCGGCTTCGATCGCCTTCGTCGAGCACAACGGCTGGGCCGCGTGGTGGACGGCGGGGCTCGGCGCTGCCATCACCTGGATGCGCGCGGCCCCTCAGAGCGGCGCGATCGTGAGATCCGAGCGGGACGGTCCGGCATGAGCGCGTTCGACGTCGACCTCTTCGTCATCGGCGGCGGGTCCGGTGGTGTCCGCGCGGCGCGGATCGCGGCCGGGTACGGCGCGCGGGTGATGCTGGCCGAGGAGTACCGGGTGGGCGGAACCTGCGTGATCCGCGGCTGCGTCCCGAAGAAGCTGATGGTCTATGCCGGCCGCTTCGCCGACGAGTTCGAGGACGCCGCGGGCTTCGGGTGGACGGTGGAGAAGCCCCGCTTCGACTGGGGCACGCTCAAGGCGCGGCGCGACGCGGAGGTGACCCGGCTCGAAGGCATCTACGACACCAACCTGATCCGCGCCGGCGTCGAGATTGTGCCAGAGCGGGCGGTGATCGAGGATCCCCACATTATCCGCCTCGTCGCGTCCGGCCGCACCATCCGGGCCGAGCGGATCCTGGTGGCGGTCGGCGCGCACCCCGTGAAAGAGCCGGCGGTGCCGGGCATCGACCTGGCGATCACCTCCAACGAGGTGTTCGAGCTGGAGCGCCTGCCGGACCGGATCCTGGTGATCGGCGGCGGCTACATCGCGGTGGAGTTCGCCGGCGTCTTCGCGGCGCTCGGCAGCCGCACGACGCTGCTGCACCGGGGCGACAGGTTGCTGCGCGGGTTCGACGACGAGATCCGCGACGCTTTGGCCGAAGCCTACGCCCAGCGCATGGACCTGCGGCTCGGGCGCACGCTGCGGCGCATCGAGCGCCGGGACGGCGGCCTCTGCGCGCAGCTCGACGACGGCGGCGAGATCCTGGTGGACGAGGTGCTCGTCGCCACGGGGCGGCGGCCGAACGTCGAGGGCCTCGGCCTCGACCGGGTCGGCATAGAGACCGACGCCGCCGGCGCGATCCCGGTCGACGCCTACTCGCAGACCAAGGTGCCGTCGATCTACGCGGTGGGCGACGTGACCAACCGCGCCAACCTGACGCCGGTGGCGATCCGCGAGGGTCACGCCTTCGCCGACACGGTCTACGGCGGCAAGCCGGCCTGCGTCGACCATCGCCTGATCCCGACCGCGGTGTTCTCGACCCCCGAGATCGGCGTCGTCGGCCACAACGAGGCGGCCGCCCGGGCGATCTACGGCAAGATCGACGTCTACAAGGCGCGCTTCCGCCCGATGAAGGCGACCCTGTCCGGCCGCGAGGAGCGGATCTTCATGAAGGTGCTGGTCGACTGCGCCAGCGACCGCGTGGTCGGCGTCCACATCTTCGGCCACGATGCCGGGGAGGTGATCCAGGCGGTGGGCATCGCCGTGACCATGGGCGCCACGAAGGCCGATTTCGACCGGACCATCGCGGTCCACCCGACAGCCGCCGAGGAGCTGGTGACCATGCGCGTCCCGGAGGTCACCAAGCACCCGGTCGGCGTCGGCTGAGGCCTGCGCCGCGGCCGGGGCTCGACGCGGTGCGCGACCGAGCCATATCAGGGTCATGGGCAAGCAGGGCACCGGCAAGGGACGACGCGAGGACGACGCGCACGCGCGGCGGCAGGCGATCATCGACGGCCTGCTGGAGGACGCCCTGCGGCCGGCCTTCCACCGGCCGCCGAGCCACGAGGCCCTCTCCCCGGACATCCGGCAGGCGATCGACCGCCTCCTCGCCAAGGCTGAGGCGCAGCGCAGCCGCAACCTGACCTACGACGACCTGGAGGAGGCGCTTCCGCCCCGGGACGTCTCGGCCGAGGATCTGGAGGCGATCTTCTGGATCCTGGCCGAGCACGGGATCGAGGTCGAGGACGGCGAGGCCTGATCCGAGACCTGATTCCGGGACGCGCCTGCCCTCCGGTTCACGGCACTCGCCAGTGTAGAGGAACCTCTCTATAAGCCGCGCTTCGCGCGTAGGCGCGATCGCACGAAGAGGTGCGCGGAGAGAGACCATGGGCGAGCGTTGGACACCGAAGAGCTGGAGACATCTGCCGATCGAGCAGGTCCCCACCTATCCGGACGCCGCCAGCCTCGGTGCCGTCGAGTCGCAGATCGCGAGCTTTCCGCCGCTGGTCTTTGCCGGTGAGGCCCGCAAGCTGAAGGCCGCGCTCGGGCGCGTCGCCGCGGGCCAGGCCTTCCTGCTCCAGGGCGGCGACTGCGCCGAGAGCTTCGACGAGCACTCTGCCGACAACATCCGCGACTTCTTCCGG
Organism: Methylobacterium sp. D53M; assembly: GCF_053345625.1. Taxonomy (NCBI): domain Bacteria; kingdom Pseudomonadati; phylum Pseudomonadota; class Alphaproteobacteria; order Hyphomicrobiales; family Methylobacteriaceae; genus Methylobacterium; species Methylobacterium sp. D53M. Next base: position 263,356 of record NZ_JBKFAL010000004.1, read on the forward strand.
GTGTTCCTGCAGATGGCGATGGTGCTGACCTTCGCGGGCGGTTCGCCCGTGGTGAAGGTCGGGCGCATCGCCGGGCAGTTCGCCAAGCCGCGCTCGTCGCCGACCGAGACCCTCGAGGGCGTGAGCCTGCCGAGCTACCGGGGCGACATCATCAACGGCATCGGCTTCACCGAGGAGTCGCGGGTGCCGGATCCGCGCCGCCAGCTCGAGGCGTACCGGCAATCGGCCGCGACGCTGAACCTGCTGCGCGCCTTCGCAACCGGCGGTTACGCGAACCTCGAGAATGCGCATCGCTGGATGCTGGGCTTCGTGAAGGATTCGCCGCAATCCTCGCGTTACCAGGACGTGGCCGGCCGCATGACCGACGCGCTCGACTTCATGCGGGCGATCGGCATCAATCCGGAGACCCATCCGGAGGTGCGGACCACCGACTTCTACACCAGTCACGAGGCCCTGCTGCTCGGCTACGAGGAGGCGCTGACCCGCGTCGATTCGACGACCGGCGACTGGTACGCGACCTCCGGCCACATGCTGTGGATCGGCGACCGGACCCGGCAGCCGGACCACGCCCACGTCGAGTACGCCCGCGGCATCAAGAACCCGATCGGCCTCAAGTGCGGCCCGTCCATGAAGGCGGAGGGCCTGATCCGGCTCATCGACCTGCTCAACCCGGAGAACGAGCCGGGGCGCCTCAGCCTGATCTGCCGCTTCGGCGCCGACAAGGTCGGCGACCACCTGCCGGCGCTGATCCGGGCGGTCGAGCGGGAAGGGCGCTCGGTCGTGTGGATCTGCGATCCGATGCACGGCAACACGATCCCGGCCGGCCGCTACAAGACCCGGCCGTTCGAGCGGGTGATGCAGGAGATCGAGGGCTTCTTCGGCGTCCACCGCGCCGAGGGCACCTTCGCGGGCGGCATCCACCTGGAGATGACTGGCAAGGACGTGACCGAGTGCACGGGCGGCGCCCGGGCCCTGACGGCAGACGACCTGCAGGACCGCTACCACACCTACTGCGACCCGCGTCTCAACGCGGAGCAGGCGCTGGAGGTGGCGTTCCGCACGGCCGAGCTGGTCAAGGCCGAGCGCAGCCACATTGAGCGCCCGCGCCTCGACGCGGCCGAGTAGGGCGGATCTCCGACCGGTCATCCGACCGGCCAACGACGCGCGCTGTCCCCTCGCGGGGGCGGCGCGCACCGCCGGACACCGCGATGGTCAGGCGATCGCCCGGAGCGTGCCGTTCCAGCGGCGGATGACCGAGGCGACCTCCGAGACGGGGACGGCGCGGCTGAACAGGTAGCCCTGGACCTCGTCGCAGCCCTCGGCGCGCAGATGCGCGAGTTGTGCCTCCGTCTCGACGCCCTCGGCGGTCGTCGTCATGCCGAGGCTGGCACCGAGGCCGATCACCGCCCGAACGATGAAATCGGTCCCGTCCTTCACGCACAGGTCGCGCACGAAGGACTGGTCGATCTTGATCTTGTCGAACGGGAAGGAGCGCAGGTAGCTGAGCGACGAGTAGCCGGTGCCGAAATCGTCCATCGCCACGCGCACGCCCAGCGCGCGCAGGCTATGCAGGATCGCCGTCGTCGCACCGGGATTGGCCACCAGGACCGTCTCGGTGATCTCCAGCTCCAGGCGCCGGCCGGGCAACCCGGTCCGCCGCAACGCCTCGCGCACGGCGGTGACGAGACTCGCCGAGGTGAACTGCACGGCCGAGACGTTGACGGCGACCTTGAGCTCGTCCGGCCAGCGAGCGGCCTCCTCGCAGGCGCGGCGCAGCACCCACTCGCCGAGCGGCACGATCAGCCCGAGCTCCTCGGCGATCGGGATGAATTCGGCCGGCGAGACGGAGCCGCGGACCGCGTGGTTCCAGCGCAGCAGCGCCTCGAAGCCGCAGATCCGGTCCGTCTCGAGGCTGTAGATCGGCTGGTAGTAGACCTCGAACGCCTCCCGGGCGAGGGCGTCACGCAGGTCGCGCTCCATGATCCGCCGGGCCATGAGGCGGGCATCCATGGCCGGTTCGAAGAAGCGGAACGCTCCGCGCGCCTCGGCCTTGCCCCGGTCGAGGGCGACTTCGGCGTTCTTCAGGAGCTTGTCCGCGTCGGACCCGTCGCTCGGGGCGAGGGTGATGCCGATGGTGAGCCCGACGCAGATCGTGTGATGGGTCAGGCTGTAGGGCGCGCCGACGACCTCGATGATGCGCCGGGCGAGGATGGCGGCGTCCTCGGGCCGGTCGACGCCGCGCTGGACCACGATGAACTCGTCGGCTCCGAGGCGCGCGACGCAGTCGATCTCGCGCACGCAGGCGGTGAGCCGATTCGCGACCGCGACGAGCAGCTCGTCGCCGATCCCGTGGCCTAGGGTCTCGTTGACCGGCCGGAAGTCGTCGAGGTCGATGGCGAAGACCGCGAAGCCCTGGTCGCGCCCGGCCTGCGCCACGGCCACGTCGATCTGCTGCCCCACAGCCACCCGGTTGGGCAGGCCGGTCAGCAGGTCGTGATGCGCCAGGAAGGCGATGCGAGCCTCGGCCCGGCGGCGCTCCGTGACGTCCTCGTAGGTGGCCACGAAGCCGCCATCGGCGGCCTCGCGCCGGTCGATGGCGACGATGCGGCCGTTGCTCAGCTCCTGGAAATGCGTCTGCCAAACGCCGTTGCTGAAGGCGTCCCGCTGCTGGCGCAGCAGCGCTTCGAGATCGCAGCCGGGATGGTTGCCGGCCGCGAGACTGGCGCTCAGGACCTCGAGGGCCGTCATGCCGGGTACGACCGTGCCGGGCGGCAGGCCGTAGATCTCGCCGTAGCGCCGGTTGACCACCATCAACCGATGCTGCGCGTCGTACAGGCAGAGCCCCTGGGACATGGTGTCGAGGGCCGCATCGAGGCGCAGGTTGGTCCGGGTCAGGAAATGCGCCTGCTCCTTGAGCAGGCTGATATCGCTGCACACCGCGATGAAGCCGCCCTGCCGGGTCGCGGTGCGGCTCACACGCAGCCAGCGGCCGTCGGCCAACCGGACGTCGCCGTCCCGGGCCAGGGCTCCGAAGCGATCCTCCGGGACATCCGAGCGGTAGTCCTGCGGCTCGTGCGCAACCTTCGTTAGCGACAGACCGGCCTCGATGGCAGCGTCGAGCCCGTCGAAGAAGCGCAGGGCCTGCGCGTTGGCCAGGGTGATCCGGCCGTCGGCATCGACCACGACGACGCCTTCCCGTGCTGTCTGCAGCGCGTCCGTCACCTGCGTCTCGGTGCCCCGGCGCTGGCTGCCCTCGCGGAGCGTGAGAGCCCGGATGGTCGACCGCATCGCCGCGACGGCGTTCAGCAGCCGGCCCAACCGGTCGCGGCCGCCGGTGGGAATCCGATCGTCGCGCTGGCCGCCCGCGATCCGTTCGGCCGCCTCGGCCGCCGCGCCGACCGATCCGCCGATGTGGCGGGTGAGCAGCCAGGCGATCAGCCCGCAGGCGATGATCACGAGGGCCGCCGCGATGGCGTGCCACCGGACGAAGCCCCGCACGCGCTGCCGCGCAGCCTGTCGGAAGGTGAAGCCGTCGCCGGCCATGACGTTGATCAGTAGATCGATCTGGCCTTCGATTGCGTCGGCCTGCCGTTCGACAGCCGCCTTCTGATCCGGCCGAACCGTCACGGGATCGAAAGCGCGGCGCAGGCTCTCCCAGGACGCCACGCTGGTCTGGACGGCCTCGGCCGTCCGCGCCGCCCGCTCGGACTGGGCCCGCTCGGCCGCGATGGTGAGATCCTCGGCCAGGATCGCCGAGAGGTCGGTGATGTCCGCATCCCGCTTCGCAACCTCGGCAGCGTCGCCGGTCTGCATCCGCCGGACGAGGGCAGCGCGCATCTTCGCGAAGTCGGCCGCCACCGCGCGGGCGAAGCTGATCGAGGTCAGGGATTCGTCGTAGGTCCGTGTGACGAGCGTCCCGACCTGCGTGATCGCCAAGCCAGCCGAGAGCGCGAGCGCGCCCAGGAGAAGACCGACACAGAGGAAGGCGACGCCGACCGCGGCGCGAATCGACGTGATACGGCCCGTCCGCGTGGCGGCCGCGCGGGTGTGCCCGGCTCGGTCCGCGCACGCCGTCGGTGTCTCGGGATCTCGCATCGCACAGGTCGCTGGGTCACACGTCCGGCCAGCGATAAATGTCACTTGTTAAGAGGCAATTAGCTGGCTTGTCTCAGATCACGGATCAGCTGCGCGCGACCGTCACGGAGCAATCGGCGGATCGTGCACAGTCTACCGCACGATCGGTGAAATCTTCGGCACCGTGCTTGTGCCGGCGAGCGGATCCCGTCGATTGAACGCGACCTTTCATTACGAGTGGCGCGCATTTGAGCAACGGATCCGACCGGCGCGATGCTCATGTCGCCAGCTCGGCACCGATATACCGACCGGTTTCCGACAGCTCAGAGGCCGTATCCGCGCGCCGGCCGCGCCGTCGCGACGCGGTCGGCGGCCGGCGCGCCCGAATGATTCCCGCGGTCGAGTGTCTCCCGCGTTCACCGCTGCGCCGAGCGGAGCGGCCCGGGCGGAGGCGGTGACTTCAGGGGCTCGACGGACTGGCCGTCCCGCAGATCCGGGGCGGGGCTGTAGATGATCCGGCTGTCGGCGGGTAGCCCCGAGTCGAGCTCCAGCGTGCGCCCGAGATCGCGCCGCACGCGGATCGTCCGCCACGTCACCCGGTCGTCGTCGCTGAGGGTGGCGACCCTGAGGTCGTTGCCGTCGAACACCGTCGCTTCGGCGGGGATCGACACGCCGGGCTCGGCCCGGGGGATCTTGAGGGTGACGTAGGCGTACAGCCCGGCCCGCAGCGCCCGGTCGGCGTTGGGGACGTCCACCTGGGTGGTCAGCGTGCGCGACGCCGCGTTCAGCGCGACGGAGCTGCGCTCCACGTAGCCTTCGAAGCGCCGCCCCGGCATCTGCGGCACGGTGATGTCGGCCCGCACCCCGGGTTTGACGCCGACGGCATCCTTCTGCGGCACGTTGACGGTGATGCGCAGCAGGCTGTCCTGATCCATGGTCAGCAGCGGCGTGCCCCCGTTGTCGGCGCGGACGAGGTCGCCGACATCGACGTTGCGCACGGTCACGACCCCGTCGAACGGCGCCACGACACGCTCGAAGGCGGTGAGCGCCTTCAGGCGGTCGACCACAGCCTCCTGCGCCTTGATGTTGGCGGTGGCGACCTTCACGCCGGCCTCGGCGGCGGCGAGCGCGGCGGCCTGGCTCAGCACGCCCGCCTTGGTGTTGTCGGCGTTCTGCCGCGAGGCCCAGCCCTGCACGGCCAGGGTGCTGGTGCGGTTGTTGGTGAGGTTGGCGAGGTTCACGTTCGCGCGGGCCTGCTCAACCTGCGCCTGCGCCTGGAGCAGCTGCGCCTTCAGCTGGCCGACCTGCGCCTCGGCCTGCGCGAGCTGCTGGTCGAGATCCGGTGCGGCGATGCGCAGAAGGAGGTCGCCCGCCTTGACCCGGGATCCGATATCGACCCGGCGCTCCGCGATGTAGCCGGTGGCGCGCGCGGCGATCGCCGCCGTGGTGAAGGCCTGGATCTCGCCGGGAAGCACGAGATCGAGGGGGCCCTCGGCCCGCTCGGCGGCCACGGTGCGCACCTGCGGCACGAGGGTCTTGATCCGCTCCAGCGTCGCGGTCGCCTCCACGTCGCGCTGCCAGTGACCGTAGGCACCCCAGGCGAGCAGGCCGAGTCCGGCGAGGCCGACCAGCAGGAACGGGGCCTTGCCGGGCGGCGGAGGGACTTCCGCGCCCGCGTCGTGCGCCTTCATCGATCGGCTCTCCGCCCCGGACATCCCGCAGGGCCACGGTGAGGGTAGCGCCCGGCGGGCCGGCCGGCCAGCGTGTGCATTGGCCGCATCGGCGCGCCGGCCTAACGCGCCGGCCCGGCCACCAGCAGTCGCCGGCTGAGGCGCTTGTGCAGGTGGACCATCAGGGCGATGCCGAAGAGGGGCGTCAGCAGGTTGAGGACCGGGACGATCATCAGGCCGGCCAGCAGGCACCCGGCGCCGAGCGTCCGGACCGAGAAGGCGCGGCGCATCTCGGCGGCCTCGGGGAGGGGCCGGAACCGGGCCGCCGCCATCTCGAAGTACTCGCGGGACAGCAGGTAGGCGTTGGCGGCGAAGAAAGCCGCGATCCCGATGACAGGGACGAAGAAGATCACCAGGGCCGCGAGGTTCACCAGCAGCGTCACACCGGCGAAGCGCAGGGCGTAGAGCATGGCGGTCCCGAATGGCATGGCGCGTCCGGGCGGCTCGTTCGGGAAATCGGTGCGCTCGACGATCTCGGCCGCGTCGTCGAGGAAGAAGCCCGCCACCAGGATCGAGACCGCCGGCATCAGGTAGGCGAGGGCCACGACCAGACTGAAACCCGCGAGGTAGTAGGCGAGGCTGTCGAGGATCGGGTACTGGGCGGAGATGTGGTGGCTCGCCTGGAAGGCCTGGATCAGCCGGGTCAGGCCGAGCCAGATCAGGAGCAGGAGCCCGACCGTCAGGCCGAGGGACTTCCACAGGATCGCGCGCAGCGGCGGCGAGAAGGTCTGGCGCAAAGCCGCCGCGGCGGACTCGACGAGCATCGGGCGAGAATTCCGGCCTGCGCCGGAAGCGGCGCTGGCGCGTTGTGGAGCGGTGCGGCGACCGGTGCAAGATCGGGCTCCGTCGCAGGGGCGGCAGGGTGCGGGGAGCACGCGTGCAGGACACGACAGGACAGATCTCGGCGCCGCGGGCGCCCGATCACCCGTGGATCGACCCGGTCGTCCGGCCCGCCTACAGGCCGCGCCTCGCGCCGCTGCCAGAGAGGCCGGAGGTGCTGGTAATCGGCGCGGGCGCCGCCGGCATCGGCGCGGCCCGCACCCTCGCGGCCCGGGGCGTGCCCGTCGCGGTTCTGGAGGCGCGGGACCGCGTCGGAGGCCGGGCCGTGACGGTGGCCCTCCGCGGCCACGCCCTCGATCTCGGTGCCCACTGGCTCCATGCCGGGCCGATCAATCCCCTGGTGGCGCTCGGCCGGGCGCGCGGCGAGCGGCTCCGCCGGGCCGCGCAGGAGAGCCATGTCTGGGTCGGGGGCCGGCCGGGCCGCGCCGACGACGTCCGGGCCAACGCGCGCGCCTTCGACCGCGCGGACCGCGCCATGACCCGTGGCGCCGCGCAGCCCGGCCCCGACCGACCGGCCGCCAGCGCGCTGCCGCCCGGGCTCGGTGCCTGGGGCGACCGGGTTGCGCAGGTCCACGGCCTCGTCTCGGGCCGGCCGCTGGAGGCGGTCTCGCTCCACGACTTCCCCAGCATGGAGTACGGCGACAACTACTTCCTGGCCGACGGCTACGGCAGCTACGTCGCCCGCCTGGCGGACGGCCTGCCGGTGGCGCTCGCGACGCCGGTGACGCGGATCGACTGGTCGGATGGCCGCGTCCGCGCGACAGGCGCGGACGGGACCGTCTACGCCGCCCGCGCGGTGATCGTGACGGTGCCGATGATGGTGCTCCGGGACGGGCCGACCTTCACGCCGCCGCTGCCGAACGCGGTCCGCGCCGCCATCGATGGATTCACCACCGGCATCTACGAGCACGCGGTGCTGCACTGGCCATCGAGCCCGTTCCGCGGCCGCGACCGGCTGGCGGCGATCCACGGCGGGCGGCGCGCCCCGCCGGGCCTCCTCACCCGCATCGACGACACGCCGTTCCACTACTACGAGCTCGACCTGCACGAGGCGGCGGCGATCGACGCGGCAGGATCCGGCGCGGACGGCGTGCGCCGCCATGTCCGCGCGGTCCTGGGCGAGCATTTCGGCCGGGCGCGGCTGCGCGACCTGACGATCCCCGCGGTGAGCGCGTGGCGCCACGACCGGTGGTCGCGCGGCTCGTGGGCCGTGGTCCCGCCGGGCCACGCCCCGGCGCGGAAGGCCCTCCGCGCCGCCGTCGCCGACACTGTCTGGTTCGCCGGCGAGGCCCTGTCGCGGGAGCAGTGGGGCACGGTCGGGGGCGCCTATGCGGAGGGCGTCCGGGCCGCCGAGGCCGTGTCCGCCGTCGTACAGACGGGCGCCGGCGAGCGTATCCGGGCGGGCACAGGCTGAAGCGCGCGAGGCGCGGAACCTGCCGGAACGCTTGCCGCGACCGGTCAAGACAGGCATCCCCCGGCCGAAACGCGAGAGGGGGCGGCGATGGATTGGGTCGAGGGCATCGGCTATCTCGGGACGGCGCTGACCATCACGGCGACGGCCATGAGCACGATGATCCCGCTGCGGATCATCTCGCTCTGCGCGAGCTGCGCCGTGATCACCTACGGCATCATGATTGGCAGCATGCCGGTGGTGCTGACCGAACTGATCCAGATGCCGTTCAACGCCTACCGGCTCTGGCAGATGCTGCGCCTCGTCCGGGACGTGGAGACGGCCGCCGAGAACGACCTGTCCCTGGAATGGCTCCGGCCCTTCGGCTCCCGACGCCCGTTCGGCATCGGCGAGGTGGTGTTCCGCAAGGGGGAACTCGCCACCGAGATGTACTACATCGAGAGCGGCGTGTTCCGGATCCCGGAGGTCGATCTCGAAGTGCGCCAGGGCGGGATCGTCGGCGAGCTCGGGCTCCTGTCGCCCGGCAACGCCCGCACCGCCTCGCTGGTCTGCGTCGAGGCGGGACACGCGCTGTGCGTGTCCTACTCGGACGTGAAGCAGCTCTACTACCAGAACCCCGAATTCGGGTTCTACTTCCTCAAGCTGACCAGCGAGCGGCTCTTCCAGGGTGTGCAGGGCATGTCCAAGCCCCAGGCGGTGGCCGGCGACGCCCTGTGAGGCGCCGCCGTCCGCTGCTCAGTGTCCGCCGCTCAGAGCATGCTCGGCAGGATGCGGTCCGGCGGCCGGTGTCCGTCCATGAAGGTCTTGATGTTGATGATGACCTTCTCGCCCATGTCGGTGCGGCTCTCGTAGGTCGCCGAGCCCATGTGGGGCAGGAGGACGACCTTGCCCTGGCGGGCGAGCTTGACGAGACGCGGGCTGACGGCGGGCTCCTGCTCGAACACGTCGAGGCCGGCCGCCGAGATCTCGCCGCCCTCGATCAGCCGCGCCAGGGCGTTCTCGTCGATCACCTCGCCGCGGGCCGTGTTGACCACGACCGCCTCGGGCTTGAGCAGCTTGAGGCGCCGCGCCGAGAGCAGATGGTACGTGGCGGGCGTGTGCGGGCAGTTCACCGACACGATGTCGACGCGCGCCAGCATCTGGTCGAGGGATTCCCAGTAGGTCGCGTCCAGCGCGCTCTCGATGGCGGCCGGCACCCGGCGGCGGTTGTGGTAATGCACCTGCAGGCCGAAGGCGCGGGCGCGCTTGGCGAGCGCCTGGCCGATCCGGCCCATGCCGACGATGCCGAGGCGCTTGCCGGTGATGCGCCGGCCGAGCATCCAGGTCGGCGACCAGCCGGTGGTCCACTCGTCGTCCGGGATGATCCGCGCGCCCTCGGTGACCCGGCGGGCCACGGCGAGGATCAGCGCCATGGTCATGTCGGCGGTGTCCTCGGTCAGCACGCCGGGCGTGTTGGTGACCGTGATGCCGCGCTCCAGCGCCGCCGCCACGTCGATATGGTCGACGCCGTTGCCGAAATTGGCGATCAGGCGGAGGTTCGGGCCGGCCTGGGCGATCAGCCCGGCATCGATCTCGTCGGTCACGGTGGGGACGAGCACGTCGGCCTCGCGCAGGGCCGACGCCATGGCGTCCGGCGCCATCGGCGCGTCCTCGGAATTGAGCCGGACGTCGAACAGCTCGCGCATCCGCGTCTCGACGGCATCCGGCAGGCGCCGCGTCACGACCACCAGCGGCTTGCGCTTCGACACGTCTCTCTCCCCGTCAGCCCAGCGGCCTTGATCGCGGCTCGCGCCCGGTGGCTCCCGCCCGGACCGCGTCCCGCAAGCGTCCGTTAACCGAACTCGGCCAGACAGGATCGGTCACGGGGCGCCGGTTCCGGAGCCTGTTCCGACCCATCGGCCTCTCTACCAGAGGTGGGCCGGAACACAATCGGATGCGGACCGGTCCGCGTGTCGAACCGGCCCCGCTTTCGACATGTCCGGCGCCCAGCAACGCCACGTCTGGATAGGGAGACGACCATGCGCGTGTCACGCCTCAGCCTCGCCGTCGCGGCGGTGCTGGCCGGCGGCCTCGCGACCGGTGCCCGCGCGGCGCCGCCGACCGGCCCCGAGGCCGGGGTCGGGCCGGTGACCAAGCTGCCGCTGCCGCGCTACGCGAGCCTGAAGACCGATCGGGTCAACCTCCGCGAAGGCCCCTCGAAGGATCACCGGACGCTCTGGGTGTTCCAGCGGGCCGGCCTGCCGGTCGAGATCGTGGGCGAGTTCGAGACCTGGCGCAGGATCCGCGATTCGGAGGGCACCGAGGGCTGGGTGCTGCACTCGCTGCTGTCCGGGCGCCGCACCGCCATCGTGAATGCCGGCCCCGACAAGGGTGTCGAGAAGGCGGCCGTGTCGCTGCGGGCCAAGGCCGACGACGGCGCCGACGACGAGGCCAAGCTCCAGACCGGCGTGATCGGGAGCGTCAAGAGCTGCACCGGCACGTGGTGCCGCATGATCGTCGCGCTGCCCAACAAGCGGGACGTCGACGGCTACATCCGCCAGAATCGCCTGTGGGGCGTCTACCCGAACGAGGTCGTGGAATAGCGGTCCGGGCGCCCCGACGGCGCCCGTCCGTCATTCCGGGCAGCGGCGCGCCAGCTCCCGGCACGCCGGCAACCCGAAAAAGCGAAGGCCCGGACGATGCCGGGCCTCGCGTCGCTCGCGTACTGCGTTGGACCCGGGCCTCAGCCCTGGCGGCGGCCCGCCGGACGGCTGCGGCGCAGGCGCACGATCACCTCGACCCCGGCGATCTCCATGCCCTCGGGCGCCTCGGGCAGCGAATCGACCGTGATGCCGCAATCCGGCATGTCGATCACCTGGCTCTCGTCCTCCAGGTAGAAATGGTGGTGCTCGGTCGGGTTCGTGTCGAAATAGGCCTTCGACCCGTCGAGCGCGAGCTGGCGCAGGAGCCCGGCCTCGGTGAACTGGTGCAGGGTGTTGTAGACGGTCGCCAGCGAGACCGGCACCTTAGCGCGCATCGCCTCGTCGTACAGCATCTCCGCCGTCAGGTGGCGGTCACCGCGGCCGAAGAGCAGCCAGCCCAGGGACAGGCGCTGCCGCGTCGGGCGCAGGCCGGCCCGACGCAGACGATCGCGCAGGTCGGACAGCGGACAGCCGCGGCGCGGAGTCCCGTTGGCCTCCAACTGGGGGGCGGGGACCCGGCCGTTGAAGACGGCCTGGAATGGCACCGGTTCGGACATCGCTGGACTGAACGCTCGACGAGGGGCCTGAAGGAACGGATGTCTCCTGAGTATATTGAAGTGGTCGGACAGTCGCAACCCGAGCGTTGCCGCACCCCCGCGGCTGCAGGCTTTGAAGGCGCGGCGCCCCGTGCTAACCCGCGCGCCAGCCGATGGGCCGAGTATAGTCGCCCGCGACGCGAAGATCGCGCACATCCGAGGAAACAGCCAACGCAATGCCGCCAGACGCCGAGACACAAGCGCATGGTGCGAACCGCCGGTCGCACTATTCCTACGAGGATCTTCTGGCCTGCGGGCGCGGCGAACTCTTCGGATCCGGCAACGCGCAGTTGCCGCTGCCGCCGATGCTGATGTTCGACCGGATCACGTCCATCGGGACCGAGGGCGGCGCCCACGGCAAGGGGCATGTGACGGCCGAGCTCGACATCCGGCCGGACCTCTGGTTCTTCCCCTGCCATTTCCAGGGCGACCCGGTGATGCCGGGCTGCCTTGGCCTCGACGCCCTCTGGCAGATGCTGGGCTTCCATCTCGGCTGGCTCGGCTCGCCGGGCCGCGGCCGCGCCCTGGGCGTCGGCGAGGTGAAGCTCGCCGGCCAGGTGCTGCCGACGATCAAGAAGGTCGTCTACAATGTCGACGTGAAGCGGGTCCGTCAGGGCAAGCTCGTGCTCGGCATCGGCGACGGCTGGCTCGAGGCCGACGGCGAGCGCGTCTATCAGGTCCAGGACATGCGGGTCGGCCTGTTCCAGAGCTGAGCCGCAGCCGCCGCGCGTCCGGTTCGCGGCTTGGCCGCAACGCCGGACGGTCTCGGCGGTTGAGATTGTGTCCGCGTCACCTTAGCTGACCGTGACGCGGCCCGGGCGACCGGGACCGCGACGGAGGTAGTGTCACCATCATGCGCCGTGTCGTCATCACCGGGATGGGCATCGTCTCGTCCATCGGCAACAACACGCAGGAGGTGCTCGCCTCCCTGCGCGAGGCCCGCTCGGGCATCGCGCGCGACGCCAGCTACGCCGAGCACGGCTTCCGCAGCCAGGTCTCCGGCGCGCCCACCCTCGATCCCGAGGGCGTGGTGGACCGGCGCGCCATGCGCTTCCACGGCGGCGGGACCGCCTGGAATCACGTCGCCATGGATCAGGCGATCCAGGATGCCGGCCTGGATCAGGGCGACATCTCGAACGAGCGCACCGGCATCATCATGGGCTCGGGCGGTCCCTCGACCCGCGTGATCGTCGAGGCCGCCGGCATCGCGCGGGACAAGGGTCCCAAGCGCATCGGCCCGTTCGCCGTGCCGAAGGCGATGTCGTCGACCGCCTCGGCGACGCTCGCGACGTGGTTCAAGATCCGCGGCGTGAACTACTCGATCTCCTCCGCCTGTGCGACGTCGAATCACTGCATCGGCAACGCCGCCGAGATCATCCAGGGCGGCCGGCAGGACATCATCTTCGCGGGCGGCTGCGAGGATCTCGACTGGACGCTCTCGGTGCTGTTCGACGCCATGGGCGCCATGTCGTCGAAGTACAACGACACGCCGTCCCGTGCTTCCCGCGCCTACGACGCCAACCGCGACGGTTTCGTCATCGCGGGCGGCGCCGGCGTGCTGGTCCTGGAGGAGTTGGAGCACGCCAAGGCGCGCGGCGCCCGGATCTACGGCGAGGTCGCGGGCTACGGCGCCACCTCGGACGGCCACGACATGGTCGCGCCGTCGGGCGAGGGCGCCGTGCGCTGCATGCGCCAGGCGCTGGACGGGCTGAAGGGCGCGCGGATCGACTACATCAACCCGCACGCCACCTCGACGCCGGTCGGCGACGACAAGGAGATCGAGGCGATCCGCGAGGTGTTCGGCCGCGGCGAGGATTGCCCGCCGATCTCGGCCACCAAGTCGCTGACAGGCCATTCCCTGGGCGCCACCGGCGTGCAGGAGGCGATCTACAGCCTGCTGATGATGAACAACGGCTTCATCTGCGAGAGCGCGCACATCGACACGCTCGACCCGGCCTTCGCCGACATGCCGATCCTGCAGCAGCGCCGGGACGACGCGCAGCTCGGCCACGTGCTGACCAATTCCTTCGGCTTCGGCGGCACCAACGCCACCCTGGTCCTGAAGCACGTCGACGCCTGATCGCCCGGCGCGGAACCGCCGGCCGCGGGCCGGCGTTTACCCGCTGTTGAGATCTGGTGGTGGCGATGGGGACTTTCATCTTCGGAACATTGGGTGGCCTCATGATCGCCGGTGTCGCGGCGATCTACGCGAAGCAGGCCGCGCTGGAAGAAGCCGATTCCCACACGGACGGGCATTTCTGAGCCCGGCCACGACGCCGCAAACGCCCCGCCCGCCGGCGGGGCTTTTTTTTGCCCGTTGCCGGACACCGCCGCGTTTGGATCGCGGCGCGAGCCGCGTTAAGGCAGCCTGCCGCGGTTCGCTGGTCGCGACCGCGGTCCGGACCCGCTTCGCGGGTCCGGCGTGCTCGGTCAGGATGTGAGTCGGCATGACGGGTTTGATGGCGGGCAAGCGCGGCCTGATCATGGGCGTCGCGAACGATCACTCGATCGCCTGGGGGATTGCCAAGGCGCTGCACGCCCAGGGCGCGCGACTGGCCTTCACGTACCAGGGCGAGGCCCTGGGCCGCCGGGTGGCGCCCCTCGCCGCCAAGCTCGATTCGGACATCGTCCTGCCCTGCGACGTCGAGGATCTGGCCTCGGTCGACGCGACCTTCGAGGCCCTGGACGCCCGATTCGATGGCGGCCTCGACTTCGTGGTCCACGCCATCGGCTTCTCCGACAAGGCGCAGCTCAAGGGCCGCTACGTCGACGTGACGACGCGCGAGAATTTCGTGCGCACGATGACGATCTCGTGCTTCTCGTTCACCGAGATCGCGCAGCGCGCGGCCAAGCGGATGAACCAGGGCGGCTCGCTGCTGACCCTGACCTACGGCGGCGCGACCCGGGTCATGCCGAACTACAACGTCATGGGCGTCGCCAAGGCAGCGCTCGAGGCCTCGGTGCGCTACCTGGCGAGCGACCTGGGCCCGGACGGGATCCGGGTCAACGCGCTCTCCGCCGGTCCGATGCGGACGCTGGCCGGGGCCGGGATCGCCGACGCGCGACTGATGTTCAACCACCAGCGGGCGCACGCGCCCCTGCGGCGCACGGTCAGCCTGGAGGATGTCGGCGGTTCGGCCCTCTACCTGCTGTCGCCGCTCTCGGGCGGCGTCACCGGCGAGGTCCACTTCGTCGATGCCGGCTACAACATCATCTCGATGCCGCGCCCGGACGTGCTGCAGGCGCAGGACGAGGCCGGCGTCGTCGGGGACGCCTGAGGCGCCTCACTCCTCCGGGATGCGCCCCGGGGGCAGGGGACCGGCCGGCGAACCGCGCTCGCCGCGGACCGAGCGCCGCTCCCGCGCGGCGCGCGCCTCCTCCGCGGTCGGCGGAGCCGAGGGATAGTTCGACGCGAAGGGGTTGGGCGGCGCCCCGCGCCCGGAGCCGCCGAACAGCTTGTCGAGGAAGCCCTCCTCGGCGCTCGCGGGTCGGGCGACGAGGAGAAGGGCGAGGGCGAGGATCGGGCGAAGCTGCATCGTCGTCGTCTGCGTGCCGGGACCGGGCCGGTTTAGGGCCACTTTCCGGCGGATCGTAGGCCGAGTCCCCGTCGCCTGGAACCCAGGCGCGTCCGGCGGGTTCGCGGTCAACGATGAGGGCGCGTACAGGAGGCGTGATGTCCGAGGTAACCTATCGCATCGTCGAGCACGACGGCGGCTTCGCCTACAAGGTCGGCGACGTGTTCTCCGAGACGTTCCCGAGCCGCGAGGAGGCGCTGCAGGCGGCGCAGGCCGCGGCGGCGGAACAGCAGGTCCCCGGGTCGACCGAGGGGATCCGCTACCAGGATCAGGCCGGCGGCTGGCACGACGAGACGGCGCAGGGCAGCGACCGGCCCCGCGCCCGGGTCGTGGAGTAGCCGCGGCGGACGGGACGGACATGCGCGATCGTCCGCAACGGCGGGAAATCTCGTGGCGCGTGCGCGGCGCGTAACCCCGGCCGCGGCGCCGGCCGGTCGCAGGACGCCCGCCCTGCCGAAGGGCGCGCGGCGGACGACCCCGTCGCCGGAGACGCTGGCGGCGCTCAGCCCGGACCGGCTGATCGCGCTGATCCTCGGCGAGACCGGGCGCAACCCGGCCTTCAAGAAGCTGGTGAGCGCCGCGCTCGCCTCGCTCCAGGGCCCCGAGGCCGTCGCGGCGATCGTCGACCGGCGGCTGACGGCCCTCGAGGGCGCCCAGGGCTACATCGACTGGCAGAAGCGCCGGACCTTCGCGGCCGACCTCAACACGACCGTGACGGTGATCCTCAACGAGCTGCGGCCCCTCGATGCGGGGGCCGCGCTCGACCGGCTCCGGCGCTTCCTCGACGGCGCCGACGCGGTCCTGAACCGCGTGGACGACAGCACCGGCGCCGTGCAGGGCGTGTTCGACCGCGCCTCAGCGGCCTTCGTGGAGATCGCCGGTGCCCTGCCGCCGGAGGACGCCGCCCGGTTAGCGGCGCGCCTCGTCGAGCCGTTCGCGGCGGATCCGTTCGGCCCCCTCGGAACCGTCCTCGGCGAGATGATCCCGGCGCTGCCCGAGCAAGCCCTCGCCGAGATCGACGACCGGCTCTCCGCCGCCGAGGCGGCCCTGCCGCAGGGCGGGGATCCCCGCCGCGACGCGACTCACCACCGGCAGGCGGCCCGGATCCAGATCCTGCGCCTGCGCCAGGCCGTCGCCGACCGGCGCGGCGACACCGACACCTTCATCGCCCTGGAGCGGGCGACCTTGCCGGGGCGGGAGAACCGCGTCGCGATCGCCCGGCGGCTCCTCGGCGCGGGGCGCGCCGCCGAGGCGCTGGACTGGATCCGGCGCATGCAGGATCCGGGTCTGCGAATCGCCACCCGGGCCGACTTGATCGCCGGCTTCGACCTGCGCGGACCGGAACGGGAGCGGCAGGCCCTTGAGATCGAGATCCTCGACGCGCTCGGCCGGGGTGAGGAGGCCCAGGCCCTGCGCTGGGGGCGGTTCGAGCGCGAGCTCGACGCGCCGATGCTGCGGGCCTTCCTCGCCAAGCTCCCGGACTTCGACGACGAGGAGGCGCTCCTGCGCGCCCTCGACCACGCCGAGGCCTTCCCGCAGCCGCACCGGGCGCTCGCCTTCCTGGCGGCCTGGCCGGATCTGCGCCGTGCGGCCGCGCTGGTCGTCGCGCGGCCTGAGACCTGGCAGGGCGACCAGTACGCGGTGCTGGCGCCGGTCGCCGAGGCGCTGGCGCAGGATCACCCCCGGGCCGCGACGATCCTGTATCGCCGGCTCGTCGACTCGATCCTCGAGACCGGCCGCAGCGCCGCCTACCCGCACGGCGCGCGCTACCTCGCGGAGCTCGACGCCCTGGCGGGGCGCCTCGCGACCGGCGTCGTCGATCCGGATCCGCAGGCCTACCGCGCTGCTCTGCGGCGGGCGCACGGCCGCAAGCACGGGTTCTGGAGCCTCGTGCGCGACTGAACCGGGCGCGCGGCCGGCTCAGTCCTCCAGCACGATGGCGTCGACCCGATCCGGGTAGAAAGCCACGTGGTCGCGGATTGCCGCGACGGCCGGGTACGGATCGCCGTAGCTCCAGACCGCGTCGGGGCGCCGATCGCCGTCGACGACGAGGTCGAAATAGTGGGCGTCGCCCTTGTACGGGCATTGGCTCGTCCGCGCCGAGGCGACGAAACAATCGGCACGGATGTCGCTTCGCGGCACGTAGAAGACCGGTGGGTACCGAGCCTCCTGCAGCCGCAGGGCGTTCCGGGTCTCGGCGACCGCGGCGCCCGCCACGACGACGCGGACGCGCCGGGACTCGGGCTCGACGGTGATCGGGTGGTCCGGTCCGGGCAGCTTCATGGCGTGTTCCCTCCCTCGGGCTTCAACTCGACGGTCCCGAGCGCGTCGGCGAGGCGCGTCTTCGCGGTCCCGGGCCGCAGGGGCTTCTGCTGGGTCTCGTGCGGCGCCCAGCCCGAGAGCCACAGAACCTCGAAGGTCGCCCGCACGCGACCGTCCGGGTCCGAGAACCGCTCGGCGTAGATCTCGGCCATGCGCAGCAACGTCGCCCGCCGCAGCGGCGTCCGCCGCCGCTCGGTGAGCACGTTGGTCATGCCCATGGCCCGCAGGTCGCGCATCAGGCCGAACGGGTCGGCGTAGCGGACCGTCAGCGTGTCGGTATCGGCCACCGGCAGCGCGAAGCCCGCCCGCTGCAGCAGGCCGCCGGCCTCGCGCACCGCCGCGAAGGGCGCCACGCGGGGGCTGACCCCACCCTCGACCTCGCTCTCGGCCTGGGCGAAGCTCTGGCGCAGCTCCGTCAGCGTCGCGCCGCCGAGCAGGCAGCCGACGAACAGCCCATCCGGACGGAGGGCGCGGCGCAGCTGGATCAGCGTGCCGGGGAGGTCGTTCACGGCGTGGAGGGCCAGCAGCGACACGGCGAGGTCCAGGCTCCCGGTCGCCAGCGGCAGCGCTTCGGGATCTCCGACGATCAGGTCGCCGCCCGGCTCCGGCAGGGCCGCGAGGCGGACATGCCGCGCCGCCGGATAGCGGGCGGCGAGCAGCCGGGTCGCCACGGGACGCGGCGTGGCGAGGTCGAGAACAGAGACGAAGCTGCGCAGGACGGCGCCGAGCCGGTCGTCGAGATCCTCGGCGAGGCGGTCGAGGAGGAAGCCCGGGTAGCCGAGGCGCCCGGCACGGGCGAGGCGGCGGCGGGCGAGGCGCGTGTCGAACAGGGCGGCGGGAGCATCCATCGGGGGGCAGATGGCATCTGCGGTCGCGTCGCGCCACCGTCGCCGCGCACGGTCTCGTGAGCTGCGCTAGGATGCTGGAACGACTCGGGAGCGTCGCTGTTCCTGCTGCAACCGGCCCAACGGCCGAGATTCCTCAGGGAGCACACATCATGAAGCGCATGCTCGTCGGGGCCGCCGTGGCCCTCACCACCCTGGCCGCCGCGGGCGGCGCCGAGGCGAAGGGCTGCATCAAGGGCGCCATCGTCGGCGGCATCGCGGGTCACTACGCCGGCCATCACGGCCTCGTCGGCGCCGCGGCCGGCTGCGCCATCGGCCGCCACCGCGCCAACGCTCGCGACCGTCAGGTCGAGCGGCAGCAGATGGCGCCGCAGGCGCGCCCCGTCTCGGCCCAGTAAGCCGGGTCTGCGGGAGCGCGTCGCGCGCATGACGGCCTTCCAGGCCGTCGCCACGGCCCTGCGCGGTCTGCCGCGCGGGGTCGTCTCCCTGATCTACCCGCCCACCTGCGCGGGCTGCGGCGGCGCCACCGCCGATCCGGGCGCCCTCTGTCCGTCCTGCTGGTCGAGCCTGCGCCTGATCGAGGAACCGGTGTGCCAGCGCTACGGTACGCCCTTCGCGGTCGACCTCGGGGTCGGCCCGCTGGTGTCGCCCCGGGCCATCGCGGAACCGCCGGTCTCCGGCCGCGCCCGGGCGGTCGCCCTCTACGATTCCGTGGCGCGGCGGCTCGTCCATCGCCTGAAGTATGAGGACCGGCTCGATCTCGCCGGCGTGATGGCCCGGATGATGGCCGCGAGCGGCCGGACCCTGATCGCCGAGGCCGAGTGCCTCGTGCCGGTACCGCTCCATCGCGGACGCCTGTGGCGGCGGCGCTTCAACCAGTCCGCCCTGCTGGCGCGGGCGATCGCGGATGCGGCGGGGCGGCCGTGCGTCGCCACGGCCCTCGTGCGCGTGCGGGCCACGCGATCCCAGGTCGGCCTGAGCCGCGCGGCGCGGGCCGAGAACCTGAGCGGCGCCTTCCGGGTCGCCTCCGCCGAGCAGCACCGCGTCCGCGGGCGCCGGGTCCTCCTCGTGGACGACGTCATGACCACCGGCGCCACCGGCAACGCCGCCGCCCGCGCGCTCCTGCGCGGCGGGGCGACGTCCGTGGATCTCCTGACCTTCGCCCTCGTCGGCGACATCGCCGGCTGAGCCTGCCTTCAGCGCCCGGCCTGCACCCGCTCCGGGAAGCCCGCCGCCAGGGTGAAATCGAACGCCTCCGCGATCCCCTCGTACCAGAGCGAGAACGGCGTCGGACGCGCGAGGTGCAGGGCGCCCTCGATCTCGCGCCCCTCGTGCTGGATGGCCGCCCCGTGCTTGGCCGCGAGCCGCAGCATGGGCCCGTTTCCCGACAGGCAGCGGACGTGGAGATCCTTCACGCCACGATGCCGCGCCGCGCGGGCGATCCGGGCGAACAGGGCGGCCCCGATCCCCTTGCGGCGGAAGGTCTGCTCGACCGCGAAGGCCGCCTCAGCGTGCGGCCCCAGGGCGTAGCGGGACGCGCCCGGCCCCATCGGCCGCAGCTCGGCGAGACCGCGCAGCACGCCGCCCACGAAGGCGCCGTACATCACGCCCTCCGCGGTCAGCGCCTGCGCGGCGTAGGCCCGGACTCCGGCCTCGCTGACATTGCCCATGAAGCGGCTCGCCCGGGTCTCCGGATCCAGCCGCAGGAAATAGTCGAGGACCGCCGCGCGGTCCGCCGGCCAGAGACGCCGGATGGTGTGGGTCGGCCCATCGAGGGCTTGTACCGCCATGATGAAGCTCCGGTTCGTGCGCGCTGCCGCGCGGGGTGATCCGGACGCTCCTCCCAAGAGACCGCGGGGATGTCGCATCCCCGTATTCATTGTGCAATGCAGCAGAGTGGGGGGCCGGCCGGCCGCGGGCCTGCTATGCGTGGAACCGATGGGAGGCTTCGATGGGACGCCTCGATGGGACGCTTGCCCGTGGCTGTTCGGCCGCGGGCTTGATTCAGGCCGAGCTTGCGCGGCACTGGAACAGGCCCCGGGTCGTTGACCGCCGATGCGGGCGCAGGGGGTGCCGAACCGGTGCCGCGATCAGCAGCGAGGAACCGGCGGCGTGAACGACAGATCCGGCAAGTCCATCGCCCCGTCGCCGGCGGCGCTCGCCGGCGCGGTCTCGCCCGGCCCGGTCCACGAGCGCTACGAGGCGCTGGTCGCGACCGGTGCCATCGAGCGTGATCCGGCGCAGGCGCACCTGGTGCGGGCCCTCGACCGGCTGGTCCTCGACCTCCAGCGCCGCAAGCGGGCCAGCAAGACGAGCGCCCTGGGGTGGCTGTTCCGCCGCAAGGACGAGGCCGAGGCGATCAAGGGCCTGTACATCTGGGGCTCTGTCGGGCGCGGGAAGACCATGCTGATGGACCTGTTCCACGACGCGGCGCCGGAGCCGAAGCGGCGGGTCCATTTCCACGGCTTCCTGGCGGACGCGCACGAGCGCATCCACGCCTACCGGCAGGCGCTGAAGGCCGGCACCGTCAAGGGCGACGACCCGATCGGACCGGTGGCCGACCAGCTCGCCGACGAAGCGACCCTGCTGTGCTTCGACGAGTTCACCGTCACCGACATCGCCGACGCGATGATCCTGGGGCGCCTGTTCAACCACCTGTTCCGGCGCGGCGTCACCGTCGTCGCGACCTCGAACGTCGAGCCCGACCGGCTCTACGAGGGCGGCCTCAACCGGGCGTTGTTCCTGCCCTTCGTGGCGAACCTCCAGGAACGCGTGACCGTCGTCCGCCTCGACTCCCGGACGGATTTCCGGCTGGAGAAGCTCGGCGGCGCGGCGGTCTACCATGTCCCCGCCGACGCGGCGGCGCGCGCGGCCCTCGACGCCGCCTTCAAGGCCCTGACCGGCAAGGCTCGCGGCCTCCCGGCGACGGTCACGGTCCACGGCCGGGCCGTGGCGGTTCCCGAGCAGGCGACCGGCGTGGCCCGGTTCGGCTTCGACGATCTCTGTCGCCAGCCCCTCGGCGCCTCCGACTACATGGCACTCGCCCGCGCCTACCACACGGTGATCCTCGACGGGATCCCGGTGATGGGCGAGGCGGAGCGGAACGAGGCCAAGCGCTTCATCACGCTGGTCGACACGCTCTACGACCGGCACGTGAAGCTCGTGGCCTCCGCGGCCGCCGAAGCGCAGGACCTCTACACCGCCCGGACCGGCCGCGAGGCCTTCGAGTTCGACCGGACCGTCTCGCGCCTCATTGAGATGCGGTCGCGGGAATATCTCGGCCAGCCGCACGGCCGGCCCGATTCCGAGGCGTCGGGCGCCACCACCGGGCTGGTGGAGACGTGAGCGCCCCGTCGCGCGCCGGATCGATCTTCGGCCTGCGCCGGCGCAATTGGCGCGGCGCCGGCCCGCTGGGCTGGCTCCTCGGTTCGCCCGTCGCCTTCATCCTGCTGATCGTCGCCCTGGGCAGCGGCACGGCCAATTACGTGACCGGCGAGACCGACCGGGCCGCGACCGCCCGGGCGAACGCGACGATCGCCGGGATCGAGCGCCTGATCTCCGAGGTCAAGGACCTGGAGACCGGGGAGCGCGGCTTCGTGCTGGTCGGCAGCGAAGATTACCTCCGTCCCTACACGACCGCCCTCACCAAGATCGACACGGAGCTGACCGGCCTCGGCGCCGCCGCGCAGGAGTCGGTCCGAGCCGGCGGCCCGTCGCTCGCCGGGCTGATCGCGCAGAAGCGCGACTTCGCCGCCCGGGTGGTGGAGGCGCGGCGGAACCGGGGCTTCGACGCCGCCATCGACCTCGTCCGCACCGGCGAGGGCAAGCAGCTGATGGACGCGATCCGCGCCGAGTCGGCGGCCCGGCAGGCCGCGACCCTGGAGCAGCTCGCGACCATCCAGGCGCGCGAAGCGTGGCGCGGACTCCTTCTGTTCCTCCTCTCCGCGGCGGCGGCCCTCGGAGCGATCGTGCTGCTGGCGCGCCTCGCCCTGGTGCGACGGCAGGAATCCCTCCGGATGTCCCGCCTCCTCGATGGGGTGCTGGCCAACGCGCCGGTGGGGCTCGGCTTCCTCGACCGTGACCTGAAGATCCGGCACATGAACCGGGCGCTCGCCACCATGAGCGAGCGCGGCTTCGGGGCCGATCTCGGCGCGCCGATCTGGGCCATGCTCCCGACTCTGCGGGAGGAGCTGGCCCCGAAGCTGGCCGCGGCCCTGACGGAAGGCCTGGTCTCGCCGAACGTGCCGGTGGCGGTGCCGACCCCCTCGGCGCCGGGCGGCGTGCGGCATTTCTCGATGAGCTTCTATCCGCTCCGGGGCGAGGAGAGCGCGGCGGCCGACCAGAGCGTCGAGGGCGTCGGCCTCGTGGTGGTCGACGAGACCATCCGCCACCTCGCGGAGGCCCGGCTGCGCCGGAGCGAGGAGCGCTTCCGCTCGCTGATCGAGGCGAGCGCCGCCATCGTCTGGACCGCCAACCCGGAAGGGAGCCTCCATCGCCGCCAGACGGCCTGGACCCGCTTCACCGGCCAGGACGAGGCCGCCTACGCGGGGCTCGGCTTCCTCGACGCGGTCCACCCGGAGGACCGTGCGCATACCCGCGCCGCGTGGACCCGCGCTGTCACCAGCCTGGAACCCTACGCCACCGAGCACCGGATCCGCGCCGCCTCCGGGACCTACCGGCACATGAGCGTGCGCGCCGTCCCGATCCTCGAACCCGACGGCACCCTGCGGGAGTGGGTCGGGACCCACACGGACATCACCGAGCGCAAGGAGGCCGAGGCCGCGATCGAGGCGGCGCGCGCGGCGGCCGAGGCCGCCAACGCGGCCAAGAGCCAGTTCCTGGCCAATATGAGCCACGAGCTGCGCACCCCGCTCTCGGCGGTGATCGGCTATTCCGAGATGGTGCAGGAGGAGCTGGAGGATATCGGCGAGGCCGATCTCGTCACCGACATGAAGAAGATCGAGACCAACGCCCGCCACCTCCTCGGCCTGATCAACGACGTGCTCGACATCTCGAAGATCGAGGCCGACCGGGTCGAGATCTACGCGGAGGATTTCGAGGTCGCCGCCGTGGTGCAGGAGGTCGCGGTCACGGTCGAGGGTCTCGTCGCCAAGAAGGGCAACACCCTGGCGCTGGAGCTGGAACCGGGCCTGGGCAGCGCGCATACCGACGTGACCAAGCTGCGGCAGTGCCTGATCAATCTCCTGAGCAACGCCGCGAAGTTCACCGAGGATGGCCGGATCACCCTGGCGGTCGCCCGGGCGGACGGAGCGCTGCGCTTCTGCGTGACCGACACCGGCATCGGCATGACGCGGGAGCAGGTCGGCAAGCTGTTCGAGCGGTTCACCCAGGCCGACGCCTCCACGACGCGCCGGTTCGGCGGCACCGGGCTCGGCCTCGCGATCACCCGGGCCTTCGCCGAGATGCTGGGCGGCTCGATCACCGTGGACAGCCGCGAGGGGCAGGGCACCGCCTTCACGCTGACGCTGCCGGACCGTTTCGAGGCCGCCGCGGCCGAGGACGCGGACCCGGCCGCATCGGGAGGCGGCGACCGCGGGACGATCCTGGTGGTCGACGACGACGCCGCGACCCGCGATCTGCTGGCGCGCTTCCTGGAGCGCGAGGGCTTCTCGGTGACGGTCGCCGAGGACGGGCGGCGCGGGCTCGATCTCGCTCGCAGCCTGCATCCGCGGGCCGTTCTCCTCGACGTCACCATGCCGCAGATGGACGGATGGGCGGTGCTGCGGGCCATCCGGGCCGATCCCGAGATCGGCGCGACGCCGATCGTGATGGTGACGGTCCTGGACGAGCAGAACCTCGCCTTCTCCCTCGGCGCCACCGACTACCTGCAGAAGCCGATCGACTGGGGAAGCCTGCGCCAGATCGTCGACCGCTTCCGCCTCGCCTCGGGTGACGGCGCGATCCTCGTCGTCGAGGACGAGGCCGACGTCCGCGAGCACGTCTGCGCCTATCTCGCGCGCGAGGGCTTCCCGGTCCGCGAGGCCGAGAACGGCCTGCGCGCTCTGGCAGCCCTGGAGACGGAGCGCCCATCCCTCATCCTGCTCGACCTGATGATGCCCGAGATGGACGGATTCGCGTTCCTGCGGGCGCTGCGGGCCCGGCCTGACAGCCGCGACGTGCCGGTGGTGGTGCTCACCGCCAAGGACATCACGGCCGAGGACCGGCGCCGTCTGGCCGGTCAGGCCGACAGGGTGCTCGCCAAGGGCTCGACCGGGCTCAAGGAGCTGGCCCGCGAGCTGCGTGCCCTGGTCCCCGCGACAGAGGACGCGCCCGCCCAGGGACCCGAGCCCGGCTGAGCGCCCGCGGACGACGCGCGGTCCCGGTCCCGGATCGGGGATGGTGCCGCGTCAGAGACCCCGGAATGCCAGCATCAGCGCGCCGACGGCGATGCCCCACAGGGCCAGCGTCGACCAGATCGCGCGGTAGCGTTCGTTGCGGGCGAAGCGCTCCAGCCGGCGGGCATCGCCGGTGCCGGCCTCGTCGAGGCGGACCAGCACGCGCTTTAACCGCATGGCAAGGTCCGGGATGTCGCCGACGACGTCGGAGACGACCTTGAGGGCGTCCAGGCCGCTCTGCGCCCGGCCGACTGGCCCCATGTTGCGGGCGATCCAGGCGCGCACGACCGGCTCGGCCGTGGTCCACATATCGAGGCGCGGGTCGAGGGAGCGGGCGACGCCCTCCACCACCACCATGGTCTTCTGGAGCATCACCAGCTCGGTGCGGGTGCTCATGTCGAACAGGGCCGTGACGTCGAACAGAAGGGTCAGGACCTTGGCCATCGAGATCTCGTCGGCCCGGCGCTGGTGGATCGGCTCGCCGATGGCGCGGATCGCCTGCGCGAAATCCTCCACGGAGTGGTGGGCCGGCACGTAGCCCGCCTCGAAATGGACCTTCGCCACCCGGCGGTAGTCGCGCAGGATGAAGCCCAGCAGGATCTCGGCGAGAAACCGGCGCTCGTTCGGGCCGAGGCGGCCCATGATGCCGAAATCGACCGCGACCAGCCGGCCCTCGGCATCGACCAGCAGGTTCCCCTGGTGCATGTCCGCGTGGAAGAAGCCGTCGCGGATCGCGTGTTGCAGGAAGCTCTGGATGACGGTCCGCCCGATGGTCTGCGGATCGTGCCCCCGGGCGGCGAGCTCCGCGGCGCTGTGCAGGCGGGTCCCCTCGATCCACTCGGCCGACAACACCTCGCGGGCGGTCAGCTCCCATTCCGGCCTCGGCACACGGAAGTCCGGATCGTCCTTGGTGTTCTCGGCGAGCTCGGAGGCGGCCGCCGCCTCCAGGCGGAAATCCATCTCCATCAGCACCGAGCGCGCGAGGATCTCCACCACCTCGCGCGGGCGCAGCCGCTCCGCCTGCGGCGACAGGGCGTTCACCACCCGCGCCATGAAGCGCATGACCTCGAGGTCGCGCATAAAGCGCTCGCGGACGCCAGGCCGCATCACCTTCACGGCGAGGGCGCGCTGCGTGCCGTCGGGATCCTGCACGATCGCCTTGTGGACCTGCGCGATCGAGGCGGCGGCGATCGGCTCGCTGAACGACACGAACAGGGCGCTCACGGGCTTGCCGAGGGCGGCCTCGACGGTGCGAATCGCGACCGCCTGCGGGAAGGGCGGCACCCGGTCCTGCAGTTTCTCCAAGTCGAAGGCCGCGCGCATGCCGACGATGTCGGGCCGCGTCGCCAGGAACTGGCCGAATTTCACGTAGGACGGGCCGAGGCGCGTCATCGCCGCAGAGAGCCGGGCCGCCCCGTCGTCGAGGCCGGGCCGCTCGAGGGAGCGGCCGATCCGCAGGGCGAGGCGCAGGTGTGGGGGCAGCTCAGAGGGGTCGACGAGGGCGAGGGCGCCCTCGCGGGCCAGCACGAAGCCGACCCGCGCGCCGCGAAACAAGTTGACGGCGGCGCTGATCACCGGTGCTGGCTCCCGTCGCGCGCGGCGGCGGTCAAGAGACCTTCCAGCCCGAATGGATCGCCACGATCCCGCCCGTCAGCGCCCGGTCGGTGACGTGCCGGAAGCCCGCGCGCTCGATCATGCCCGCGAAGGCGCCACGAGTCGGGAACTTCCGGATCGACTCCACGAGGTAGCGGTAGGACTCGGCGTCCCCGGCCACCCGGGCGCCGATGCGCGGGATCACGTTGAACGAGTAGGCGTCGTAGATGCGGTCGAGCAGCGGGATGTCGACGGCCGAGAATTCCAGGCAGAGGAAGCGCCCACCGGGCTTCAGCACCCGCCGCGCCTCGGCCAGCGCCGTCTCGATCCGCGGCACGTTCCGGATGCCGAAGGCGATCGTGTAGGCGTCGAAGGACGCGTCCGGCAGCGGCAGCGCCTCGGCGTTGCCGGTCACGAAGGCGATCCGGTCGCCGGCCTCGTCGACCTTGCGCTCCCGCCCCCGCTCGGCGCCGACCCGCAGCATCGACTCGTTGATGTCGAGGACGGTGACTCGGGTGCGCGGACCGCCCGCGGCCAGCACCCGGAAGGCCACGTCGCCGGTGCCGCCGGCGACGTCGAGATGCGCGAAGGCGCGGTTCTGCGGCGGCCGCAGCATCGAGACGAGCTGCGCCTTCCAGGCCCGGTGCAGGCCCGCCGACATCAGGTCGTTCATGATGTCGTAGCGGCGGGCGACCGAGTGGAAGACGCTGTCGACGCGCCCCTGCTTCTCGTCGAGCGCCACGCGCTCGAAGCCGAAATCCGCGCTCGCGCGCTCAGACGCCCCGTCTCCGGCCTTCATGACGCTCCCAATCCTCGATGGGCGCGTCATAGCGAAGGTCGCGCCCGACCGCCATGCGTCGAAACACGCGGCTGGGGACCGACCCCGGTGCTGCGACGCGCCGAAGACGTGTCTCAGCCGACCCGGGTGCGGAGCGCGTCCGCCACCGCGCTGGCCATGGCGCGCGTGCCCATCGGGTTCGTGCCCTCGCCGGCGATGTCGGCGGTGCGCGCGCCGCCCGCGAGGGCGTCGGTGATGGCGCCGTCGAGGGCGTCGGCCGCGTCGCCGAGGCCGAAGGAGTAGCGCAGGCACATGGCGAGCGAGCCGATCATGGCGATCGGGTTGGCCTTGTCCTGGCCGGCGATGTCGGGCGCCGAGCCGTGGACCGGCTCGTAGAGCGCGCGGCGCAGGCCGCTCGCGTCGACCGCGCCGAGGGAAGCCGACGGCAGCATGCCCAGCGAGCCGGTGAGCATGGCGGCGATGTCGGAGAGCACGTCGCCGAACAGATTGTCGGTCACCAGCACGTCGAACTGCTTGGGCCGGCGCACCAGCTGCATGGCGCAGTTGTCGGCGAGGACGTGCTCGAGCTGCAGGTCGGCGTAGTGCTCGGCGTGCACCTTGGTGACGACCTCCTTCCAGAGAACGCCCGACTTCATCACGTTGTGCTTCTCGGCCGAGGCGACCCGGCCCGAGCGCTTGCCCGCGAGGTCGAAGGCCACGTGGGCGATCCGCTCGATCTCCGCCGTCGTGTAGACCTGGGTGTCGACCGCCCGCTTGGAGCCGTCCTCCAGCGTGGTGATCTCCTTCGGTTCGCCGAAATAGACGCCGCCGGTGAGCTCCCGCACGATCATGATGTCGAGTCCCTCGACCAGCTCGCGCTTCAGCGCCGAGGCCTCCGCCAGCGCCGGGTAGCAGATCGCCGGCCGCAGGTTGGCGAAGAGGTCGAGCTCCTTGCGCAGGCGCAGCAGGCCGGCTTCGGGGCGGTTCTCGTAGGCGACACCGGCCCATTTCGGTCCGCCGACCGCGCCGAGCAGGATCGCGTCCGCGTCCCTCGCGCGTTGCAGGGTCGCGTCCGCGAGCGGGACGCCGTGCGCGTCGAGGGCGCTGCCGCCGACGAGGTCGGTCTCGGTCTCGAAGGTCGCGAGACCGGTCTCCTTGAGGGTGTCGAGCACCACCTGCATGCCGCCGGCGACCTCCGGGCCGATCCCGTCGCCGGGGAGGAGCAGGAGCTTGTAGCTGGCCATGACGGTCTCGCGGGTTCGGTCTCGACGTGCCGGCGGGCTTTATCGAGGCTGCACCGTCATTGGCAAGCTTCGGCGCAGCGCCCGCCCGCACGCCGGGGCGGATCGCGCACCGCGGTCAGAGGATCACGACCCGGCCCGTGCCGATGTCGTAGAAGCCGCCCACGACCTTCACCCGCTCGGCGGCGACGGCCTCCGCGATGATGGGGCCGGCCTGCTCGAGGCGCCGGACGCTGTGCCGGACATTCTGGGCGATGGCCTCGGCGAGGGGATCCTCCGCACGCGCCTTCTCCGCCAGATCGACCGCCGGGCGAATCGCGTCGATCAGCACGGGGAGATGACCGGGAAGGGTCGCGTTGGTCTTCATGACGTCGATCGTCGCCTTCACGGCCCCGCAATCGGAGTGGCCGAGGACGAGGATCAGCGGCGCGCCCAGGACCGACACGCCGTATTCGAGGCTGGCGAGGCCATCGGTGGTGACGAAGTTGCCGGCGACGCGGACGACGAACAGATCGCCCGGTCCCTGGTCGAAGATGAAATCCGGGGCGACCCGGGCATCGGCACAGCCGACGATACACGCGATCGGATACTGCGCCGCGGCCCGCGCGGCGCGACCGGCCGAGAAGTCCCGGTTCGTCGACGTGTTGGCGACGTAGCGGCTGTTGCCGTCGCGCAGCCGCGTGAGGGCCGCCTCGGGCGTGATGGCGTTCGATCGCGCGCCGTCGGGGGCCGCCTCGGTCCGCCGGATCCCGGCGGAAGCCACCATCACGGTACCGGCCGCGGCCGCGGCCAGCAGGCCGCGCCGGGAGAGAGAGGGTCGATGCAGATCGCACACGGTGGACGGTCCCCTTCGCATCTGACGCCGGCCAGGCCCGGCAGACCGCTCGCTCCGGCAGCGCTGAGACAAGCACTGCGAGTCGTAGCCCCGCGCGTTCTTCACCACCGAGTCCAAACTTTGCAGGGAATCCTGGACCGAAGGCCGGGCGCGCGGCATCCCTTCGGTTGGGATCCGGCTGAGTCGGGGCGCGGATGTTGGACGATCATTTCCGAGCGCGGATCACTCTGCTTCGATCCGAGCGCGATTTCCGCCTGGCGGTCGCCGGTTACTGCCAGAGCATGATCGAACCGGCGCAGATTGTTTGGCCGAGCCACAAGCCGCTCAATCAGATCGGGCGCTACGTGGTCTCGTTCATGCTGATCCACAACGACTACGCGTGGCGGCACCACGGCGGTCCCCGCCCCACCCTGACTGTCCTCCAGGCGATGGTGGGATCGAGCCCGAGGCAGACGGCCGGCTTCGTGTCGGCCCTGAAGGCCGGGCGATTCGTCACCGCGGTGGCGGATCCGGGCGACGGGCGCGTGAAATGCCTGCAGGCGGCACCGGCCCTGGTGACCGAGATCGCGCGGAGCGGGCGGCTGTTCGTCGCCGCCATGGACGCGGTGACCCGTCGCGACCCGGGTCGCGCCGGGATGCTCGACGGACCCGACCGGCTCGGGGAGCTGGTGCGCCTTTCGGCCGCCCACGTGCTGAGGCACGGCACGCTCATCGCGGCGTTCCCGCGGGTGCTCCATTTCGCTGGACGGGACTGCGGCTACCCGCTGCTCACGGCCCTGGTCGGGGCCCATTATGCCGCAACGGTGCCCGGCGCGCCGGCGGCGGTGTCGCTCAGCCTGCGCAGCCTCGCCGAGCGGCTGGACGTGTCGCGGGCCCATGTCGGCAACCTGCTCGGCGAGGCCGAGGCCGCGGGATGGATCCGGATCGCTGGCGGCCACCTGACCGCCTTCGACCCGACGCTGCTTGCGGAGTTCGAGGTCTGGGCCGCCGGGCAGATGCTGTTCTACGACGATCTCGCGGCAGCGATCCTCGCGGAGGCGCCGGCCGCGCCCGTCCCGGCCGGCGCCTCCGGACACGTCGGTCTCGCTTGTGTTCCGGTCGATCCGGGGATACCTACGGGCGGCACCGCGCCGTGAGAACGTCCCGCGCGGGTCGCCGACAGGAGAGACGAGCCTTGGCCAGAGCCGGCTCAGCGATCGAGACCGCCCGCGCCGCCTCTACGGCGCTGCGGTCCCGTGCGCGCCGCTCCGGGCTCCTTCTTCCGCTTCTGCTTACCCGCCCCTGAGGGCCGTCCGGGCGCGCGCCTGGGCCTTCAGGGGAGTTCTTTCATTCGCGAATCCGCCCGCGAGGGCACCACGCCGCGCCGCGCCATCACGTGCCGGGCGGCCCGCGACAGGGTAATGCCATGACTACGACCAGCACCGCTTCCGCCCGCGACCGGATCCTGATCTTCGACACGACGCTCCGCGACGGCGAGCAGTGCCCCGGCGCCACCATGACCTTCGACGAGAAGCTCGCGGTCGCCGAGTTGCTCGACACGATGGGCGTCGACATCATTGAGGCCGGGTTCCCCATCGCGTCGAACGGCGATTTCGAGGCGGTCTCGGAGATCGCCCGGAGGACCAAGCGCGCGACCATCGCGGGCCTCGCCCGCGCGATCCCCGCCGACATCGCCCGGGCCGGCGAGGCCGTGCGCCACGCCAAGCGCGCGCGGATCCACACCTTCGTGTCCACCTCGCCGATCCATCTCGCGCACCAGATGCGCAAGAGCCAGGACGAGGTCGTCGAGATCATCCTCAAGACCGTGGCCCAGGCCCGCGACCTCGTCGAGGACGTGGAGTGGTCGGCCATGGACGCGACCCGCACGCCGCTCGACTACCTGTGCCGCTGCGTCGAGGCGGCGATCAAGGCCGGCGCCACGACGATCAACCTCCCTGATACGGTCGGCTACGCCACGCCGTCGGAGTACCGCGACATGTTCGCGAACGTCCGCGCGCGCGTGCCGAATGCCGACAGGGCCGTGTTCTCGGTCCATTGCCACAACGATCTGGGCCTCGCGATCGCCAATTCCCTGGCGGGCATCGAGGGTGGCGCCCGGCAGGTCGAGTGCACGATCAACGGCATCGGCGAGCGGGCCGGCAACGCCGCACTCGAGGAGATCGTGATGGCGCTGCGCACCCGCGCGGACGTGCTGCCCTACGAGACCGGCGTCGAGTCGACCATGCTGACCCGCGCCTCGAAGCTCGTGAGCCACGCCACGAACTTCCCTGTGCAGTTCAACAAGGCGATCGTCGGCCGCAACGCCTTCGCGCACGAGAGCGGCATTCACCAGGACGGCATGCTGAAGAACGCCGAGACCTACGAGATCATGACGCCGGCCTCCGTGGGGCTGACCAAGACCTCCCTCGTGATGGGCAAACACTCCGGCCGAGCGGCGTTCCGCTCCAAGCTGGAGGACCTCGGCCTGCACCTGTCGGACAACCAGTTCCAGGACGCCTTCGACCGGTTCAAGGCCTTGGCCGACCGGAAGAAGCACGTCTACGACGAGGATATCGAGGCGCTGGTCGACGAGAACCTCGCCACGGCCCACGACCGCATCCGGCTGGTCTCGCTGTCGGTCATCGCCGGCACCCGCGGACCGCAGCGCGCCACGCTGCGGATCGCCGACGAGACCGGCACGCGGATCGAGGAGGCGGACGGCAACGGGCCGGTCGACGCGGTGTTCAACGCGATCTCGGCGCTGGTCCCGCATCAGGCGCAGCTGGAGCTCTATCAGGTCCATGCCGTGACCGGCGGGACGGACGCGCAGGCGGAGGTCTCGGTGCGGCTGCGGGACGGCGAGCGCAGCGTCACCGCGCGCGGCGCCGATCCGGACACGCTCGTGGCGTCGGCGAAGGCGTATCTGTCGGCGCTGAACAAGCTGTCGGCCCATTCCGTGCGCGTGCATGCACAGCATGCGGCGGCGGAATGAGAAAAAGCGGCGGCCGGGGGTGGACAGGCCCCGGCCGCGTTGGTATCAGCCCGCCACCCCGGACGGACTTGGTGGCCACCGGGCGGTCGCAGAAGCGATCGGGCGCATAGCTCAGTTGGTAGAGCAGCTGACTCTTAATCAGCGGGTCCTAGGTTCGAACCCTAGTGCGCCCACCAAGACTTAGCCTACTTCCTGCGAACCGGACCTCAATCCCGGTGAGCGAAGGGTAAGAAGGCGAAGCGATCAACAATCTTCATTGCAGCGATGAGCCGCTCTCCGTTCACCGAACTGCGACGGGCGAGCCAAGACCGCGGAAGCCTCGCTTCATGGCCGAGGGCTACGATTCGGTTGGCCAAGCCATCGCAGCGCTTCGAGATTGAGTTCTGACGGTCGGCTTCGAAAATACACGTCGATGGAGGGGACTGGCTCACGATCGTCACCGTCGCACGATTGCGCCTCGCCCACATTCCCCTCTCTCCGCGCAAGCTGCCGAAAAAGCCCCGCGCGGCGGTGCCGGCGGGGCTGAGGGTCGGCGCCGGATGTCCCGATCGACGCTACGCTGCCAACAGCGCGATCCAAGACCCTGCCGCATCCATCCGCTTGGCGCACATCAAGAGGCCATCGGCCGAGCGACGCACTTCGACACGATGATGTACGTGCGGAGCGAGGCGTACATGCACACCGAGGTCGAAGCCGCATCGCCCGTCGCCGAAGCCGGCCGCAGCAAGGTCCGACCGGAACTCGGCCGCCACCGCGAACGCGACGACGGCACCGTCCACCAACACGTCCAGGCACAGCGGGGTGTCGGGATGCGCCTCGTCGCGCGCCCAGCCCCCGACGTGCAGCAGGCCATCGCCCGTCACGACGCATCGGTCCAGCCACGCTCGCACCGGGCCCGGCTCTTCAGCACCGTCGAACGAGACAGCGCGGAGGGCTAAGCGCCCGCGCAGCGCGGCCAAGTCGGGACCGAGTTCGGCGCGCGGAGCGTAGGGCATGCGCCCGGTGCCGACGTCGAGGGCCTGCACGCCATCGAAGCCCCCGCGCACGCCGGGCGCCGCCAGGAAGCTCTCCGCCGGAGCATTCTCCGCGAGCAGCAGGTCGTGGGTGTCCAACTCGACGTGCCAGTAGGTGAGATCCGCCACCGCTTCGCCACGCGTGATGCTCGAGCCGTTGACCAGATGTCCCGCGGCCGCGAGCAGCCCGTCCAGCCACAGGCAGTGATCTGGAGAGACAAGCAGGTCGCGGGCGGGCACGCCCTCGCTCAGTGCGTCGGCCCGGATGCGGACGGGGCGCTCGGCCGGGGGAACCATCGATCCCCGGTACGCGCGGGTGCCGATCCAACGGATCGGGCGCGGCGTACCGGCAACCGTGATGGCGAGATCGCCCACCGCGAGCTGCTCCACCGGCACGTCCGAGATGACCCGATCGCGCAGGACACGGATCCGCGTCCCGGTCACGTAGCAGGGGGCTGGGTTGGCCGGCTGAGATGGGTTCGTGGGGTTCGGGGCCGTAGCGGCGCGCACGATCGTGCCGCCCTGGCCGTCCGACACCGCCGCGAAGCTGGTCGTGCGGGGGGCCGACAGCACGAAGTTCTCGCTCACCTGCCCGCCACCGGAGCGGGTGCCGGTGATGGTGATCGAGCTGTTCGCACTGTTGTAGCTGACGCTGGAGTTGCTCAGGCCGGCGAGCGCGATCTCGTTGCCCGAACCGAAATTGGAGATGGTATTGGCGAAGGTGCCACCATTGGCCGGCTGAGCGGCCACGTTGAGCCCGAGGCGCGCTGTCGCCGTGCCCGACATCGTGCCGAAGGTGATCGTCCCCGTGCCGGCCGAGGTCGGACCGCCGAGCTGAAGGGTGCTCAACACCGCGCCGCCGTTCGAACCGATCGTGGTGCCGCCGGAGTAGGTGCTGACCCCTGTCAGCGTCTGCGTGCCACCGTTGACCGCCACGCCGCCGGTACCGGAGATCGCGCCGCTGTAGCTGGTCGAACCATTGGTGATGGTCAGGGCCTGCGCACCGAGCGTCGTCCCGCCGGTGCCCGAGAGCGTGGTGATCGAGGCACCGGCCGTCGTCCCCGAGATGTCGAACGTGCCGGCGTTAGCTACGGGTCCGAGATTGTTGGGAGCGTTGCCGAGGACGCGCAATGTCGTGGCGCCGCCGGCGATCCCGAGGCCGCCGTTCAGCGTTCCCGTGCTGGGGGTCAGGCTGTTGGTGCCGCCCGTGACGTTGATAGCGACGGCCCGGACGGTTGTGCTGCCGCCGGTGAAGCCGCCCGAGATCGTGCCGGTGTTGGTGATGGCGATGTTCGCGCCGGACAGACCGGCTCCCCCCTGGCCCGCGACGCCCGCCGTCCCGCCGTTCGCGGCTCCGCCCAGGCCGCCGTTTCCGCCCGTGATCTGGCCGGTGTTCGTGCCCGTGCTCCCGTAGAGGAACAGTCCGATGCCGCCGTTACCTCCGCCACCGCCGAAAGCGCCGGGACCGCCGGCGGCACCGCCGGCACCGCCGTTCCCGCCGGTGATCTGAGCGCTGGCGATGAAGGATCCGGGGCCGGGCTCAACGAAGCCGTAACCACCGCTGCCGCCGCCGCCACCTCCGCCCGTCCCGTTGCCGGCACCGCCCGTTCCACCGGTGCCGCCGGTCCGGGAAAAGGTGAAGCCTACGCCATTCCCGGTGTTGGAGAGGTACTGGCCGTGGCTGCCGCCGCCGCCGCCGCCGCCGCCATCGCCGGGATTCGGACCGGCGAGGCCAGCCCCGCCAGCCCCCCCGAAAAAGCTGGAGCCCGTGTTGGTCGAGTAGGCGCCACCCGTTCCCGACGTGTTGGTGACGGTCCCGCCAGCCGCCGCGCCCCCGTTGCCGCCGGCGCCTCCGACTGAGCCCGCGGCACCGCCCGCACCTCCGCCGCTCCCCTGGGCAGAAGCGCCGCCGTTTCCACCGGCCGCGCCGGTGCCGTTCGCCACCTCGTCCGCCCCGGGCTGACCGCCGGTGCCGTTGACCGGATCTGCGCCGCTCCCGCCCTGACCGCCCGACATCGCCGCGTTCCTAACCATCCGCATCGACCCGTCATCCGCAATCTTGCGCGGGCGGGTGCTTGCCGTCAGCGTGACGCCTGTAGGCCCTCGGAGTCGAGGATGCAGCGTCGCCTAATCGGTGATCGCCGGGCTCGAGACAGCGTTTTCTGATCCATGTGCTCTCTCCGTGACAGGAGGTCGGACTGATCTGGCACGGAAACTGATTTGATGGCCTTTCATGCTCCTCTTCTGGGAAGAATAGTTCTTAACAAGTCGTGGGATTGGTTCGCACGCCACTCATGCGCCCCAGCGCAGGGGTCGATCCGGATGTGGTCCGTCCGCAGTGCGACATATCTCAGAATGGATTCGGCGAAGTCCCGCGCGACGAATGCCGGCGGGGCTGAGGTCGGCTCAGGGCTGGGAGCTTAGTCTGCGCGCGGGCGGCGCGGCTCCTGTCAGCCGGGGGTCGCAGGCGGATCCTTCGGCGCGGTGCGATTGCCGATGATAATCCTGACCATCGGCGTCAAGAGCGCCTGTGCCGGGAGTCAGGCTTGAGCGCGGCCGGATCTGCCGGGCAGGCAATGCGCCACCGCCGCGACAGCTCAGTGTGCGCTGGTCCGGCATCCGCTGCGGCAACCTTGACGCCTGGGTTGCGACGTCGAAGACTTATGCACAATCGATATTGAGAGGACGCTCGAAGGCCGAAACCTCGCTCAATTTCACTCATGGAGAGCGTTGCGCCTCGGCCTGTTGATGGCCCCACGGGTGTAACTGAGGATAGATTTTGCGGTTCGGGCGAGCACTGTTTTACCATTCAACCTGAAGCGAAGTATCAGTTTTGCTACACGATTAGGTAAGAAGGTCATGGAGAGCGCCGCGCTCAGGGTCATCAATTTCCTCGCCGAACCGTACCAATTCGGAAAATAGTCCGCCAGCTCGATTACCTGTTTCAAAGTGAGTTTTTTCCCAGAGACAATATTGATATATATTTGGTCTCTCAGATATATATAATTTCTGCGACTTCCAATAATGTCATGATCAATTTTTCTGACGGAAAGTATATGCTTTAGATGTTCCATGCGATTGTAAAAACGTTCTTGATTGTATTGAAGCCGCTCGACTGAAGGCAAGCGCCCAGTCGAGGAAATATTTCTGTCGTGAACCCTATAGTAG
Organism: Methylobacterium sp. D53M; assembly: GCF_053345625.1. Taxonomy (NCBI): domain Bacteria; kingdom Pseudomonadati; phylum Pseudomonadota; class Alphaproteobacteria; order Hyphomicrobiales; family Methylobacteriaceae; genus Methylobacterium; species Methylobacterium sp. D53M. Next base: position 299,385 of record NZ_JBKFAL010000004.1, read on the forward strand.
CCCAGCACCTCATTAAAAGTATAGATTTCACCCAAGAATGGAGCCGCGATAAGGATTACACCGTCCACCGAATCATAGGATGCCTCCCGAAGAAGATCGCACACGTCTCTTCGAAAAATATTCCCCGAGGTCGGAGGGGAAACATATATTCCTGTTTCAGAGATATCCTGAATGTAGGAATTTTTGATCTTCTGATTACTCAGATCAGGGAAAAATCTACCCTGCTCATCACTATTTTCATCGATTATTGACAAAGGGAATTGGAGTTTGGAGTATTTGTCGTCTAATTTCTCGACAATTTTCTGTAAAGCGCCCGAAGAAATCTTATCGTCAGCATCCAAAAACAGCACATGATTGGCTGTCGTATTATCTAATCCGAGTACGCAGGCGCTTACAGAGCCGCCATTTTGCTTACGTAGACATTTTACCCCAGTGCCCTGAATTAAAGTCCAAGAATTATCCGTCGATCCATCGTCCACGACGACCAGTTCACATTCCTCAGATAATTGTAAACTTACACTTTCGATCGCTTCGACTATATATTTCTCGTAATTATAACAGTTGACAATGATCGCGAGCTTCTTGGTACCCATCTGTCGGCTCCCAGTTCAACCACTGGAACCCGGGGGTCCAGCCGCGAATCATTCGCATCTGAGTCTATCTTCGACTGCTAGTACAGCAAATATCATCCATACGGATACGGGTAATTTTATTGAAATTCTAGTAGCGGCCAGTCCAGATCAAGCAAAGTAATTTTCGACCGTAGTTTTCAATTTTCGACTCGCTCCGACATTATCGCATGGTGAAATTTTATTATTATTCACGGATTGCCAGCAAGTGTTTGAATTAAAGTGACAACAGATCTAAATCGAGCGATAACAACTTCCCGGTTCGGAAAAATTGTTATGTCCAATTGGAAATATAACTTCAAAATACCCGACTGAGTGGTCCGCAACGATTGTGTGGCCAAGAGAAAATTTGACCCCTGATCGAGCGCCACCTTCCTCTCAACGATATAGATAGTGTGGTTGTAGACATCGGCCACGCGCGCTCGGGATCCTGAGATGTGGTCGAGCACTGCATCGACACCGCGAGGCAGAACGCCCCCCGTTCATGCCAGTGGACACCGTCCGCCGCAGATCTCTCAACCGCCACTCCGTGACGCCAGACCGCTTGTTTGTCGCGGCCTTCGCGTTCAACAATCCCGAGAACCTGGCAGCGCCCCCACCGAACAGGAGCGGCCAGCCAGCACTGGGCTGGACCTTTGCAAGCAGGTCGAGCCGCGGGACAGCGGCCCGTCGAGCGGCGGACTGTTCTTGGTCCGCTGGCCCGGTAGTCGCCAGATGCCGCTCGCGAGATCGAGTTCGGCCCGCGTCACGCCCGCCACCGCCTCGCGGCGCTGACCGGTCCGCGTTCGCGAGCGGACGATGCGGCCGAAGTCGTCATCCCGACAACCCTTCAACGCAACCTTGATCTCGTCGGGCGCGAGCAACCCGGCAGCGCTTCTCCTCCTGGGCCGTCTCGATCGTGCCGACTACTGGGTCGGGCTCGGCCCTGCCGTTCCCGATCAGCCACCCAAAGATGGCTGAGAGCGTGGCCCGCGCCCTTTTCGCCGCGTCCGGCTCGTTCTCCTTCAAGATCACTCCGAGGCGCTCGGCGACTGTCGCCCGGCTCACAGCGTGAAGCGACTCGCGCAGCTTCCCGGTGGCTGCTCGGTCTTCGATCCGAACGTCACGGTGGCCCGCGCCTCGGCGGAATGCTCCTCGTCAGGCGAATCCGACCCGAGCTTGGCCAGCGCCGGCCGCTCGCTCGCCGCTCGCCAGGCATCGGTCGAGCAGCACGACCCGGCCGAGGGTGTCCCGCTTGGTCTGACCGATCGCGTTGCGGCATTGGACGATCCGCTGCCGCGAGCCGCCCGCGCCGACGCGCAGGCCGAAGCCAGGGAAATCGAACACGACCAGGCGTTCTATTCCGACCGAGAGTTCGCGGCGGCAGCGGTCTGATCGGCGAGGCGCATTCCGGCACACAGGCGGAGCGATTTCAGCAGTGCCCAGCGTTGGACAATCGGCGGGTCCATCGATTTCAAGAGCGCGCTCAAGCTGTCGGCGACGCCGGCAAGCAGAACATGCGGGTCTCGGCGCTCGGAGCGTCGTCCTCTTAACGCAGCGGGTCCCAGGTTCGAACCCCAGCGCGCCCACAGAGCCTTCGAGGGCCATGGCCGAACCGCTCGGCAGCGTACTCCGCCAACCTTTCTTGCCTTCGGCGCGTCCTACGAAGGTGCGGCATGTTATCCGATCTCGACGTGGGGGCGCCGTCCCGGTTAGCTGGTGTGGCACGGATCGGAGGGTCAGGAGGGAGCTGTGACAGGAGTTCGGCTGCGCGTGTCCGCCCCAAGGTGTCGTGTCCGCGCCGGTCGCGTCGGCGTAACGCCCTGCATGTCCGGCAGAGAGCGGGTTCGGGAGGGGACATGACGTCCACCGCTCTCGCCGTGATGATGGCCGGCGTGCTGGGGGCCTTCTGCACGATCGTGTTCGCGGTCGACTGGGTACCGGGCTCCGTCGTTGGATTGCCGAACCTGCCGAGCCGGCGCGTGATCGGCCTGTGGGTCTACAACGGCGTTCTCTGCCTCGCCCTGGCCGCTTGGTTGGTGTGCACGTATTTCTGCACCGTCGACGGCTACGACGACATTCCCGCGGTGCGCGACAGCTACTGCAGGCCGCACGCGACCGTGGGCGCGTGACCAGCGCTTCTCCGGGCTCGGCGGGGTGCTGTGGCCCGCCGGGGGCCACCCTGAACGTCGGGTCTGCGGCGGCGCGGTACGGGTCAGGGCCTGACCAACAGTCCGCCGCGCGGCACGCCGACGGCGCTGGATCGGCCGGTGACGTCCGGCCGGAATGCCCGGCGCGGATCTGCTAGCTGAGCTTGTCGTCGGGCTCCGTGGGCTCCACGCTCGTGCCCAGCGCACCGCCCGCGGGCGGATCGGTCCGACCGCGCTGGTCCCGGCCCGAGACTCCGTCCGTCTCGCCCGCCCGCTGCCCATGCGGGTGCAGCGCGTGACGGTTGGCGCGGGCCATCTCCTTGTGGGTCGGGATGGACCGCCACGGCGCGGAAGCGGTTCCCAGGCGAAGCGTTGAAGGGGACCGCGTGAGGAACACCGCGAGCAGGACCCACGGAATGACGAACACGGCGAACGCGGTGAGGCCCATGGCGGTCCTCCGAAGAATTCAGCAGTAACGGTTGAAACTCCGGCGACTCAGTACTGATCCCGCAAAACTCACTTTAATCGATACTGCACCGCAGCGCGTCCTCCCGCGCGCAAGACGCGGAACACGATCGACCGGCCAGACCGTCGGACCACTGCCGGCAACCCGGCGCGTGACGCGTGCGCGCGGCACGCCTTCGTCCTCCGAGCCCTGTGCCGGCCGCGGTGGGTGACCTCAGCCCGGCGGCCGCGTGCGGACCGTCGCGAGTTCCTCGCGCAGATAGGGCGCCGTGCGGCCGGCCGCGGCCGCGGCGACGATCTCGGGCCGGCCGGCGGCCACGACGGTGCCGCTCTGGTCGCCGCCGCCGGGGCCCATGTCGATCACGTGGTCGGCTTGGGCAACGACGCGCATGTCGTGCTCGACCATGACGACGGTGTTGCCCGCGTCGACCAGACCGTTGAGCTGGACCATGAGGCGGTCGACGTCGGTCGGGTGCAGGCCGGTCGTCGGCTCGTCGAGGACGTAGAGCGTGCCGCCGCGCTGCCCGCGCTGCAGCTCACCCGACGACAGGGTCGTGGTCACACGGTCCAGCGAGAGGTAGCCCAGGCCCAGATCCGCGAGCGTCCCGATGCGCGCGATGAGGTCCGAGGCCAGGCGCTGGGCGGCGAGGCGCTTCTCGATCGACAGGTTCGGCGTGACGCGCACGTCCGGCGCGCCCGCATGGGCAGAGCCCCCGGACGCGGCACGCTCGGCGCGGTCCTTCCGGCCCACCGCGCGGTCGAGGGTGGCGGGTGCGGCGTCGGCCTCGGGCTGCCGGTCCTCGGCCGCCGGCCTCAGGGCCTCGGCGAGCGCCGAGAGCGGCATGCGCGAGAGCGCGCCGATATCCAGCCCCGCGAACGTGACCGAGAGCGCCTCGGGCTTCAGCCGCTTGCCGTAGCAGGCCGGGCAATACTCGCTCACGAGGTAGCGCGCGGCGCGGCGGCGCATCAGCGCGCTCTGCGAGTTGGTGAAGGTGCCGAGCACGTGGCGGCGGGCGCTGGTGAAGGTGCCCATGTAGCTCGGCTCCAGGCCGCGGCGGCGGGCGAGCCGCGTCTGCTCCGGGGTGAGGCCAGCATAAACCGGCTCCTGCGGCTGCTCGTCCGTGAACAGGATCCAGTCCCGGAGCGTCCGGGGCAGCGCTTTCCAGGGCGTGTCGACGTCGACGCCCCGGCTGACAAGGATGTCCCGCAGGTTCTGGCCGCCCCAGGCCTGCGGCCAGGCCGCGACGGCCCGCTCGCGGATCGTCAGGGACGGGTCCGGCACCATCGAGGCTTCCGTGGCCTGGTAGACCCGACCGAGGCCGCCGCAGGACGGGCAGGCGCCCTGCGGCGTGTTGGGCGAGAAGTCCTCGGCGTAGAGCATCGGCTGGCCGGGCGGGTAGGTGCCGGCGCGCGAGTACATCAGGCGCACGAGGCTCGACAGGGTCGTGACGCTGCCGACCGAGGAGCGCGCGCTCGGGGTGCCGCGCTGCTGCTGGAGCGCGACAGCGGGCGGGAGGCCCTCGATCGCGTCGACGTCGGGGACGCCGACCTGGTCGATCATACGCCGCGCGTAGGGCGCGACCGATTCGAAATAGCGGCGCTGCGCCTCCGCGTAGAGGGTGCCGAAGGCCAGCGAGGACTTGCCGGATCCGGAGACGCCCGTGAACACGACGAGCGCGTCGCGCGGCATCTCCACGTCGATGTCGCGCAGGTTGTGCTCCCGCGCGCCTCGGACCGTGACGTAGCCCGTCCGCCCCGCGCCCGCCCGCGCGACCGTCGTCTCGCGCCGGGGTTTCGCTTGGTCCATGAGCAGCCTTCTTGAAGGAGGCCGGCGCCCCCGCGAATCGTGAAATCGGGAGACCGGAGACCGGCGCGGGCGACGGGGCCGTCACCGCGCGGGTCGCCGCGGCGACCCGTATACCGTCCGGCCCGCAAACCGAAACCGGACCGCGCCGGGAACGCGTCAGACATCTGGCTTCGCGGCGGAGCGACCGGGACAGCTCGGTCGCAGGCCAGGACCGTCGCCGCAGCACCACCGGACCGGATCAGGTCACGGGCCTTCTCCTCGCTCACGGCGACCGGCGGCCCGAGACGTGGGGTGCGGTCGACGGCCTGGCGATTTTCCGAAGGCGGGCGCAGAACGTGCGGGCGCCCCGTCGAGGAACCGAGCATGGTCAACGAGCACGTCGCGATCCGGACCGAGGACGGCGTATGCGGGACGCACGTCGTCGCGCCGGACGGCGCGGGGCCCTGGCCGGCCGTGATCCTGTACATGGATGCCGGCGGTATCCGACCGGCCCTCGTCGACATGGCGCGGCGGCTCGCGACCGGCGGCTATCTCATTCTGTTACCGGACCTCTTCTACCGCTACGGGCCCTATGGCCCCTTCGTCCCCGCTGACGTGTTCAAAGGCGATTTCCGAGCGATCCTCGGCCCGCTGATGGCGACGACGGACAATCTCAAGGCCGCGACCGATACAGCGGCGCTCCTCGCCTATCTCGACACGCGCGACGACGTCGCGGGGCGCGCGGTCGGGGTGGTAGGCTTCTGCATGGGCGGCCGCATGGCCATCACGGCGGCCGGCACGTATCCGGACCGGTTCGCCGCCGTCGCCAGCTTCCACGGCGGCAATCTCGCGACCGAGGAACCCGCGAGCCCGCATCATCTGGCACCCGCGCTGAGGGCCGAGATGTATATCGCGGCCGCCGAGAACGACGGAAGCTACCCGTCCGCGATGGCCGAGAGGCTGGAGACGGCGCTGTCGCGAGCCGGTGTTCGGTATGCGGCGGAGACCTATCCCGCCGCGCACGGCTGGATGATGCCGGACTTCCCCGTCCACGATCGCGCGGCCGCGGAGCGCGGCTGGGCGGCGATGGGCGCCCTGTTCGACCGCGCCCTGCGCAGCACGGGCTGAGCGCTGCCGCGTCGCTAAGCGGCCACCGGCAGCCGCAGCACGTCGTCCATCGTGATCGGCCGGCCGGCCTCGCAGCAGAGATGGAGCAGGGTGGACTGGCGGAACCGCAGGTCGCCGGTCACCTCCTCGCCGAGCCAAGCGGGCTTGCTGAAGGACTGATCGGCCCGCGCGAGTTCGACCTCGGCCAGGACCATCCCGGCCAGCGAACCCTGGAAGACGTCGACCTCCCAGGTCAGCCCGTCGTGCGGCACGCAGTAGCGGATCTTCTCGATCACGTTGCCGGTGCACACCTGATCGACCATGGCGGCGCCGTCGGCATGCGGGATCTCGTACTCGAACTCCGCGCGAGCGATGCCTTCGCGCGCGCCCTTGACCGTCAGCCAGGCACGCTCGCCGTCGAGCCGCACCCGGACCTTCCCGCGCGCGAAATGACCGACCAGGCCGTCCTTCAGGTGCCGAATGGATGTGGCCGCGTCGCGCCAGCCCGCGCCTGCCACGAGGAACTTCCGCTCGATCTCTAATCGCATCCACGCGTCCATTGCTTCGGCCGGACGCCTCGTAGCCCATCGGGGCCGCCGAGTCAGGCGGACTGGGGCATCCGGTGCGGACGCACGGGAACGGGACTCGGCCTCGACGCAGATGTGCCGCTCACCGTTGCGGCAGAACGATCGTCAGCCTCTCGGATCGCCGTCGATCCGGCGACGTCGTGCCCGGGCGCGAACCGCGCCGTCCGCGTGACCGAGTCGATGATCGCGGGAGCGTAAACGACAAGCGGCGGCGCTGCGAACGATGCGCCTGCAAAGGAACGCGGCCGTTCTTGCACAATATTTTCTCGTCGCTGTCTAAATCGGTACCAATGCTGCAGTGCATTAAGAACTCATGACGGTAAAATTCCGGACGCGTCGTCTTCCCGCCAGAAAGCGTCGCAGGAAGGCAAGCCCGTGAGGGGGCCGCCGGTAGCTTTTCATTTTCATTGATAAAAAGCTTGCTCAGCTCAGGGCAATAATCGACGGCTGTAAAATGCAATAAATCGCAGAGATCGTAACCACATAGGTCGTATTACCTTTGCGGGCGTGAGCAAGATCTTCGGCTGGAGCTGCGCGAGGGCCTCGCGACCCGGGACCGAGATGATGCACGTGCTCCGGGCCGAGAAGGGCTACATCATCGTCGGCCAGGAGACGGACGGGACCGTCACCCCGGACGCTGTCGGGCTGGCCGGCATGATCGCCAAGGCGAAGACGGATTTCGTCGGCAAGCGCTCACTCGCCCGGCCCGACGGGGTCGCCTCCGGCCGCGAGCAGCTGATCGGGCTCGCCTCCGACGACCCGCGATGCGTCCTCGACGAGGGCGCGCAGGTCGTCGCCGACCCGACCCAACCGATCCCGATGCGGATGCTCGGCCACGTGACGTCGAGCTACTGGAGCGCGAATTGCGACCGCTCCATCGCGCTGGCCCTCGTGGTGGGCGGACGCGACCTGCTCGACCGGACACTCCACGTCACGATCCCGGACGGCTTCACCACCGCGACCGTGGCCGAGCCGGTGTTCTTCGATCCGAAGGGGAGCGCATCCATGCTTGAGGCACGCTACCGCACCGCCCGGGCGCTCCCGCTCGGCCGCACCGAGGCGCCGGCCGGCGCCGGACTCCTGATCCGGCCGGCCAGAGCCGAGGCGCGCTTCTCCCTGCGCCTGCGCGGTCCCCGCACGTCGGCGGCCGGTTTCCCCCTCGACCGCCCGATCAACACCCTGTCGGGCGACGAGACTCGGTGGATCGCCCGCCTCGGCGCCGACGAGTGGCTGATCGACGCGCCCGAGACCGATGCCGACATCCTGGCCGCCGCCGTGAGCACCGACCTCGCCGGCCGGACGCACGCCCTCGTGGACGTGTCGCACCGCAATGTCGGGATCGACGTCCGCGGGGACGCGGCCGCGATCGCCCTCAACGCCGGCTGCCCCCTCGACCTCGGCGACGCTGCCTTCCCGGCGGGCAGCGCCACCCGCACGGTCCTCGCCAAGGCCGAGGTCGTGCTGATCCGTCGCCCCGGCCCGGTCCCGATATACCGGGTTGCGTGCTGGCGGTCCTTCGCGACCTACGTGTATGGCTTGCTGCAGGAAGCCGCCTTCGGGGCCGGCCCGCTGGAGAGAGCCGCCGCGCGATGATCAGCGCCTTCGATCTGTTCAAGATCGGGATCGGCCCGTCGAGTTCCCACACGATCGGGCCCATGGTGGCCGCGCGCCGCTTCCGCGACCGCGTCGCCGGCCGGTCCGGCGTCGCGCGGGTGTCCGCGGAGATCTTCGGCTCCCTCGCCTGGACCGGGCGCGGCCACGGCACCGACGTGGCGATCTTCCTCGGTCTGCTCGGCCACAAGCCCGCGACCGTCGATCCGGACGCCGTGGCGGGCTACACGCGAACCCTGGCCCAGACCGGCGCCATCAGCCTGCCGGGCGTCGCCTTCGACACGACGAAGGACCTTGTCTTCAACTTCACCGAGGTGCTGCCCCGCCACACGAACGGCATGCGCTTCCGCGCCCACGACGCCGACGGTGCCGTGCTGGACGAGGTGGTCTGCTACTCGGTCGGCGGCGGCTTCGTCGAGGAGGAGGGGGCAGCGGAGACCGGCGGCCCCGGCGCCGTCGCGGTGCCCCACCCGTTCGAGAGCGGTGCGGACCTGCTGCGAATCTGCGCCGAGACCGGCCTCACCATCCCGCAGGTCCAGATGGCCAACGAGCGCGCCCTGCGCGGCGAGGCCGAGATCGAGGCCGGGCTCGACGCCGTCCGCGACGCCATGCTGGCCTGCATCAGTCGCGGCCTGCGCATGGACGGCGAGCTCCCCGGCGGCCTCAGGGTCCGGCGGCGCGCGAAGCGCCTGTACGAGACCCTCGAGGCGAACCGCCTCACGAACAGCCGGCCGGCCCACGAGATCATGGACTGGATCAGCCTGTTCGCCCTGGCGGTGAACGAGGAGAACGCGTCCGGCGGCCGGATCGTCACGGCGCCGACCAACGGCGCGGCCGGGATCGTGCCGGCGGTGCTGCGCTACATCGTCGACTTCTATCCCGGCTGGAGCGAGGCGCGCGGCCGCGATTACCTCCTCGCCGCCGCGGCGATCGGCGGCCTGATCAAGCGCCGGGCCTCGATCTCGGGCGCCGAGGTCGGCTGCCAGGGGGAAGTCGGCTCCGCGGCCGCCATGGCGGCCGCCGGGCTTGCGTCCGTCCTCGGGGGCGACGCGCGGCAGGTCGCCAACGCCGCCGAGATCGCCATGGAGCACCATCTGGGCATGACCTGCGACCCGATCGGGGGGCTCGTCCAGATCCCCTGCATCGAGCGCAACGCCTTCGGTGCCAACAAGGCGGTGGCGGCCGCATCCCTCGCCCTCCACGGCGACGGGGTGCATTTCGTCAGCCTCGATCAGGTCATCGAGACGATGCGCCAGACCGGCCACGACATGCAGGCCAAGTACAAGGAAACCTCCCTCGGCGGCCTCGCGGTCAACGTGGCCGCCTGCTGAGCGCGACGTCCCGCGCGGCCTCGCAGGGGATCGTGTCAGGCCGCCTGCGACGCCCCCGGCAGCGCGAACGGCTCCGGCGCGTGACCCTCCGCGCGGAGCGCGGCCAGCAGGTCGGCCGGCGTGATGTTGAGGGTGCGCGTGCTCACCAGGGGATGGACGTTGATCCGCGCCTCCGCGAGCAGGCTGTCCTGGACGAAGATCCGCACGCTGCCCGGCGCGGCGTTGAGGGCAGCGAGCGGCGACACCGCGCCGCTCGCGACGCCGAGCTGCTCGCCGAGCGCCTCGGCACTCGCGAAGGACAGGCCGCCCCGCGCGCCGAGGACGGCCCGGAACGCCTTCAGGTCCACCTGGGCGTCGTGACGGAGCGTGACGAGGAAGTACGTCTTCTTGCCGTCGCGCAGGAACAGGTTCTTGGTGTGCGCGCCGACGATGTCGCCGCAGGCCGCCATCATCGCCTCGACGGTCAGGACCGGCGCGTGCTCGTAGAGCTTGTAGGCGACCCCGAGCGCGCGCAGCCGGGCCAGGAGATCGTCGGAGGTCAAAGGCATCGGGTTCCTCATCGGGGTTCGGAGGCCGGCGGCGCGAGGACGCCGATCCGGCGCAGGTGAGCCAGGATCTCGCGCGGCCGCGTCGGGCTCGGGCCGCACGAGCAGGCGCCCGCCGACGGCCGCCGCCTCTCCGGTCGCAGCCCTCAGCCGCTCCGCCGCCGAGCCGCCGGACGGCGCACCTTTCACGATTTTCGGCCGGCGGCGATAGGGGCGCTCCTCGAAGACCGGGACGGGGGCCGCCGCCGCGGCCGGGTCGCCCGCAACGGTCTCGATCACGCCGTGCGGCGCCTGCCCGTAGGCGAAGGAGAGCGGCGCGGGCGCGTCGGGATGGATCGTGGCCAGGACCGGACCGCGCAGGCGCACGCGGCGGCGGGCACCGCGGCCGAGGGTCTGGTCGAGGGACAATGCGCCCGCGTCGCCGGCCGCGAGGGCGACGATATCGGGGATCAGGAGGCCGTCGAGGGCCTCCGCGACCGCGTAGGGAACCATCCCGGTCTCGTCGCCCCCCTGGCCGCGACGGCCCGCGAGGATCAGGCCGGGCGCCATCCCCGCGAGGCGCGTGGAGAGGGCCGGCACCGGATCTGCCCCTGCCGGCACGCGGACGTGGACGATCCGGGACAGGCCGTGGCCCAGCGCGACGGCGGCCGCGGCCGGCCCGGCGTGGAGGCCCACGGCCTCGCCGAGGCCCGTCGCGAGGCGGATCGCCTGGGCCTCCAGCCGCGACAGGGCCGTCGCGCCCGAGACCGGATGCCGTCCCGCGGAGAGGAGCACGACGCTGGTCACGGGCTGCCCACCGGGCACGCGGCTTCCTCGGCCAGGAGCCGCAGCAGGGCGGGCATGACCGCCTGCGCGTCCTGCACGATGGCGAGGCCCGCCCGCTCGATCATCGCCGCGTGCAGGTCGGTGTTGACCGCCACGACGTGCTCGCAGCCCGCGACACCCTGCAGGTGCTGCGGCGCGCCCGAGATACCGAGGGCGAGCTAGCAGGTCGCCGCCAGGACGATGCCGGAGGCGCCGACCCGGGTTCGGCGCGGCATCTGCCCGAAATCGCACAGGACCCGGCTCGCGCCCGGGGTTGCACGGAGCGCCGCGACGAGCTGCCGGAACGCGTCGAGGTCGGTCACCCCGTTCCCCGCGGCGGTGACGAACGCGGCGAGCGCGAGCGGCACCCTGGCCGGATCGGCCGGGACGTGCCGCACCGAGAGGACCGCCGTCCCGGCGGGCGCGGGCTTCGCCACCGCGACCGCCAGCGGCCGAGCCTCCCAGGGCGGCCCGGCATACTCGGCCACCGCGTCCGGGGCGACGGTGGCGAGCAGGCCCAGCGCGGCCCGCTGCTCAACGCTGCGGCCGCGCGCCGGGCGGATCAGCCCGGAGGCGGAGACAACCTCGGCCTGAGTGAACAGCGGCGCGCCGAGCCGGACCGCGACCCGGCGGGCGACGTCGCCGCCGTCAAGGGTTTCCGGGAACAGGACGTGCCGCGGATCGAGCGCCGTCAGGGCCGCGGCGATCCGGGCGGCCCGGCCGGCGGGATCGTAGGCGCTATCGTGGAAGGCCCGCACGGCGCCGTCGTCGTCCCGGACGATCGCCACCGAGGTCTTGCCGATGTCGACGACCATGACGTCGCCAGCCTCCGGCACGTCGGGCTCGACGCCGACGTAGATCCAGTGGCGGCCGAAGATGACCGCCGTGTCGGCCTTGAAGACTTCGGGGCTCAGGTAGAACTCGGCCGGCAGGCTGTAGCCGCGACGGCGCTGGCGCAGGAGACGCTGCAGAGGGGTCGGCGTCACGTCGAGCATGGGACCTCCGGAGCCATTCAGGCCCCGAAACTATCGCCGCCGGCCCGGCCGCCCGCTGCCACGCCAGCGATACTCGCTTGGTCAACGGCGACGTCGCGCGGACCGGCCCGTGCCGGGGGCCGGGGCGCCGCTACTCAGCGGCCGACCGCGTGACGGTCTCCGCCCCGTCGTCCACGCCGAAGCGCGCGATGCTGTCCTCCAGCCGCAGCGCGGCGTTGATCAAGGCCATGTGGGAGAAGCCCTGCGGCGTGTTCCCGCGTTGCGCCCCGGTGGCCGGGTCGATCTCCTCGGCGAGCAGCCCGACATCGTTGCACCGGGCGATCAGGCGCTCGAAGGCGGCCCTGGCCTCTCCGGTCCGCCCGTCGAGGGCGAGGCAGCCGACCCGCCAGAACGCGCAGGCCGTGAACGTGCCCTCGTCGCCCTCCAGCCCGTCCTCCATGCGGTAGCGGTAGATCAGGTCGCCGACGCCCAGTTCGCGCTCGACCGCCGCCAGGGTCTCGCGCATGCGCGGCTCCCGCGGGTCGAGGGCCCCGAACAGGGCGACGCGCAGGACCGCGGCGTCGAGGTGGTGCGAATCGTAGGCGCCGACATAGGCCCGCTTCTCGGCGTTCCAGCCCTTCTCCAGGTATTCCGACCGGATCTCGGCGGCGATCCGCTCCCACTCGGCGATCTTCGCCTCCGGCACGCCCGCGATGTTGCGGGCGATCCGGGCCGCGTCCTGCAGGGCGACCCAGATCATCGCCTTGGTGTGGACCTGCTGGCGCGGCCCGGTGCGCAGCTCCCAGATGCCGTTATCCGCGTCGTGGCGGTGGCGGATGGCCCGGGCGGTGAGGTTGTCCAGCACCTCCGGCAGCCGGTCGTTGACCTTCTCGGGCGGGTCGTAATCGACCGCCTCGAGGAAGACGCACAGCGCCCGGATCAGCTCGCCGTAGATGTCGTGCTGGTCCTGGCACTCGGCGATGTTGCCGATCACCACCGGCCCCACCCCGTTCCAGCCGGCGAGGTGGCTCAATGCCTCCTCCGGCGGCATGTCGCCGGCGATGCCGTACATGAGCCGCGTCTCCCGCCCGAAGGTGCCGTCGCGCTCGCGCAGGAAGCGCAGGAACTCGGACGCCTCGCGGACGTAGCCCAGCATCACGAAGGCGGTGACCGTGAAAGCGGCGTCCCGCATCCAGGTGAAGCGGTAATCGTAGTTGCGGTTGCCCGGGACCGCCTCGGGCAGGCCGGCCGTGGCCGCCGCGACGATCCCGCCCGAGGGCGAGTAGGTCAGCAGCTTCAGGCACAGGGCGGACCGCATCACCGCGTCCCGGTAGGCGCCGCGATAGGTGCTCCGGGCGCACCAGCGGCGCCAGTAATCGGCGGTCGACTCCAGCCGCCTCTGGGCGCCGGCGAAATCCTCGATGCAGGCCTCGTCCTGATCCTCGCCGTGGGTCAGGACCAGGTAGGCGGTCTCGCCCTCCGCGAGGTCGAACCGGACCTCGGCCGCGTCCCCCGCGAGGGTCGGGCCTGCGTGCGCGTTGACCCGCACGCGCCAGTCCCCGGCCTCGAACAGGACCGACCCGCCCTCGACCAGCGGCGTGCACGGGCGGCGGGCGTAGTCGAAGGTCGGACGGATCCGGAACACGCCCGAGACCCGGCCCTGCTCGCAGGTCAGCAGCCGGATCAGGCGGCTCTCGCTCTCGCCGTCCGGCCCCTCGTCGGGCTCCGGGCTCGGCGGGTTGACGGGCATCAGATCGACGAGGCGCGCCCGGCCGGTCTCCGTGGTGAAGGTCGTCTCCAGGATGTTGGTGTCGGGCAGGTAGCGGCGCGCGCTCCCGGTCGGGCCGTCGAGGGCGAGGCTGCACGCCCCGCCCTTGTCGTCGTCGAGGAGCTTCACGAACAGCGCCGGCGAATCGTGGCGCGGCCAGCACAGCCAGTCGATGGAGCCGTCGCGGGCGATCAGCGCGCAGGAATGGGTGTCACCGATGAGGGCGTAATCGCTGATGGGCTTCGACACGGGGCTTCCGGATGGCGGCACCCGGTCCGCCGGGCAGGACAGAGTTCTGAGGTAGCCGGGCGTCGCCGGGCGGGGAGTCCCGCTCGACGATTCGCCGCACGGCCGCGCGCGATCGCTCCCGGTCGGTCAGGCCCCGGGCCGCGGCAGCATGCGGTCGCTGATGATCCGCCGCTGGATCTCGCTCGTGCCCTCGAAGATCGTCGTCAGCCGCGCGTCGCGCCAGTAGCGCTCGACCCGGCGCTCGGTGGTGTAGCCGTTGCCGCCGTGGAGCTGCATCGCTTGGTTGGTGACCCGCACCGCCATCTCGGTGGCCAAGAGCTTCACCATCGCCGACTCGCTCTCGGCGGGCTCACCCTGGTCGAGGAGGTGGGCGGCCTGATGCCAGAAGGCCCGCGCCTGTGCGACCTCGGCGGCCATGTCGGCCAGCGCGAAGCGCAGCGCCTGGAAGTCGCCGATCGGGTGGCCGAACTGGACCCGCTCCTGGAGGTAGCACTGGCAATCCTCGACCGCCGCGCGGGCGACGCCGACGGCCCGCGCCGCCGTGTGGACCCGGGCGATGTTGAGGCCGCGCTGGACGGCAGCGAACCCGCCGGAATCCGCGTCCGCCCCTTGGTCGCCGTAGAGCCCGGTGAGCCGGTCGCTCTCGGGCACGCACACGTCCTCCAGGGACAGCTCGAAGGTCTGGAACCCGTGATAGCCGATCTTGTCGATCACCCGGCCGGTCACGCCGGCCGGGAAGCTGTCGCGCTCCTTGAGCACGAGGAACGGTTCCAGGCCGGCGGAGCGCGACTCGCCCGGCTCCGGGTCGCGGGTCCGGGCCAGGACCTCGATGAAGTCGGCGCTCTTGGCGAAGCCGGCCCAGCGCTTGGTCCCGGTGATCCGCCACCGGTCGCCGTCGCGCACCGCGCGGGTCTGCACGCCGGCGAGGTCGGACCCGGCATCGGGTTCCGACAGCGAGATCGAGCCGATCCACTGCCCCCGGGCCGAGCGCCGGATCAGCTCCGCCCGGCGCTCCGGGTCGAGGGTCTGGGTGCCGAGGCCCTGACCGCGGGCCAGGATGCTGCCCACCGACAGCCAGGCCCGGGCCAGCTCCTCCGAGACGAGGCAGTACTCGAACACGCCGAGCCCGAGGCCGCCGTGCTCCGCCGGGATCGTGATGCCGAACCAGCCCTTCTCGGCCATGGCGTCGATGAGCGACCGCGGCATCTCGGCCTTGTGACGGTCGAGCTCGTCGGCGAGCGGCAGGACGGTGTCGCGGGCGAAGGCCCGGGCCTCTTCCTGTAGCGCCGCCCGCGCCTCGGTGCGCCAGGGCGAGGCAAGTTCCGGCGGCTTCGGCGCGATCAGGTCCTTCCGATCCTCGGTTCCGGTCATCGTTCCCCCCTGTGATGTGACGCCGTGCGGCAACTCAGTTCAGGTCCGTGCGGGAAACACGCGCTTACAAAATGGTTCCGTGCCCCATCTTCGAATAATCGGCGGACGGGGTCATAATAGCTTGATGATGCAGGCCGAACCGCAGACCGATTCCTTCGCGATGAGCGCACCCGCAACACCCCACATCCTCGTCGTCGAGGACGATCGGGAGATCTCGGCGCTGATCGCGCGCTACCTGCGCGGCAACGATTGTCGCGTCACGCTGGCCGGCGACGGCGCCGACATGGACCGGGTCCTGGCGGAAGCGCGGATCGACCTCATCGTGCTCGACCTGATGCTTCCCGGCGAGGACGGCCTGAGCCTGTGCAGGCGCCTGCGCGGTACCTCGCAGATCCCGATCCTGATCCTGACCGCGAAATCCGAGGACGTGGACCGGATCCTCGGCCTCGAACTCGGCGCCGACGACTACCTCGCCAAGCCGTTCAACCCGCGGGAACTGCTCGCCCGCATCCGTGCCATCCTGCGCCGGGTCGCCGCCGAGGCGCCGGACGCCGACGAGCGGCGGCGCCTGCACTTCTCGGGCTGGACGCTGGACGTCTCCCTGCGTCAGGTTCTCTCGCCCGAGGGTGCGCGGATCTCGATCACCGGTGCGGAGTTCGACCTCCTCCACGCCCTCTGCCTCCGGCCGGGGCGGGTGCTGTCGCGGGACCAGCTCCTCGACCTCACCCAGGGCCGGGCCGCGGGCCCGTTCGAGCGGAGCATCGACGTGCTGATCTCCCGGATCCGCCAGAAGATCGAGCGCGACACCCGCAACCCCGAATTCATCCGCACGATCCGGTCCGGGGGCTACCTGTTCACGCCCGAGGTCACGCGGTCATGAGCGGTCTGGGGCGCCTCCGCGCGCGGCTGCGTCCGAAGACCATCGCGGGCCAGATCGCGCTCCTCGTGGTCGCCGGCATCGCCGTGGCGCACGTGGTCGCCACCGCGGCGTTCCTGATGCTGCACGAGTCGCAGAATCCCGACACGCTGCCGGGCGTGGCCGCGAGCCGCCTCGGCGTTCTGGTGAGACTCATGGACGCCGCCGACCCGGCGGCGCGACCGGCGCTGCTGGCGAGCGGCCGCAGCCTGCCGCTGATCCAAGTCGAGCCCTGGGACGGGACGGTGCCGTCGGGGGCGAAGCCGGCTCCTGACCTGCCGGTGATCCGCAAGCTGCGCTACGGCGCCGGCCGGCCGGTGACGATCACCGACCTCGCCGCGGCCGACCCGGCGCGCGACAAGTCGGACGGCCGCCTCCATATCGGCATCGTCACGCCGGCGGGTGTGCGGGTCCAGGCGACGCTGCCGAACGATCCTCTGCGGGGACCCCGCCAGGGGGCGCTGATCTTCACCGTGGTGTTCCTGGCGCTGACGCTGGCGCTGCTCTGCGTCTGGGCCACGCGCGCCCTCACGGCGCCGCTGAAGCGGCTCGCAGGCGCGGCGGAAGCCTTCGGCGCCCGCGACGACCACGTGGCGCTGCCGGAGGCGGGGCCGCGCGAGGTGCTCGCCGTGTCGCGGGCGCTGGACCGGATGCGGTCGCGCGTCCGCCGCCTGATCGACGACCGGACGCAGATGCTGGCGGCGATCAGCCACGACCTGCGGACGCCGATCACCCGGCTGCGCCTGCGCGCCGAGTTCATCGAGGACGAGAACGCCCGGGCCTCGACCCTGCGCGACCTCGACCAGATGAACGGCCTCGTCGAGGCGGCGCTCTCCTTCGTGCGCGACGGCCAGATCCGCGACGCGAACAGCCACAGCCTCGTGGATCTCGCCTCGGTGGTGCAGACGGTCTGCGACGACTTCTCGGATTTCGGCGCCCCGGTCAGCGTCAGCCGCAGCCGGCACGTCCTGGTCCAGGGCCGGCCCGAGGAACTCCAGCGGGCGGTGACGAACCTCGTGGACAACGCCGTGAAGTACGGCGGCCGGGCCGACGTGCAGATGGAGGCCTCCGAGCGCGGCGTCCGGGTCTGCATCCTGGACAACGGCCCGGGGATCCCGGAGGCGGAGCGCGAGGCGATGCTCCAGCCCTTCGTGCGCGGCGACCGGGCGCGCAATCTCAACGAGGCCAGCGGCTTCGGCCTCGGCCTCTCGATCGTGCAGGCCATCGTCGAGGCCCATAACGGGCGCCTGCGGCTGGAGAACCGCCCCGAGGGCGGCCTCTGCGCGGCGATCGAGCTGCCCCTGGCCGCCCAGGCCTTCGCGGGGCGCGCGGCGCAGAAGCCCGTGCCGCTCCCGGCCGAGGCGGCCTGAGGCCGCCTCGGGTCCCGTTCGCTTCTACGCCGCCCGCACGTTGCGGAGGAACTGCGCCACCTCGGCGCGGAGCTGCTCCGAGCGGGTCGCCAGCGAGTCGGACGCCTGCGCCACCGAGTCCGCGGCCTCGCCGGCATCGCCAGCGACCCGCGCTACCTCGGCGATCTCCAGGGTCATCGTGCCGGTGCCGGCCGACGCCTGCCCCATGCTGCGCACGATGTCCTGCGTGGTGACGCCCTGCTGGTCCACCGCGGCGGCGATGCTGGTCGACACTTGGTTCATCGCCTCGATCTGGGCGGTGATGCCCTGGATCGCCCCGGCCGCGTCGCCCGTGACCGTCTGGATCGAGGCGACCTGACGGCTGATCTCCTCGGTGGCGCGGGTGGTCTGCGCGGCGAGTTCCTTGACCTCGGCGGCGACCACCGCGAAGCCGCGGCCCGCCTCGCCGGCGCGGGCGGCCTCGATCGTGGCGTTGAGCGCCAGCAGGTTCGTCTGCCCGGCGATGGTCGAGACCATGCCGACCACGTCGCCGATGCGCGTCGCGGCGGCGGCGAGGTCGGTCATGGTCTGCTCGGCCCGGCGGGCCTCGCCGACGGCGGTGGCGGACATGCCGGCCGCCTGCTCGACCTGCCGGCCGATCTCCTGGACGGTCGCGCCGAGTTCCTCGGCCGCGGCCGCCACGGTGTTGACGTTGTCGGAGGTCTGCTGCGCGGCCCCGGCGACGCTGGTCGAGCGCTCGGAGGTGCTGGAGACCGCGGCGCGCATCGTGTCCGAGGCGCCCTGAAGCTCCGTGACGGCGCCGGTCAGGCCCTCGACGATGCCGCCGACCGAGTGCTCGAAGCCGTCGGCCAGCTGCTTGAGCATGGCGCGCCGGCTCTGCTCCTCGCGCAGGCGCGCGGCCTCGGTGGTCTGGAGCTGCTGGGCGGCCTCCTCGAGCGACATGTCGCGGATCGTGACCACGGCGCGGGCGATGTCGCCGATCTCGTCCCGCCGCGCGCTGCCCGGCACGTCGGTCAGCGCCTGGCGATCGGCGAGGGCCTTGAGGGCGCGGGTGAGGGCACCGAGCGGCGCCACGATCGAGCGGGCGAGCAGCAGGCCGAGCAGGGCCGTTCCGGCGAGCACGAACAGGCCGGTCAGGATCAGCGTGCGCGACAGGGCCTGGACCGCGTCGATCGCCTCCGCCTGGGTCTGCTCCGCCACCACCGTCCAGGGCGCGCCCAGGACGGTCACCGGCGAGGCGGCCGCCATGTGGGTGCCGTTCTCCGCCGCGAAGTCGACGGGACCGCCGGCCTTGACCCGGCCGGCGGCGAGGCCGATCCCGGCGAGGCCCGCGCCGGCACGCACGCCGGGGTTCAGCGGCGGGTTGCTGCGCAGGAGGCCGTCCGCGCCGACCGCCAGGATCTGGCCCGTGTCGCCGAGACCGGTCCGCTTCGACAGCGTCTGGTCGAACAGGGCCGGCGTGACCCGCATGACGATGAAGCCGATCCGCTCGGCCGCCTGCGCGGTGCCCATGGCGACGTTGGCCCGCTTGGTCATGGCGCGGCCGAGGAAGGCGGCCGGGACCCCGTCTACCGGGTAGGCGGCGAAATCCTCGTACAGGACCGCGCCCGGGTCGGCGGATTTCAGGCGCTCGACGAGGCGCGCGAGCGCCGTCCCCGCCAAGCCGTCCTCCGTGACCGCTTTGCCGAAATCGGCGCCCTTCGTCGTGGTGTAGTCGATCCGGCCGTTGTCATCGATGAACATCAGGTCGGCGTAGCCCGGCTGGGCCACGAGCTTGCGCGCCACCTCCTGGACCTTGACGTGCCGGCGGGCATACATCGACGACATGCCGCTGCCGTCGAGGGCGACCCGCGCCTCGGCAGTCTGCGGCGCGCGGAACGCCGCGATGACGCTCTCGGTGTCGGGCTTCGCCGGGTCGAGGTTCTCGAGCAGGTCGGGGAAGTTCGAGACGATCTGCGGGTGGGCCGCCACCGCCAGGAAGTCGGCCTGCGCCCGATCCGCCACCAGCTCGATCGCGTCCCGGCGCGCCGCCGCGGCGAGTTCGAGGCGCTCGTGGGCCGCGGTCATCAGGCCCGCCCGCGCCGAGTACCAGCTGAATCCGCCCATGGCGGTGGCGCTCAGGAGCGCCAGGCCGACGGTCGTCGCGGGAAGGCGCGTGCTCAGCCGCGATAGCGAGATCATGATGCCCCTGTATTCTTTGGTAGATTGGTTTGACGTGAACCAATCACCCAATCCTTATAAAAATCTCGTAAACACCGATACACCGCTCAAAACTTGAGCACATGCGGAACATACAACTTAAAGAACATTCTTGGCACCATGATTCCAAGTTGCGTATGGTCGAACGCCCGTTCCGGCAAGATTTCGCCGCGCGGGTCGTCACGGACGCCCGCGCGGCGTTGAGGGATGCGCGGCATCCGGCCAAGTTTCGGCCAGCCCGTTTCGGGCAGCCCGTCGTCCCGCGGCCGCCCCGGACACACCGTCACGGATCTTGCTGACCGATCCCGTCTCGCGGTCGGCGTCATCGGCCGGTTATGAGTCCGGGTGGTAGAGCGGCCGCGGAGAACGGTCGCTTCGTGACGGCGATGGAGGTGGGATGAGCGGCGAAGACCAGCCGGACCGGGCGCGCAGCATCGCGCTGATCGGGGCCCCGATCGAGGTCGGGACCAGCGAGGCCGGCGCCCTCATGGGCCCGGCGGCCCTGCGCACGGCCGGGCTGGTGCGGGCGCTCGCCGAACTCGGCCACGCGATCGCGGATCGCGGCGACGTCGCCCCGGACGGACCCGCCGGGACGCGCGGGCTGGACGGTGTCGCCGCCTGGACGCGGGCCCTGTCCCGCGCCGTGGAGGACGCCCTCGACGCGGGGGCGCTGCCGCTGACCGCCGGCGGCGACCACAGCCTGTCCCTGGGCTCCGTCGACGGGGTGATGCGGCACTGCGCGCGGCGCGGCCAGCCCGTCTTCGTCCTCTGGCTCGACGCCCACGCCGACTTCAACACGCCGGCGACCTCGCCCTCCGGCAACGTCCACGGCATGCCGCTCGCCGCCCTGTGCGGCGAGCCGGGCTTCCCGCCGCTCTTCGCCGAGCCGGCGCCGGCGCCCCTGCCGCCCGCCGACGTCCACCTGTTCGGCCTCCGGTCGATCGATGCCGGCGAGCGCGCCCTCGTGACGGCGCGCCGGGTCGGCGTCACCGACATGCGCACGATCGACGAGTTCGGCGTCGTGGCGCCCCTGCGGCGGGTGCTCGACCGCGTCGCCGCGCGGGGCGCGCACCTCCATGTCAGCCTCGACATCGACTTCCTCGATCCGTCGATCGCCCCGGCCGTGGGCACCACCGTTCCGGGCGGCGCCACCTTCCGGGAGGCCCATCTGATCATGGAGATGCTCCACGATTCCGGTCTGGTCCGCTCCCTCGACGTGGTGGAGCTCAACCCCTTCCTCGACGAGCGCGGCCGCAGCGCCCGGGTGCTGGTCGAGCTGGTGGCCAGCCTGTTCGGCCGGCGCATCCTCGACCGGCCGACCCTGCCGATCGAGGCCGTGCCGGCGGAGCCGGCCGGGCGCGCCTGATGCACGGCCCTCTCGCGCCCTCATCCGCGCCCGAGATGACCGCACCCGAGATGACCGCGCCCGCGCGCCAGCGCTCGGACGGGCGCGTCCAGCTGCGTGTCGGACTGGCCCGTCCGGGCGGCGGGACGCGCATCCTGGATCTGGCAGAAGCCGGGCCGTCGCGGCTGCGCTTCCCCCGGGGGACCGGCGCGCCGGAGGCGGTCCTCGTCAACACGGCGGGCGGCGTCGCCTGCGGCGACACCTTCGCCATCGACCTCACGCTCGAACCGGGGGCCGAGCTGGTTCTGACCACGACGGCGGCCGAGAAGATCTATCGCTCTG
Source organism: Methylobacterium sp. D53M (assembly GCF_053345625.1). NCBI lineage: Bacteria > Pseudomonadati > Pseudomonadota > Alphaproteobacteria > Hyphomicrobiales > Methylobacteriaceae > Methylobacterium > Methylobacterium sp. D53M. Next base: position 320,913 of record NZ_JBKFAL010000004.1, read on the forward strand.
ACGGCCCCGTGAGCCGCATCGTCAACACGCTGCATCTGGGGGAGGGGGCCGGCCTCGCCTGGTTGCCGCAGGAGACGATCCTGTTCGATCGGGCCCGGGTGCGGCGGCGCTTCGTGGCCGATCTCGCCGAGGGGGCCGCGCTGCTCGCCGTGGAGGTCGTGGCGTTCGGCCGCGCCGCCCGGGGCGAGCGGATCGGCGACGGGCTGTTCGCGGATTCCTGGCGGATCCGCCGGGGCGGGCGCCTCGCCTACGCCGACGACCTCCTGCTGGAGGGGCCGATCAGCGACCACCTCGCTCGCCCGGCCATCGGCGGCGGCGCCCGCGCCTGCGCGACGATTCTCGACCTCTCCGCCGGGGCGGAGGCGCGCCTCGAGGAGGCGCGGACCCGGCTGGCCGAGGCCGCGTCGCCCGGGACGACGGCGGCGGCGAGCGCCTGGAACGGCCATCTGGCGGTCCGCGCGCTGGGCGACGCGGTCGGGCCCCTGCGCGGGCTCGTCGCCCGCTTCCTCGCGGGCTACCGCGGCCTGCCGATGCCGCGGGTCTGGCAGAGCTGACGCGGTCCGCGCGATCCGGGCCTCGGGGCCGTTGCCTGCGACCGCCGACCTCTGCTAGAGACGCGCACCCGGAGCTGTCCGCCAAGCTCCGGACGGGACGGCAGCGCCGTTCGGGAAGGCCTCGTGGCGGAGTGGTTACGCAGAGGACTGCAAATCCTTGCACCCCGGTTCGATTCCGGGCGAGGCCTCCATCCTTCCCAGACAGATTGTGCCGGCCGTGACGGGCCGGTGCGCGCCCGTCAGGCGCCGTGGACCTCCACCATGAAGGTCTCGATCGCCCGCTGCAGGCTGTGGGTCCCGGCATTGACCCGGGCGGCGCTGCCGCGCACCTGCCCGGCCTGCGCCTCGTTGGACGCGGCCGCGGCCTGAACGCCCGCCACGCTCTCGGAGACCTGCCGGGCCTCCGCGGCCGCGCCGAAGATCGCCCGCGCGATCTCCTGGCTGGCCTGCCCCTGCTGGTCGGTGGCGTCCGCGACCTCGGAGGCGATCAGGCTCATCCGGGCGATGGTCTCGCCGATCGTGCCGATGGCGCCGACCGTGCGCCCGGCGGCCCCCTGGATCGCCCCGACCTGCCCGGTGATGCGGTCGGTGGCGAGCGCCGTCTGGCCGGCCAGCGCCTTCACCTCCGCGGCGACCACCGCGAAGCCCCGCCCCGCGGCGCCCGCGCGGGCCGCCTCGATCGTGGCGTTGAGCGCGAGGAGGTTCGTCTGCTCGGCCACCTCGCGGATCAGCGTGACCACGGCGCCGATCTCCTCGGCCGCCTGCGAGAGGCTCATCACCGTCTCCTTGAGCCCCTGCGTGTCGGAGAGGGCCGAGGTGGCGATCGCGCTGGTGTGACGGACCCGCGCCTCGATCTCCCGCGCCGAGGCCGAGAGCTCCTCGGCCGCGCTGGCGATGCTGTCGACGAGGCCCGCGCTCTGCTGCGACGCTCCGGCGACGACGGCCGACTCGGCCGCCATCGCGCCCGCGTTGCCCGAGAGCGTGTCGGCCGCCGCCTGCATCGCCTCGGCCGAGTCGGCGAGATCGGTGACGGCGCGGTGCGTCTCGGCCTCGAAGGTGCGGGTGGCCACGGCCAGGGCCTCCGCCCGGCTGCGGTCGCGGTCGCGCCGCGCCTGCGCCTCGGCGTCGAGGTCGCGCTTCTCGATCAGCGCCGTCTGGAACGCCGCGATGGCGGCTGCCATCTCGCCGATCTCGTCGCGGCGGTGCGTGAACGGGATCGCGCGGCCGAGATCGTTGGCGGCGAGCGCCGTCATCCCCTCCTTGAGCCGATGCAGCGGCCGCCGCACCTGGCTCACGATGATCCAGATCGCCGCGAGGAGGCCGAACGCCAGGGCCGCGGCCGGCACGGCCACCAGGGTGATCCGCGCCCGACGGCGGTCGGCCGCGTCCGCGGCGCGACGGGCGTTCAGGCGGTTCAGCACCTCCCGTCCGAGAATGCCGATCTCGGCCACCATGCGCTCGCGGTTCTTCACGGTTGCCTCGTCGGTCGCCTGGATCAGCGCGGCCTTGGGCGAGACCGTCAGGCCGAGTTCGGCCGTATCGGTCTGGTAGGCGACGAATTCCTTGACGAAGAGGTCGAACCGCCGCCGTCGGTCGGCGGGGAGCTGATCCTCCATGGCCTCGAGGAAGGGCACCCGCACCTGCTCCACGGTGGCGAGGGCGTCGTGGAGCGCCGACAGCCGCGTGCGCGCCTCGGTCGTGTCCTCCGCGGTGTAGAGGGCCGTGGCCTGCACCACCGCGTGCTCGATCGCCTGCCCCAGGGCGCCCGCCTGAAGGCCGGCGTTCCAGATCCGGTCGGTGGCGGCCGCCCGCTCCTGCTCCCAGTTCGATTGTCGAACCGCGAAGGCAGCGATGCCGATCGCCACCAGGGCCAGCAGCCCGATCACCGCGGAGAGCTTCAGGCCGAGTGAGATGCGCATGGCGACGAGCCGCTTCTGGCCGGAGATTCGTGTGACCGCAGCTATATCGAAGCAAATCTTTTTGAACAGGTAAATATAGCCGGCAAAAACATTTATCTTATACTCTGAATCTCCGAGATTTTTGCCATCGCGCAGCCCGGCTCAACCTCAGCATCCAGGGGCACATCGGAGGAAGAATTCGCGGATCTCGGCCGGTGCCGGATTGTCAGTTCAATCTCGCGAGCGCTGTCGGCAGATGCGCCGGCAGGCAGCAGCACTGTTTCGCCCGGACGAAGCTGGATCGCCGCGCGCGACACGGGTCGGCGATCACGGCAGGCGGATCTCGGTCCGACCTGGGATGCACGGCTCTGGAAGCGGTAAGGCGGCCACGATCTCGCGACGGAGATCGTCGCGCTGGGCCTCCACGAGGTCGGGGAGGATATCGGCCTCGTGCTCGTCCAGGGCCGCGATCAGGCGGGGATGGTCGGCGCTCCACTCGAAGGCGACGCGCACCTCGCGTTCGGCGTAGGGGTCCTGTGGGTCGAGGCAGCGATGGGTCGGCATAGCGGCAGGGTCGTCACACCGGCGCGCCGGCAGGCGGTCCCCGTAGGAGCAGGAGACGACAGACGGATGACTTCCACCGGCCGCGGACCGGCAGAGCCGGCGACGGGCCTCGGCGACGATGTTGCCGATCAGTCACATTCCGGGCCTCCCGACCTCCGCGGGAGGCGCCACGCGCTGTGTCGGGGGGCGCACCGCGTCGGTTTGGACGCGGATCGTGCATCGAGGCCCTTGCGTCCCGCCATCCCGGTGTGTAGAGACCCCCTCGTGATCCCCGATAGCTCAGTTGGTAGAGCAGGCGACTGTTAATCGCCTTGTCGCAGGTTCGAGTCCTGCTCGGGGAGCCATCCACTTACCAACATTTTGATCGAACTGAGTTTTCGGCGCTCTCACCCGTCCCGGGTTCTGAGGTTCGGGAACAGCGGCGCCGTTCCGGCATCCGTCAATACGTGCGACGTGCCGTGTTCGACTGGCGCGATGCGGGCGTGCCGGCGCCTCTGCCGACCGGTGCCGTCGCGGATCGATCCTCTACACTCTCCGCGGGATCCGGCGCGCGGTGGCGCCGACGGATGGCGGGATGTTTCGCGCGCCCTCGAACGTCTACGTCGTGCGCCCGTGCCGCCCGCCCCGATGTGGCGCGGCGCGCTGAGCCACGACGACAGGCACGGCGGTGATCCCGATGTCGGGCGGCATGCTCGGTTCCCTGGCCCTGGCGGCCGTCTTCACGCTGGGGTGCTTCGGCATCCACAGCGCGCGCCGGCATCCGGACGCGGTGACCATCGGTCTGTTCCTCCTGCTCGGCCTGCTCGCGTCCCTGTATGTCGGCCGGCACGTCGGACCGGACGCGCACCATCCCACGTGGCAGCACGAGGCCCTGTACCGCGAGAGCGCGCCGACGTCGCATCCGACGATGTGACGGATGCAGCATGGCGCTGTCGGAGCGCGCGGCGACATCGACTGTGGTCGATCGCGACGACCGTCGCGTGTGGCCGATGGCCTCGCGGTGACCTAGTTCCCGGAGCCCTCCTGCGAGAGACCGGCCATGGCTTTCCCCGATGCGAACGAACCCAGCGCCACGTCGATCAGCGCCCTCGAGCTGGTCAATACCCTGATCGAGCGCAAGGAGAGCGGCGAGCCGGTCGACGCCGACATCCTGTCTTTCCTGACCGACATGGAACGGCTCGGGCTCACCGACACCGATGCCTACGCGACGCTCGACGCGTATCGGCCGGGGCCCGCACTGGGTGCGACCGGCGGGGATGACGCGAGCGAGGCGGACGCCTAGCGCCGGCGATCCGCCGCGCCGATCCGGCCGGTCGTGACGATGGCACCTTCATCCCCGCCGACGCCGCGGCGTCGGCGGGGATGGTCCGAGCGTGATGCGGCCGTCGTCAGGACGGTCGCGGCTCACCGGCAGCGGTGGCGACGTCCATCCCGGCCGAGATAGGTTCCGCTCTGCGGGTCGTAGGATCGGAACCGGCGCGCGCAGTAACGGTCGTCGTCCGCGACACGGTAGGTTTCGGTGTCGGCGTAGCCGTACGTGACGGGCGCGTAACCGCCGTAGTACCCGGTGTCGTAGCCGTATCCCGGATAACCGTAGCCGCCGTACAGACCGCCCACGGCGACGCCGAGGCCGAGGCCGAGGCCGCCGAGCCCGTATCCGCCCCGTCCGTAGCCGTAGCCGTAGGGGCGGCCGTAGTAGCCGCGGTTGTAGCCGTAATGGCGATGATGACCGTAGCCCCGGTGGGCGCCGAGCCCGTGCCCGAACCCGGGATTGGCGAATCCGCCGCCGACAGCCGGTCGGCCGAAATTGTGGTTGCCGAAGCCGTTATTGGCGAAGCTACCCCCTCCGGCACCTGCAGTCGGCCCGAAGGCGTGATTGCCGAAGCCCCGGTTGGCGAAGCCGCCGCCCGCGGCGCCAGCCCCGACACCGGGACTGCTGAAGCCGCCGCCGCCGACGGCCGCGGCTCCGAAATTGTGGTTGCCGAAGCCGTGGTTGGCGAAACTGCCCGCCTGCGCCTGGGCTCCGGTCGGCGCCCCGAGGAGAGCGCCGGCAAGGATTGCCGACGCGATCGCTGTGACTGTCGTGTTCATGGTCGCCACTCAGGCTCTGTTGCGTCTACTCTGATCAACGTCGCGCGCGAGACGGCCAATCCCGCTTCCTTTTGTCCCGCGACAGATCGGAGAGCGGCGCGCCGCCCCGCTCGTGAGCCGGAGACCTACGAGTGCTGCTGGGCCTTGAGGCTGCTCTGCGCCCCGGACTCGTCCGTCTTCGGGTTCGCGAGGCCGCTCGTGTTGCCGTCGGTGTCGGCGCCCGTCTCGGCAACCACCTGCCGGTTGCCGGCGTGGTCCTGGTACTGCTCGGTCTGGACGTTCTTGCTGTCCAGACCGCGCTCGTCGCTGTGCCGCGACTTGTCGCGGTTGCTGAGCACCATGTTCTCCGGCAGCACGCCTTCGGGCAGGTCCGACATGGCCCCGGATCCGGTTCCCTTGCCCTGAGCGCCGGGACCGACTTTGTGCCGACTGGCATTCGCCATGATCATTCTCCGATGCGGATCATCACGTCTCGGGCACGGCGGCTCGCGGTGCCCGCGCGGATCGGGCGGTCAGCGATCCTGCTGATAGCCCTGGTTGGTGGTGTTCACCTTGGAGTTTCCGGCCTGGCCGACCTTGTCCGGATCCTTGGTCTGGGATCCGGCGCGCCCCTGCGTGAGCGGCGCTTCCGTGGCGCTGCCGGGACCCTTGTCGGACCGGTTGGCCGGCGGGACGGGCGGTGGCTTGGTCGTCATGTGCACCTCGTGGTGGCCAGTACGGAGCCAACCCGACAGGGTCCTCATCGTTCCGGGCGCAGTTGTTCCGGCCACGCTCGAGAGCTGAGCCGTGGCGCGCGAATAGAACGACAGACGCATCTCCGCTCATCGCGACCGCGATGGAGCAATTGGTCTACTGTTCTACTTCGGACAATCTCGCGACGACGGCGGCATGTCGCGGCTGTTCGGGAACCGCGCGAGACGATGCGAACGGGCCCGGATCTCCGTGGCGGCGACGGCGACACCGCCCGAGAACCTGCGCCGTCGCGACGACCGGCGCGCGCGACCCGACCGGATCCGTGCCGATGCGGTATCTGTCGGCCGGCGCGGCCGGCAGATTCTGCCGCTCGGCCGAACCTGCCGGCCGAGAGCCCGGATGCGCCGCTGAAATCATTGGGAAAATTCTGGAATGACCCGTGCCTGTCCACCGCGAGGGCGGTCGCGGAGGCGTACCATGTCGGTCAACACGGTTTCGGGCAGTTCACTCCAGCGGGATCTCGTCAGCGCCCTCAGGCAGGCGCGGGCGGCGAACGCCGCCCGCCTCGATGTCGGCACCGCCGCGACGGCGAACCAGGAGACCGGCAAGCAGGCGGCCGCGGACGACACCGCCCCGTCGACCGGGACGACCTCGACTCCGACCCTGTCGAACGACCTGATGGCGTCGCTCCTCCAGCTGCAGTCGGACTTCAGCCAGATGGGACTGCAGACCGGCGTCACGGCGCCCGCGGAAGCCGCCGCCAACGCCGACGACACGTCGACGACCGGCAACGCCACCGGTACGGCGCCCGGTCAGGCCGCGGGCGGCGCGTCCGCCGTCCATCACCATCGCGGCCATCACGGCCACCGGCCGGTGTCGGATGCCGAGCAGAGCGAGGGTGCGGCCCAGACCGGCACCGCGACCGACGCGTCCGCGGCCTCATCTGCGGTCTCGTCCGCGAGCACGTCCACCAGCACGTCCACCACCGCGACCGCCGATCCCGCGACGGGGACCGGCAGCGGCGGCGACCTGCAATCCTTCCTGCAGCAGGTGACAAAGGCGGTGACCGCCTACGCGGCCGGCGGACCGCTCGGCATCGCGGCCGCGCTGACCAGCACCACCAAGGTCTGACGATCCCGGGCTTGGCCCGCGGCTGGAGCGGCGCGGCCGCCTCTGGCATGATCGGGGCAACCGGAGAGCGCCATGGCCCTGACCGTCCCCGTGATCCTCGGCAGCGTTCGGACCGACCGCATCGGCATCCGCGCCGCGCGCTTCCTGATCGCGCAGCTGGAGTCCCGCGGCCACGCCGCCCCCCTGGTCGATCCGGCCGAGCTGGCGCTCCCGCTCCTCGACCGGATGTACAAGGAATACCCGGCCGGGACGGCGCCGGAGCCCCTGCAGCGCTGCGCCGACCTCTTCCGCCGCGCCGACGCCTTTCTGGTCGTCACGGCCGAGTACAACCACGGTGTGCCGCCGGCACTGTCGAACACCCTCGATCACTTCCTCGAGGAGTATTTCTGGCGGCCCTCGGCCATCTGCTGCTACTCGGCCGGCCAGTTCGGCGGCGTCCGGGCCGCGATGCCGCTGCGGGCCATGCTCGCCGAGATGGGCATGTCCAGCATCCCCTCCCTTCTGCCGATCCCGCGACTCCAGAAGGTCATCGACGCGCAGGGCGTCCCCGCCGAGCCCTGGCTCTCGGCGGCGGCCGGCCGCTTCCTCGATGAGCTGGAATGGCATGCCGAGGCCCTGCGGGACCGGCGCCGGGGCGGCACGCCGTACTGACCCGCGGAGCGCGCTCCGGACGCCGCGGGCCCGGGTCGGACGGTGGCTCGAGCGGTGCGGCCCCAGCATCGCCCCTGCCGGAGCGGAGGTATTCGGACGGCGAACCGGGCCTCCAAGCGGGCGTTTCTGTGCGCTGAATCTGTCGAGACGGCGCATTCGATTCTGGAAATGCCCAAATACTCGGCACACGATTGTAGAACAACTGTGCCGGATCGGGCCCCCGAGACGTTGAACCCGCGGAGCGCTCATGTCGCGAGACAGTATTGCGCTGTTGCAAAAAGGTGGCTGCACACAGCCCCGAAGTATGAGAACTTGGCCGTGTTCCCGAACCCGGACCGATTCCGATGAAGATCGACGAGAGGGCGCTCCTGCAGGAGCGCGTGCGGACGCTTGTCCTGCGCCACGCCCTGGAAGCCGTACTGGACCGCCTCGCGTCGGTGGCGCGCGAGGCCGGGAAAGATGCCGAGACGGAATTCCTGAGCCTGGAGCAGTCGCTCGTCTCGGCCGCGCGCGGTCTCGCCGATCGGGCCACCGCCCAGAAGCTGGCGGTGCTGGTCGCCGTCGAGGACGCGGGCACGACGATCCGGGCCGCGTTCGACAACGCCCATGACCGCCTCGAGGCGCTGCGGCCGGCCCATCTCACCCTCGTCGCACCGACGGCGGCCGTCGCCGCCTAGCTGCGCGCGGGCTCGGGCTGAGCCCGGAGCGCCCGGCGCGGACGGGATGTCGGTGCGGCCGCGCCTCGGGCTGGGACGCGCCGCCACGGGATCGTCGAGGATAGCGGGGATCTGGGACGCCGGGACCGAAATCCGGGACCGAACGCCCTGCCGCGCAACCGATACAGGCAGCGTCTCCTGCCGCACCGCTCGAAGATCCGGTCCCCGACTCGCCGTGGCCGGCCGGACACGTCCGCGAGGCTCCGCTCCGGCACTGCCGGGACTGGCGGAAGCCCGGATCGGGCGGGCGCGTCCGCGACGCGCCCGCCAGCTCACTGCCAGCTCACTGCTTGGCGCGGTTGATGATCGCCCAGAGCGCGTGAGCGACGGGCTCGGTGACGGTGCGGCGGTACTTGCGGTGAACCAGTTGCCCGTTGTGGTAGACGTCCTGCTCCACGTAGAGCCGCTCGCCGTCCCAGCGGACGATGTTGTCGGACTCGGTGGTCTCCTCGACGCCGAGATCGCCTCGGAGAATCGAGTTGCCTGTCTGGGTCAGCATACGCGCGTCCTCGTTCACGCAGTCGGTTCTACCCGGGAAGCGCCGCCGCGGCCCGTGCAGCGCGATCCCAGGCAGCCCCCGATGTGGGCAGCATAGGAGGGCATCGGCGGACTTGCCAGCGAGGCGATGGACGCAAGCGCCCGACCGTCACGTCGTCCCCGCCGGCACCGCGATCCGGGCACGACCTTAACGTTACCCATGTGCGCTTCGGCACGTCCAGCTCGGCCGTAAGGTGCGATCCTTCACAGGCGCACCCAGTCTGTCCGCACGACGCGGACGGGATCGGCGGCGCGACGGAGGCGTCCATGCTCGCTCGCCCGTTCCGCCTGCTCGCCCCGGCGCTCGCAGCCCTCGGACTCGTGGCCCTGCGCCTCGCGAGCCCATTCATCGGGCCGGTGTCGCCCGCGCAACCGGGCGCGACCGACGACGCGGGCGTCGTCTTCCGGCACTATCTCTGACGCTCAACCCCGGCGGCTCAGCACGGGAGCGGCGGCCGGCAGCGGGCAAGACGCGCCGGCCGCGGGCCCGAGGATGATGTCGCCCTGGCGCGGGTTGTTGACGGTGAACGGGGCCGTCTCCTGGAGACCGATGAAGCCGCGCCCGATCTGCGGCACGAACAGGTCGCCCCCGAACCGGACGAAGCAGCGGTCGAGCACCGCCTCGTAATCGAAGGTCCGCTGGGTGACCGGGGTCCCGCCCGCGCCCGGCCCACCGCAATAGGCCGAGATGTCGATCTGGCCCGGCCGCGCCAGCCGCACCGGGAGCGACTGGCCGGGCAGCAGCGTGGCGGGCGGGCCGCCGTCCTGACGGGCGACCAGAACGAGGTTCGACCGGTTGTAGACCCGGCGCAGGCAATCCGCCGACGCGCCGGAGACGACTGAGACCGACCCGACGATGCCGAGCACGAGGCCGGCCCATGCGCACGCTACACGCTTCGTCACCGCAATTCCTCCGCCGGCCGGGCGCTCGACCGGCCGAGGCCGTCGATGGTGCCGTCCCTGACTTGAACAGCGGCCAGCTTGGCCGCGCAAGACGAACGCGGCAAGACCCGCCGCGTTCACGCGCGCATCGTAAATTCCCGCGCGCGCCTCGGGATCAGCGGCGCTCGTAGAGGAGGCGGGCCCGGATCGTGCCCGGGATGGCGCGGATCTCGGTGAGCAGCGCCTCGGCATCCGCGTCGGTGGCGTCGGTCTCCAGCACCACGTAACCGACCTCGCCGTCGGTCTGGTAGAACTGCGCGGCGATGTTGACGTGGCCGCGGGAGAACACGTCGTTGAGCCGCCCGAGCATGCCGGGCAGGTTGCGCTGGACGTGGATGAACCGCGTCCCGGTCGGACGGGCCGGGAGCTGCACCTGCGGGAAGTTCACCGCGCCGACCGTCGAGCCGATATCGGAATAGTCCACGAGCTTGCGCGCCACCTCGGAGCCGATCCGCTCCTGCGCCTCCTCGGTGGAGCCGCCGATATGCGGGGTGAGGATCACGTTCTCGAGGCCCTGGAGCGGGCTCACGAACGCTTCGGCGTTCGAGCCGGGCTCCACCGGGAAGACGTCGACGGCCGCGCCCTTGAGATGGCCGTCGCGCAGGGCAGCGGCCAGCGCCTCAAGATCGACCACGGTGCCCCGGGCGTTGTTGATCAGGAAGGCGCCGGGCTTCATCGCCCGGATCTCGGCGGCGCCGATCATGTTGGCGGTGGCGTCGGTCTCCGGCACGTGCAGCGAGACGACGTCGCTCTGCGCCAGCAGGGCGTGCAGCGTCTCGACCGGCTCGGTGTTGCCGTGGCGCAGCTTGTCGGTGTGGTCGTAGAACAGCACGCGCATGCCCATGGCCTCGGCCAGGGTCGAGAGCTGCGTGCCGATATTGCCGTAGCCGACGATGCCCAGCGTCTTGCCGCGCACCTCGAGCGAGCCCACCGCCGACTTGTCCCAGCGGCCCGCGTGGGCGCCCACCGAGCGCGGAACGATCCGGCGCAGCAGCATCACGATCTCGCCGATCGTCAGCTCCGCCACCGAGCGGGTGTTGGAGAAGGGCGCGTTGAAGACCGGGATGCCCCGGTGGCGCGCGGCCTCTAGATCGACCTGATTGGTGCCGACCGAGAAGCAGCCCACGGCCAGGAGCCGGTCCGCCGCCTCGAAGGCGGAAGCGTCGAGCTGCGTGCGCGAGCGGATGCCCACCATGTGCACGCCCTGGAGCGCCTCGTGCAGGGCCTCCCGGTCCAGCGCCTTCGGCAGCCGGGTCAGGTTGGTGTAGCCGGCCGCCCGCATCAGCGCCACGGCGCTGTCGTTGATGCCCTCGAGCAGCAGGACGCGGATCTTGTCCTTCGGCAGGGAAAGCTTGTCGGGCGTCATGGGCGTCGATCGTCTGGCAGCAGGCCGGGCCGGGCGGTGCCGGCAGGCCCTGGAGTCGAGCGGCCTGGGATAAGAGGGCGCCGTGTGCGTTGCAACATGGCGCGGTGACGGACCGCCCCGCTTGACCGCAGCCCCGCCCCCGGCCTGCCGCATGGCTCCCGCAAGGCTCTCGCATGGCTCATCGGATGCCGGCCGGTCCGGGCGCGGCACCTCCGGCGCGGGCACCGCTCTGCCAAATATTCGGGCAGTTCAAACCGGCCTGAACTGACCTGATCGACGGAACTCGGCCCCGGCTCGCGGCTTATTGGGCCCTGTACTGTAACGACCCGCCTGCCGCTCCGTCGGCCGGCGTCCTTCCTCACGGTCCCCGACGATGCATATCCGCACCGGCTTCTCGATCGCCTTCGACACGTTCGGCCTCACGCCGATGAACCTGCTCCTCAACGTGCGCCCGGAGCGGCGGGGCGACCTCCTGACGCCGGAGGTGATCGCCTTCGATCCGCCGGTCGCGGCGTCGCAGCACGTCGACGCCTTCGGCAACGTCTGCACGCGCATCGTCGCGCCGGGCGGCCGGATCACCATGGCGGCCGATTTCACGATCGCCGACAGCGGGCTGCCGGACGATCAGGCCCCCGGCGCCCGGCAGATCGCCGTTCAGGACCTGCCCGACGAGGTCGTGCCGTACCTGCTCGGCTCCCGCTACTGCGACACCGACAAGCTGTCGGGCATCGCGTGGTCCCTGTTCGGCGGCACGCCGGAGGGCTGGGCCCGCGTCCAGGCGATCGTCGACTTCGCCCATACCCGCCTGCGCTTCGACTACCAGCAGGCCGACGCGACCCGCACCGCCTTCGACGGCTACACGCAGGGCGTCGGCGTGTGCCGGGACTTCGCGCATCTGGCGATCACCCTGTGCCGGTGCATGAACATCCCGGCCCGCTACGCCACCGGCTATCTCGGCGATATCGGCGTGCCGAAGGACCCGGCGCCGATGGACTTCTCGGCGTGGTTCGAGGTCTTCCTCGAAGGGCCCGAGGGGCCGCGCTGGTACACGTTCGACGCCCGCCACAACCGGCCCCGCATCGGCCGCATCGTCATGGCCCGCGGCCGCGACGCCACCGACTGCGCCCTGACGACGAGCTTCGGTGCCGCCCATCTGGTCCGGTTCGACGTCCACACCGACGCGGTGACCGAGGCGCCGGAGACCCTGGCCCGGGCCGCCTGAGGCGCGCGCCCGCCGCGTCACCCGGCCCCACCCGCTACATCGCCTCGGCGGTCTCTCGGGCCGGCGCCGGGTTGTTCGCCAGGTGCAGGAACGTCTGGTCGAACTCGGCGACCTCCGTCAGCGCGTCCCAATCCTCGATGGTCAGGATGCCGCCGCTCAGCGTGACGAGCCCGCGTCCACGCAGAGTGCGCAGGACCCGGTTGAGATGGACGCTGGTCAAGCCGAGCGCGTCGGCGAGTTCGGACTGCTTGGGCACCAGCGGGCAGCTCAGGCCGCGCGCGAGCCCGACCGCCTTCTGCCGGAGATAGAGCTCGCAGAACAGGTGGGCCACGCGACCGAGCGCCTGCCGCCGCCCGAGGCTGGTGATCCGCTCGCGGTAATGGGCGGCGTCGATGAGGCTGTCGCGCCAGAGGGTGCCGGCGAGCCCCGGATTGCGCAGGAGGACCGCGCGCAGGTCGTCGTGCGCGATCAGCGCCACCACGCAGGACGTCAGGGTGGCGAGGTTGTGATCCATCCGGTGCAGGTGAAGGCTCTGCAGATCCGGCACGTCGCCCGCGATGTAGAACGACAGGATCTGCCGCCCCCCCTCGGCGAGGGCGGCGTAGCGGTAGACCCAGCCCTGGAGGACGAGGCAGCTGTGGGTCGGCCGGTCGCCGAACCGGACGATATCGTGGCGGGCCGGCAGGTTCCGGACCGTGTGCGGCAGATCGAGGAGCGCCGCGCGGTCGGAATCGGCGAGCCGCGCGATGCTGTCGAGCTTGCGCGCCAGCATCTCCATCGGGGTGCTGTACCCGTTCGGCATCGGGGGCTCAGGCCCCGGATCGCGCGGAGCGCGCGGTGCCGCCGCGCCGACGGCGGGCAGCCCGAGAGTCGAGATCAGGACAACCCACGCTTCACCCCCTTACGCCCCGGATCGCCGACCGGCGCGGACCTCGGTCGAGCGGGGTTGCCCCCTCGGCCGTCGGAAGCGCGACCGCAAACGTTCGACGGCGGACAAGTTTGCCGGATCTGCGGCCGGCGGCAAGACCACCGATATCGCCCGGACCCCGCGGACCGTCCTCCGCCCCGCGAGCCTAAAACCCTAATCGGTTGAAGTCGCAAGGCCGATGCTGTAAGGGACGCGCGTCCTCCCGGATCCGCCCTCGCGCGCTCGTCTTCTGGCGCGCCCGCCGGGCCGCCGGACGGACCGCCCTCGTCATCCGTATCGACGCGTCGGCAAACCGGGTCCCGCGGGACCGGTCGCCTCTCCCGAAAGACTCCGGGAAGGCCGCGGCGAACGGGGGCGCCTGCAACGCGAGCCGCCGACGCAACGGGCCTCCGCCGGGGGCCGTTCAGGAGACAGAATGACCGCAGGTACCGCTCTGGGGCGTGGCCCGAGCCGCGAGGATTTCGCAGCCCTCCTCGAGGAGAGCTTCC
>NZ_JBKFAL010000039.1:0-37297 GCF_053345625.1 Methylobacterium sp. D53M
CTATCGGGATGCGCCAACTCCGCCCGAGATGGCAGACATGGGTCACTGAGAGTATGTTAGCTTTTTAGGCTAGAAAGATGCGTTTTATATTAATTATAGTGCTGAATCAGATTATCTGATGGCGCCGATCAAATCAGAATATTTGTCCGCTTCCTCTTCAAAATCTAATTTTCCCCGCAATGGCCGTTGCTTCTCGTTCCTGCGAAGAAAGCTGCGGCCCCGAATGATTTCGGAGGAAACATGCTGGGGTCCCTTGGCGCCCAGGCGCTACGGCGTTGCCGTTAGGCCGCACCCATGCAGCCAAACTGGATCGTTCTCTCCCTGACCCTGGCCTACATGGCGGCGATGGGGCTGATCAGTTTCTCTGTGCGACGCCATGCGAGGAGCGCGGGAAGCTTTACCTCCGGCGGCACGCGCTATCCGGCGTTCCTGATCGGCTTTCTGCTGATGTCGGAATTCATCGGGACTGCGACGAGCGTCGGTACCACACAGACGGCCTACAGAGTCGGCGTGTCGGCAGCCTGGAACGTCCTCGCCCTCGCCGTCGGATTCGTTCTTTACGCCATCCTACTCGCGCCCCGCTTCAAGGAACTCGGCGAGAATACGATCTCCGGGGCGTTGAATAAGGCCTACGGTCGCCCGACCAAGCTCGCGACCTCAATCATTATGATCTTCGCGCTGCAGATCGTCGCAGTCTCGACCTATGCGGGCGGCGGTACGATCCTGGCAGGTCTTCTCAACGTCGATCGGACCAGTGCCATCGTCATCACGGGTATCGTCGCGACGCTCTATGTCAGTGTCGGGGGGATGCGCTCGGTCATCTACACGAACGTCCTCCATGCCGTCGTGAAGTATCTTGGCATCCTCGCGGCCGTCGCCTTCGGATTGTCTCAGGTCGGCAGCCTCGCGAACCTGCGGGCCCGCGTGCCCGAAGCGATGTTCGCGGTCGATACGGTCGGCTGGTCGCAGATCTTCGCGTGGATGGTCGCCGGCATCGGCGCGGTCTTCTCGACGCAATACGTGATCCAGGCCATTAATACCGTGCAGGACGGGCGCACGGCGCGGCTGGCCAGCTTTTATTGTGCCTTCCTGCTCGTGCCGTTCGGCATCGGCGCCGCCCTGGTCGGTGTCTGCGCGGCGGCGCTGCTGCCGGGAATCCCCGCGATCCAGGCTTTGCCGGGCCTGATCGCCCGGATGGACGATCTACTGGCCGCCATCGTGGTGGCGGGATTGGCGGGGTCCCTGTTCGGCACGATCTCGGCCCTCAGCATCGGCGCCGCCACCCTGCTGTTCAAGGATTTCTATCATCCCCGCCGTCGGAGCGAGGATGGGACATCGTCCCTGCGGTTCGTCCGCAGCATGACGGTGCTCGTCGGCCTGATCCCGATTCCCCTGGCGATCTTCGCGCCGGATATCCTGAAAGTGACCTTCCTCGCGAAATCCCTGCGGGCGACGCTGGCGGTCCTGGTCGTCTTTGCCTTCTACGCTCCGCGCTTCGGCACCCCGCGGGCCGCCGTCGTCAGCATCCTGGTTTCCCTCGTCCTGACGATCGGCTGGTTCCTCGCCGGCGATCCCGGGGGAATCGACAACGCCTATGTGGCCCTCGTCATTCCCCTGGCGGTGATGGGTACCGCCGAACTCCGCAAGAGGACCACGCTCCGGAACGAACCGGTTGCGGCGCCCTGACGGGACGGGGGGCCCGGCGGCGATCTAGCTGCCACCCGCGGACCATGCTAAATAGTGCAGATGTCCGAGGCTCTTGAGATCGCCCATGGCGCCTTCGGCCGCGTCGCGCTCCTCGACATGGACCGCAGCCTCGTCCGCCACGCGCACCCGCATTGCCACGTGCTCCTGAAGGTCGAGGGAGACGATACGCAGTTCCTCGTCGGCGATCAGGTTGTCGCGCTCACCGACGATCAGGCTGTCCTGATCAACGCCTGGGAGACCCACGCCTACCTGCACGATCCCCAGCGGGCCAAGGCGATGATCCTGGCTCTGTACATCGAGCCCGACTGGCTCGGCGCGTTCCGGCGGAATTGGGCTGCGAGCGGGGCGCCCGGTTTCTTCGGACAACCGTCGGGCGCCGTCACACCAACGATTCGCCGGCTCGCCCACGACCTCGCCGCCGAGATGGTCTACGCGCCGCTTTCCTCCCACATCCAGGACGAGTTGCTGTCGAACCTGATGGTCGCCGTGATCGAGCGGTTCACGGCTTGGCGCGAGGAGCCCCTCTCCCTCCGCGCCGCCGCCCGGCGCAACGCTGGCGACTGGCGCATCCGACGCACCATCGCGCGGGTGCGGGCAGAGCCCGGCGCCATGCTGGGCACCGAGGCGCTGGCACGCGAGGCGGGCCTCTCCCGCGCCCAGTTCTACCGCCTGTTCGAGCAATCCACCGGGGCCCCGCCGCATGTCTTCCTGAACGCGATCCGGATCGAGCAGGCCGTCGAGGCCATCGTGAGCAGCGAGGAGCCCATCACCGCGATCGGCATGCGCCTCGGCTTCGCCGCGCCCGCACATTTCTCGCGCTTCTTCCGGGACCACGTCAGCGTACCCCCGAGCATCTTCCGCGGTATCGTCCGGCGGGGCGGGCAGCCCGCTGCCTGACGGCGCCGTCATCAAAGAATGAGACGTTTCGGTAAGTCGCGAGACGCCTCGGCATCGCCGCACCCACACGCAGCCGCCATTCTCCCCGAGATACGGACCCCATCGAGAGGTCCGGCGGAGGAAACGGCTTGGGCATCGTGTCATCGAGCTATGTCGGACGGTCCGTGGAGCGTGTCGAGGACGCCGCCCTGCTCTCCGGGCTCGGCCGCTACATCGACGACCTCGGCACGCGGCCCGGCACGCTGCACGCGGCGATCCTGCGCTCGCCCCACGCCCATGCGGACATCCTTGGCATCGACGTCCAGGCGGCCAAGGCGCTGCCCGGCGTCACCGCCGTGGTCACGGGCCGGGACCTCGACGCCGTCACGACCGGCCTCGTCCCGGCCTTGCGGGCGGCCGTCGATGCCCGCGCCATCGCGGTGGACCGGGTGCGTTATGTCGGCGAGCCCGTCGCCATCGTCGTCGCCCGCGACCGCTACCTCGCGGAGGACGGCTGCGACCTGATCGAGGTGCAGTACCGGGTGCGCCCGGCGGTGGTCGACCCGCTGTCGGCCCTCGCCCCCGACAGCGAGATCCTGCACGAGGGCGTCGGCACCAATTGCGTCAGCGACCGCCGCTTCCGCTACGGCGAGCCCGAGGCGGCCTTCGCGGACAGCCCGCACAGCCTGTCCGTGACCGTGCGCTACCCACGCAACACCGGCTCGCCTATGGAGACCTACGGCGTCGTCGCCTCCTACGATCCCACCGACGATTCCTACGACGTGCTGGCGAACTTCCAGGGGCCGTTCAGCATCCACGCGGTGGTGGCCCGGGCGCTGAAGGTGCCGGGCAACCGCCTGCGCCTGCGCACGCCCCCCGATTCCGGCGGCAGCTTCGGAGTGAAGCAGGGCGTCGCGCCCTACGCCGTGCTGATCGCCGCCACGGCGCGCCTCGTGGGCCAGCCGGTGAAGTGGATCGAGGACCGGCTGGAGCACCTCTCGGCCTCCGTCTCCGCCACGAACCGGGTCACGACCCTCCGGGCCGCCTTCGACGCGGATGGGCGCGTCACCGCGCTCGACTGGGATCAGGTCGAGGATTGCGGCGCCTACCTGCGGGCGCCCGAACCCGCCACGCTCTACCGGATGCACGGCAACCTCACCGGCGCCTACGCCATCCGCAACGTCGCCGTGCGCAACCGGGTGGTGCTGACCAACAAGACGCCGACCGGCCTCGTGCGCGGCTTCGGCGGGCCGCAGGTCTACTATCCGCTCGAACGGCTGATGCAGCGCATCGCGCTGACGCTGGGCCTCGATCCCTTCGCGGTGATCCGCCGGAATCTGATTCCGGCCGACGCCTTTCCCTATCGCACCGCGACCGGCGCCCTCTACGATTCCGGCGATTACCAGCGCGCCCTCGACGAAGCCGCCCGGGACGGCGGGCTCGATGAGCTGAAGCGGCGGCGGGACGCCGCCCGCGCCGAGGGCCGCCTCTATGGGCTCGGCCTCACGGCGGCGGTCGAGCCCAGCGTCTCCAACATGGGCTACATCACCACCGTGCTGACGGCGGAGGAACGCGCCAAGGCCGGGCCCAAGAACGGCGCGCAATCGACCGCCACCATCACCCTCGATCCCGTCGGCTCGGTGACGGTGCAGGTCGCCTCGGTGCCGCAGGGCCAGGGGCACCGGACGGTGCTCGCCCAGGTGGTGGCCGACGTGCTCGGCCTCCCGATGGAGCAGGTCCGCGTCACGGCCGACCTCGATACCGCCAAGGATGCGTGGTCCATCGCCTCGGGCAACTACGCGAGCCGCTTCGCCGCCGCCGTGGCGGGGGTCGCGCACCTCGCCGCCACGCGCCTGCGCGACAGGCTCGCGCGGATCGCGGCGGCGCAGCTGAACCTGCGTCCCGAGGACTTGCTCTTCGCGGGCGGTCGCATCGCCTCGCGATTGAACCCGGATGCGGGCCTGCCCTTCGCGCGGGTGGCCGCCACGAGCCACTGGTCGCCGGGCCTCGTGCCCGAGGATCTCGGCGCGGTGATCCGCGAGACGGTGTTCTGGACACCCCCGGAACTAACGGCGCCGGACGCCGAGGACCACATCAACTCCTCCCTCTGCCACGGCTTCATCTTCGACATCTGCGGCCTGGAGATCGACCGGGTCACCGGCAAGATCATCATCGATCGCTACGTCTCGATGCACGATTGCGGGCGCATCCTGCACCCGGGCATGGTCGAGGGGCAGGTGCGCGGCGGCTTCGCGCAGGCGCTCGGCGCGGCGGTCTTCGAGGAACTCTCCTACGGCGACGATGGCGCCTTCCTGTCCGGAACCTTCGCCGATTACCTGCTGCCCACCGCGACCGAGGTGCCGGATCTACGCATCCTGCACGTCGAGAGTCCGTCGCCCTTCACGCCGCTCGGCGCCAAGGGAGTCGGCGAGGGCAACTGCATGTCGACCCCGGTCTGCCTCGCCAACGCGGTGGCCGACGCCCTCGGGCTCGAGGCCATCGACCTGCCCCTGACCCCCGCCAAGCTCGCTGCCCTCGCGGCGGGCGGGGAGGAACGAGCGCCCCCCGCCGGCCACTCTGCCCCGAAGCCCGCCACGAAGGCGGGCGACCGCACCTTGCGTGGGGAGGGCTCGGCCGCCGTCACGGCTCCGCCGGAGACGGTCTGGGCGATGCTCCTCGACCCGGACGTGCTCGCCTCCGTCATCCCCGGTTCGCACGGGGTGCGGAAGCTCTCCGGCACACGGTTCCAGGCCGACGTCACCCTCGGCGTCGGCCCGGTGAAGGGCCGCTACAAGGCCGAGGTCACCCTCAGCGATCTCGATGAGCCCCGGGCGGTGACGCTCACCGGCACGGTGACGGGTGGCCTCGGCAGCGGCGGCGGCACCGGCCGCCTGACCCTGGAGCCCGACGGCGCCGGGGGGACGCGGATCACCTACGTCTACGAGGCGGCGGTGGGCGGCAAGGTCGCGGCGGTGGGCGGGCGCCTCCTCGACGGGGCCGCG
The DNA here is from genome assembly GCF_053345625.1 of Methylobacterium sp. D53M. Classification (NCBI taxonomy): domain Bacteria; kingdom Pseudomonadati; phylum Pseudomonadota; class Alphaproteobacteria; order Hyphomicrobiales; family Methylobacteriaceae; genus Methylobacterium; species Methylobacterium sp. D53M. The sequence goes on from NZ_JBKFAL010000039.1 coordinate 5,586, forward strand.
CGGGTGATCATCGGCGGATTCTTCACCGCCCTGGCTCGGCGAGCCGGCGGGTCCGGCGAGCGCAGGCTCCGCCTCCCGGCCGCCCTGCGACGGCTCCTCGCGCGCCTGGGAGTGTCCGCATGAAGCCCGCGCCCTTCGCCTATCTGCGCGCGACGTCCCTGGACGACGCCTTGGAAGCCCTGCGCCAGCACGGCCCCGAGGCCCGGATCATCGCGGGCGGCCAGTCCCTGATGCCGATGCTCAACATGCGGCTGACGAAGCCCGCCGTGCTCGTCGACGTGATGCGCATTCCCGCTCTCAAAGAGCCCCGTCTCGACAAGGGGGCTCTCGTCATCCCGGCGGGCGTGCGGCAGGCGATCCTGCTCGACCGGCCGGGGCTCGCCCGGGACCTACCGCTGCTGGCCGCCGCCCTGCCGTGGGTCGGGCACATCCAGACCCGGGCACGGGGGACGCTGTGCGGCTCCGTCGCCCATGCCGACCCGAGCGCGGAAATCCCCCTCTGCCTCGTGGCGCTGCAGGGCGAGATTCACCTGCGCAGCCGCCGGAAAGTCCGGCGCGTGGCGGCCGAGGACTTCTTCACCGGCATGATGGTCACCGACCGGGCCGACGATGAGATGATCGAGGCCATCGCCTATCCCCTCCGCCGGGAGGGCGCCGGCACCGCCTTCGCCGAGGTGGGGCGTCGGCACGGCGACTACGCCATCGTCGCCTGCGCGGCGGTCGTGGACGGCACCCGGATGCGGCTCGCCGTCGGCGGCGTCGCCGACCGGCCCACCGCCCGTGACTTCCCCCACCTCGACGGCTCGGCGCTGGACGATGCCCTCAACGCCTTCGCCTGGGACCTCGGCGCGGGGGACGATCTCCACGGCACCGCCCGCTACCGCCGCGACCTCGTGCGGAGTCTCGGCCGCCGGGTGCTGGAGGAAGCGGCCAGGGCCGCAAGAGGCGACACCCATCAGGAGGCCGTGCCATGCCACAGCTAGACGCGAAGGGCCGTCACACGGTGGCCTTCACCCTCAACGGGCGCGAGACCACGGTCGAGGTCGAGACCCGCACCCTGCTGACCGACGCCCTGCGCCACGGGCTCGGGGCCACGGGCACGCATGTCGGCTGCGAGCACGGCGTCTGCGGCGCCTGCACGGTGTCCATCGACGGGGTGCCCGCCCGGGCCTGCCTGACGCTGGCCGTGGGGGTCGAGGGTTGCGCCGTGCGGACCGTCGAGGGTCTGGCTCCCGAGCCCGGCCGGCTTGGAGTGCTGCAGGCGGCCTTCCGGCGGCGGCACGCCCTGCAATGCGGCTTCTGCACCGCCGGCATCCTGATGTCGCTCGATGCCTATCTCGTGCTTCGGCCGAACCCGTCGCGCCGGGAGATCACGGAAGTGATCGGCGGCCATCTCTGCCGCTGCACCGGCTACGCGCCGATCATCGAGGCCGCCCTGGAGGCGGCTGCGGAACTCAGGGGCGACATCCCGGCCCCGTCATCCCCGGAGGCCGCCCATGCTTGATCTCGGCACCAGCTTCCTTGCGAGCGTCTCCCGCGATCCCCGCGCCCTGGCCCTCGTCGACGGGGAGACCCGGCTGACCTACACGGAGTGGTTCGCGGTGATCTCCGCGACCGTCGCGGGGCTCGACCGGCTCGGGCTGAAGCCCGGCGACCACCTCGTCACGGTCCTTCAGAACCGGCACGAGGCGGCGACCCTGCACTGGGCCTGCCAGTTCGCGGGTATCGTGATCACGCCGATCAACTGGCGGGCCAAGGCCGAGGAGATCGATTTCGCGATCGAGAACGCGCAAGCCCGCGCCATCGCCTACGAACTGGTCTCGACCGGGAGCCTGCGGGATAGCGCGGCGTCGCAGCGGATCCCGCGCATCGCCGTCGGCACGCCACCCGGCCCCGGCGAGACCGCCTTCGCCGACCTCGCCGCCACCGAAGGCCCCCCGGCGACGCCCCGGGTCGACGCGGAAGCGATCTCGCTGATGCTCTACACCTCCGGCACCACCGCCAAGCCCAAGGGGGTCCCTCGGCGACACCGGGCGGAGCGGGCGGCGGCGCTCGCCCACGTGGCGCAAAACCTCTACGGGCGTGGCGAGCGGACCCTCGGCGTCATGCCGCTCTACCACACGATGGGCGTGCGCTCGCTCCTCGCCATGTCGCTGATCGGCGGGACCTTCGTCTGCCTGCCGCGCTTCGACGTGGCCGGGGCGCTGCGGCTGATCGCGGCCGAGCGGATCACCAACCTCTACCTCGTGCCGACCCTCTATCACGACCTCGTGCACCACCGGGATTTCCCGGCGACCGACACGACCTCCGTGCGCAAGCTCGGCTTCGCCGGAGCGCCGATGACGGACGGCCTGCTCGCCCGCCTGACCGAGGCGTTCCGGCCGGACCTGTTCGTCAACCATTACGGCTCGTCGGAGGTCTACACCTTCACGATCAACCACGAGGCGGCGGTGAAACCCGGCTCGGCCGGGCGGGCGGGCCTCAACACCATGGTGCGCGTCGTGCCCATGGGGGGCGACCCGGACCGGACCGCCGCGCCGGGCGAGGAGGGCGAGATCGCCGTCATCGCCAAGGGCGACGAAGCCTTCGAGGGCTACTGGCATCGCCCCGAGGCCGACGCCAAGGCCTTTCGCGACGGCTGGTACTTTACCGGCGACACCGGCTTCGCCGACGCCGATGGCGACCTCTACGTCACCGGCCGGGTCGACGACATGATCATCACCGGGGGCGAGAACGTCTCGCCCGTCGAGATCGAGAGTCGCCTGTCCCTGCATCCGGCCGTGTCCGAGGTCGCCGTCGTGGGCCTGCCCGACGAGCGCTGGGGCCGGATCGTGGCGGCCTTCATCAAGCGGAGCGGCAGCACCGACGAAGCGGCGCTCGACGCCCATTGCCGGGCGGGCGGCCTGCCGAGTCACAAGCTGCCGCGCCGCTACGTCTTCGTGGACGAGATCCCGAAATCGCCGGTCGGCAAGCTGCTGCGCCGTCAGCTCGTGGCCGGCGAGTACGTGCCCGAGGGCGAGGCCGAGCCCCGCGCCGAAGGCCACGAGGCCGCCTGACACCCCCCAACGAATTTCAGCGAGAGCCCTGCCCCATGACGAGTGACACCCCCACCATCGACCCGCGCCTGACGAACCTCGACGGCTTCCGCGTCGAGATCGACGCCGAGCGCGAGCGTGCCGACGTGATCCTGGCGCGGCCGCCGATGAATGTCATCGCGATGCCCCAGCGCGACGAGATCCGGAAGGTGTTCGAGGCGCTGGACGAGGATCCCCGCGTGCGGGTCATCGTCCTGCGGGCGGAGGGCGAGCACTTCTCGTCGGGGGGCTACATCAAGGGCTTCCTCGACGCCTCGCCCGAACACGTCTCGAAGCTCGCCTGGAACATGGCGGCGCCGGCCCGCTGCTCGAAGCCCGTCATCGCCGCCAACCGTGGCTACACTTTCGGGGTCGGCTTCGAGATCTCGCTGGCCTGCGACTTCCGCATCGTCTCCGAGACCTGCCGCTACGCGCTTCCCGAACAGAAGCTCGGCCAGATCCCCGGTTCCGGCGGCTCGGCCCGGCTCCAGAAGATCGTCGGTATCACGCGGACGAAGGACATCGTGATGCGTTCGAAGCGCATCCCCGGCCGGCAGGCCCTCGACTGGGGCATCGCCACCGAATGCGTGCCCGACGCGGACCTGGAGAAGGCCACCGACGCCCTCGTGGAGGAGCTGCGCGCCTTCTCGCCCATCGCCCAGCGCACCGCCAAGAAGCTCCTCAACGACACCGAGGACGCGAGCCTATCCATCGCCATCGAGCTCGAGGGACACTGCTACAGCCGCCTGCGGCAGGCCGACGACTTCCGTGAAGGCGTCGAGGCGTTCCACGCCAAGCGCGCCCCGCGTTTCACCGGCTCCTGAACCCACCGCGCCGGGGGGCTGCAGGGCAGCTCCCCCCACCCCCGTGACCCCCACGGCACCGCTTCGATCCCGCCCCGGCGGGACACGATGGCGCGCGCCCTGATGGCCCCCGTCCCGACCCAGAGCCCGAACCGGCCCACCGCGGCAACGACCGCATCCCCCGGAGGAACCCCATGCAGACCGCCGCAACCTTCGCATCCGATCCCCCCGCTCACGCCAAGCCCACGGGCCGGCAAACGGCGACGGCCGCCATGGCCTCGCTGTTCGGCTGGGGGCTCGATCTCTTCGACCTGTTCATTCTGCTCTACGTGGCGCCCGTCGTCGGCGCCCTGTTCTTTCCGGCCGACAAGCCGATGCTGTCGCTGGCGGGAGCCTATGCCTCCTTCGCGGTCACGCTGCTGATCCGGCCCCTCGGCTCGGCCCTGTTCGGCTCCTATGCGGACCGGTTCGGCCGGCGCCGCGCGCTCATGGTGGCGGTGACCGGGGTCGGCCTGTCGACGGCGGTCTTCGGCCTCCTGCCGACGGTCGGCCAGATCGGATGGCTCGCCACCGCGATCTTCCTGATCTTCCGCCTCGTGCAGGGCATCTTCGTCGGCGGCGTGGTCGCGGCGTCTCACACGATCGGGACGGAATCCGTCCCGGAGCGGTGGCGGGGGCTGATGTCCGGGGCGGTCGGCGGTGGCGGCTCGGCCATCGGCGGCCTGCTTGCCTCCCTGGTCTTCTACGTCGTCTCGCTCATGGCGCCGGGAGAAGCCTTCACCGAGTGGGGCTGGCGGCTGATGTTCTTCTCGGGTCTCCTGACCTCGGTGATCGGCCTGATCCTCTTCCGCAATCTCGAGGAATCCCCGATCTTCAAGGATCTCCAGGCCCGGAAGGCGGCGCTCCGGGCAGGCGCTCCGGCGGAGGCCTCGCCGATCCGCTCCCTGTTCTCACCGTCCAACCGGAGAAGCTTCGCGGTCGCGACGCTCATCTCCTTCGGCGGCGGCGCGGCCTACTACCTCACGTCCGGCTACCTGCCGACCCTTCTCAAGCTCGTGAACGGCGTGCCGAACGCCACCGCCTCGATGATCCTGATCGGCGCCAACGTCGCGGCGGCGATCGGCGCCTGCGGCATGGGCGAACTGAGCCAGCATATCGGGCGCAGACGGTCGTTCCTCGTCATGGGCGTCGTCCGCCTGCTCGCCTTTCCCGCCCTGTTCCTGACCATGGCGAACACGACGAGCCTCGTTGGGGTCGCGGCCTGCGCCTTCCTGCTGGCGCTCATCGCCAACGCCAGCTACGGGCCGCTGCTGATCTTCCTCAACGAAAAGTTTCCGACGGCGGTGCGGGCCACGGGGACGGGCCTGACCTGGAACATCGGCTTCGCGCTGGGCGGCATGCTGCCGACGCTCGTCTCCCTCGTCGCCGACGGGCCGACGCAGATCCCGATGGTGCTGGCCGTCGTCATGACCGGCGTCACCCTGGTCTATCTTGTCGGTGCCTTCCTGACCGACGAGACGCAGGGCAATCTCGACCGGGCCTGACGATACGGTTCTGCGCGGGCGGAGGCCTCCCATGACGAGTGATCCCCTCTGGACCTTCGCCTGCGCGTTCTACGGCCGGCCCGGCGTCGCCGCGGCCTGCCTCGCGCTCCAGGACGAAGGCGGCGCCGATGTGCCCCTGCTCCTGTACCTGATCTGGTGCGGGAGGACCGGACGAAGGCTGGATGCCTCGGCGCTCGCCGGAGCGGAAGCCCGGATCGGCCCCTGGCGTGGGCAGGTGATCAGTCCCTTACGGGCGATCCGCCGGGCGATGCGGTCGGACATCCTTTCGGGCCAGACGACGGAGGCGCTCCGGGAGCGGATCAAGCTCGCGGAGATCGAGGCGGAGCGCCTCGCTCTCGCGGCTCTCTTCGAGGCCGCGCCGGTCCCGGATATGCCGGCGAGTTCGGGCGGCGAGGCCCTGGCCCTCTATGCCGCGCATCTCGGCCGGACCTGGCCGGAGGCACCGCTGCGGGTTCTCGCGACGGCGCTGGAGGGCTGAGCGCCGGTCAGCCTTCTCCGCTCCGCCAACGCCGGACGCCGGGTGCGTCGATGTCGAACAGGTCGAGAACCCGCCCGATCGTATGGTCCACCATGTCGGCGAGGCTCTCCGGACGCGCGTAGAAGGCCGGAACCGGCGGGGCGATGATCGCCCCCATTTCCGAGAGCGCCGTCATGGTGCGGAGGTGGCCGGTGTGGAGGGGGGTCTCCCGCACCATCAGGACGAGGCGGCGGCGCTCCTTCAGGGTCACGTCGGCGGCCCGCGTCAGCAGGCCGGATGTGACGCCGGTCGCGATCTCGGCCTGGCTCCGCATGGAGCAGGGCGCCACGACCATGCCGCGGGTCCGGAAGGATCCGGAGGCGATCGAGGCGCCGATATCCCCCTGGGCGTAGGTCTTGGCGGCCAGGGCGCGGACGTCGGCGACCTTGAGGTCGGTCTCATGGGCCAGCGTCACCTCGGCCGAGCGCGACATCACGAGATGGGCCGGGATCGCGAGGTCGCGCAGGATTTCCAGGAGACGGATCCCATAGATCACCCCCGAAGCACCCGAGATGCCGACCACGAGGGGCAGCGGTGTCATCGTTCCTCCCGGCCGCAACGGGCGCGGCGACGTTGCCGGTGACAGTATCGGGGTGTGCTCGCCCGTGTCGAATAACGTCGGCTGATCGCTGCCATCAGTCCGGGGGCTCAACCGGTGATGATATGGGCCTGGAGTGCGGCCGCCGCCGCGTTCAACTCTTCTTCAAGGATGCCGATGAGGAGCTGCGCCGCGTGGCTGAGCGGTTTCTGCGGATGGTGGATGATCACCAATTCGCGGGCGATGCGCGGCGCGACGATGCGATAGGCCTTGAGGGACCCGTCGGCGAGCTGTCGGCTGACGGCGATGCTCGGCAGCACAGTGAAACGCGTCGAGCGCGCCACGAAGTCCGCGATCGCGGGGGGCAGGTCGAGTTCGAGCTTCGGGCACAGGGTCACGTCCGCGGCGGCGACACGGCGGTCGAGTTCGACGCGCAGGCCGTGGCGGGTCGACGGCAGGATCAGGTCGAGGGCGGCGAGGTCCGCCATCCGGAGGGGTAGGGGCACCGGCAACGGTGTATCGCGCCCGCCGACCACGACCATTTCCTCGTCGAGGAGGGGTGCCATGACGAGGCCGAGGCGGCGGGCCGGCCGGTTGATCACCGCGAGGTCGAGGGCGCCGCTGCCGACGCCCTCGATGAAGGTGCTGCTGTAGCCATCGGCCAGCGACAGCTCGACCTCTGGGTAGGCCGCCGCGAAGCGAGCGAGGACGCTGGGGATCACGCTCATCGACAGGGACGACAGGATGCCCGCCGTGACGCGGCCCGACACGGTTTGGGACAGGCGCGCCATGGCCGCCCGGGCCTCGGCGACATCCCGCTGGATCGGGTGGACCAGCCGGTGCAGCGTCCGGCCGGCGGCTGTCGGCACCATGGCCTTCGGCTGGCGGTCGAACAGGCGCTGGCCAAGTTCCCGTTCCAGCTTGGCGATCTGCATGCTGAGCGCGGGCTGGACGACGTTCATCCGCTGCGCGGCGCGGGTGACGCTGCCCTCCTCGAACAGGGCGACGAAGTAGGAGATCTGACGGAGATCCATACACGGGACCCGGGCGACACGAGCAACGCGCCAGAGGACCATGCGCGGGCCGGTCGGCGCAATTCAAACCGGCTGATGGGCGGCATCACCAATCGTTATTTTTCCCGCCTGCGGGAAGGGCTTAACGCTTCCTCCCCTGGCAAGCTTGGTTCAGACGACCCCGCCGTGAGGACAGCATGAACGCGCCCACTCCCGTTCGTTCCCTCCGCGACTGGCTCGATCGGCTGTCCGGGGATGGGCGCCTCGCCATCGCGCGGCCGGGAATCGGCTTGCGCCACGAGGCGGCGGCGGTGGCAAACCGCCTCGACGGCCGGCAGGCCAGCCTGTTTCCGCAGCCCGGGGGGCATCCGGGCACCATCGTCTCGGGCCTCGTGTCGAGCCGGGCCTGGATGGCGGAAGCCCTCGGCACCACGCAGGATCGCCTCGTCGCCCATTTCCAGCAGGCCGCCGCCCAGCCGCTCCCCTGGCACGAACGCCACTCCGCCCCCGCGCAGGAGGTCGTCCACCGGGAGGGACTCGACATCCTGAAGCTCCTGCCGGTGCCGACTCTGAACGAGCACGACAGCGGCCCCTACATCTCGGCGGGCCTGATGATCTCCCGGGACCCGGAGACCGGCCTGCAGAACGTCGCCATCCTGCGCTGCCAGATCAGCGGTCCGGACAGGATCGGCGTGCTGGTCCTGCCCCGGCATACCGACAATTTCTACCGCAAGGCCGAGGCCCAGGGCCGGGGCCTCGAAGTGGCCCTCGTGGTCGGCGTCGATCCCGCCTGCCTCCTCGCATCCCAGGCCATCGTGCCCCTCGGCCACGACGAGTTGGAGATCGCCGGGGCGCTCACCGGCCAACCCCTCGACGTGGTCAAGTGCCGGACGAACGGCGTGCGCGTTCCGGCGAACGCAGAGATCGTGATCGAGGGCCACCTCCTGCCTGAAATCCGCGAGCCCGAAGGGCCGTTCGGGGAGTTCCCGCAATATTACGGGGAGCGGGCCAAGCGGCACGTCATGCGGGTCGACGCGGTGACGCACCGGCGCGACCCGATCTTCCACATGATCGTCGGGGGCGGTCTGGAGCATCTGTTGCTGGGGGCGATCCCCCGCGAGGCCACGATCCTCGCGACGCTCCAGCGCAGCTTCCCCGGTGTCGAGGACGTGCATCTGTCCCTGGGGGGAGTCGGCCGTTACCACCTCTACGTCCGCCTGCGGAAGACGCAGGAGGGCGAGGCCAAGAACGTGCTGCTCGGGGCCTTCGCCGCCCACTACGACATCAAGCACGCCGTCGTGGTCGATACGGATGTCGACATCCACGCCCCGCAGGAAGTCGAATGGGCGATCTCGACGCGGTTTCAGGCGGACCGCGACCTCGTCGTCATCCCTCACGCCCAGGGCTCGAAGCTCGATCCCTCGGGCCGCGAGGGGGTCGGCGCGAAGATGGGTCTCGACGCGACCGTTCCCCTCGACGCGCCCCCCATGAAATTCAAGCGCATCCGCGTTCCCGGCGAGGCCGAGGTCGATCTCGACGCGGTGCTCGCGTCCGGCGCCGACTGGCGCGCGGCGATCGGCTGATCCCGTGAACGCCTTGCCCGAAACGGTCGACGTGTTGATCGTCGGCGGGGGCTCTGCCGGCTGCGTGATGGCCCACAGGCTCTCCGCCGACCCGCGGCGCCGGGTGCTCCTCGTCGAAGCCGGCATCGATACACCGCCGGGCCGGGTGCCGGCGGAGATCCTCGACAGCTATCCGACGCCGCTGTTCCATGGCGACACCTACATCTGGCCGGGGCTCGACGCGGCGGTCACCCGCGACTCCCGCGGTCGCATGCGGCGGCGGGCCTACGAGCAGGGCCGGGTGATGGGCGGCTCGTCCAGCATCAACGTACAGGCGGCCAACCGCGGGCTGCCCCGCGATTACGAGGCCTGGGCCGCGCTCGGCGCCGAGGGCTGGGCCTGGGACGACGTGCTGCCGTATTTCCGCAGGCTCGAGACCGACCTCGATTGCGGCGGTCCGCTGCACGGCCATGATGGGCCGCTCCCGATCCGGCGCATCCTGGAGCCCGCATGGCCCCCCTTCGCCCATGCGGTCGCCCGCGCCTTCGATGCGACGGGGCTGCCCCGGCGCGTCGATCAGAACGGCGAGTTCGAGGACGGGATCTTCCCGCCGGCCTTCTCCAACCGGGACGACGCGCGGGTCTCGGCCGCCGCCGCGTATCTAGACGTGGGGACGCGGGCCCGGCCGAACCTCACCATCGCCGCCGGCCTCGAGGTCCGTTCGCTGGTGATGGACGGGCGCCGCGCGACCGGGGCCGTGCTGCGGCGGGGCGACGGATCCGAGCAGCAAGTGAGCGCCGCCTCCGTGGTCCTGTGCGCCGGCGCTCTTCAATCGCCGGTGCTGCTCCTGCGTGCCGGGATCGGCCCGGGCGATGCGCTCTCCGCCTGCGGGATACCCGTCCGGCTGGATCGTTCGGGCGTCGGCGAGAACCTGCGGGACCATCCCGCTTTGACGATGGCCCAGGTCCTTCCCCGCTCGCTCCGTCTGCCCGGGACCTTCCGGCGCGCGAGCTTGCTGGCCCTGCGCTATACGTCCGGCCATCCCGGAGGCTGCGCCTCCGATATGTATCTCACCGCCTCCGCCCGTGCCGGCTGGCACGCCCTCGGCGGACGCCTCGCGCTCTACTTCCTCTGGGTGAACCAGCCGCACTCGGTCGGGCGCCTGCGTCTCGATCCGGCGAACCCGTCCGGCCCGCCCGACATCGACCTCGGCCTGCTCTCGGATCGCCGCGATCTCGAACGCCTCGCCTCGGGGATTCGGCTGCTCAGCGACCTCGTGGTCTCGCCCACGCTGAACCCCCGCTCAGACGACCTGTTCCCCGCGAACTATTCGCCGCTGATCCGCCGGTTGAGCGCCGTCTCCCCTCGCAACCGGCGGCTCACCGGCCTCCTCGCCCCCGTGTTCGATGCACCGGCCGTGCTGCGCGCCCCGCTGCTGCGCACCGTCCTAGGCGGCCACGCTTGGGCGACAGTGCTCCAGGACGATGGCGCTCTCGACGACTTTGTCCGGGACAACGTCTTCGGGGTCTGGCATGCGAGCGGTACGTGCCGCATGGGCCGGGCCGACGATCCCGGCGCGGTGGTCGATCCGGGGGGGCGCGTCATCGGAACCGAGAACCTGTCCGTCGCCGACGCATCGGTGATGCCCCGCCTTCCTAGCGCAAACACGAACGTCCCGACCTTGATGATTGCGGAAAAGATCGCGGAGAGGATGATGGTGGAGATGGGATGATCCCTCTCGACACATTCGGCACCTTTGCGGTGGCCGACCTACGGCTGGAATACCGTTTCGTCGGTCCGCAGCCGGACTTGGCGCCGACGCTGGTGTTGCTTCATGAGGGTCTCGGTTCTGCCATGCAGTGGGGCCCGCTGCCGGAAATTCTGGTCGAGACGACCGGATGCGGTGTCCTGGCCTTCTCGCGGCAGGGTTATGGGGCCTCGAGTCCGGTGCCGCTGCCCCGCCGGGCCGACTTTCTCGAACAGGAAGCCTGCACCATACTTCCCCAGGTCTTCGACCTCGCGGGACTGCGAAGAGGCCTGTTGATCGGCCATTCCGATGGCGCCTCGATCGCGGCCCTCGCGTTGGCGGAGGGCGACACCCGCGTGCGGGGCGGCGTCCTCATCGCGCCCCATTTCTTCGTCGAGGAGGCGACGCTGGCCGGGGCCCGACGGGCCCGGGACGCCTACGACAAGGGCGATCTGAAGGTCCGTCTCGGCCGTCGGCATACCGATGTCGAGGGCGCCTTTCGCGGCTGGAACGACGCTTGGTTGGATCCGGCTCGGCGCGGATGGACAATCGAGACAGCCCTCACGCGATGGACCGTCCCGGCACTCATCATCCAGGGAACGAAGGATGCCTACGGAACCAAGGCTCAGATTGCTGCCGCTCGCAGACTTTGCCCTGCCGGTCTGCTGACTGTTTATGAGATGCCGAATGTTGGGCATCACCCACATCGCGAAGCGTTGGCAGAAACTGCCGACGTCATCGCCCGCTTCGTCACCCATGTCTTGAGCAGAGATTAAGTCTTTACAAGACAAGGTCTGATTGGCCTTGACACACACTGTCGCGAGGCCGGGTGCCGGCCCCTTTCCCGTGGGGAGGGGCAGGAGGCGGTGTCAGGTTCGTCGACAGGGTTATTTGGAATCACCTGCCTCCCAGGCCTCACCCAGATCGAGCTTTCCGGATCCGGGCGAGGACAAAGCCCAGCCGTGGTACTGGGCCCGTTCGCCCTCGTTGCCGCCCGACAGCTTTCGGCGAATTCACGTCCTCGACGGAATGACCGGATTGGATCGGGTAAGACGCTGTCCGTTTTGCCAGCAAGCCCCCTCCAGAGCGGACCGGCCGCTTTCGGCCAGACTCCGTCATGTCGGATCGACCTCGGGCGCAGAACCGGACGTTCGGCTTCGCGCCCATGCCGGTCGTGCTGACAGCAATCTGCGCTTCTTGAAAGCAGCCATCCCTTGGCCGTCTGGCGAATTCGGCTTGGCCGTGGAAGGCAATCGTTCCCGCCCGATCCAGGGGGCCGGCTAGCGATGGAGGCGACACGGCCTCGGAGGGTACGCGGAACGCACCGTTCACAGGTCCGCGTTCGGCGCGGCCCATGATCGGTTACGCACAAGCTGGTTCCTCGGCGCGCACGACGTGTCCAACCGACTTCGAGGAACGCTCAATGCTCAGGATCGCCGTCCCCGCCGTGGCGCTTGCCATGGTCGCTGCTACGCCTGCCTTCGCCCTTGAAGTGACCAAGAGCTTTATGGTGCCCGCGTTGCCCGAGGCGGTATGGAAGACGGTCGGCGGGTTCTGCGGCATTGGCGACTGGCACCCCGTCATCGAGAAGAGCGTGCTGTCAAAGAAGGACGGCAGGGAGGAGCGCACCCTGTCGCTGAAGGGCGGCACCATCGTGGAGCAGGAGCAGTCCCGCGACGACGGGAAGATGGACTACACCTACGCGATCGTCTCGGGACCGCTCCCGGTCGAGGATTACAAGTCCACGATCATGCTCGAGAATGACGGCAGCGGGTCCAAGGTGACCTGGACCGGCAACTTCAAGGCCAACGGCGCTTCCGACGACAAGGCGAAGGAAGCCATCGCCGGCGTCTACGACGCCGGCCTGAAGGGCATCGCCGCCAAGGCAAAGTGAGCGAGCGGGTCGGGCCGGAGTGGCGAGCCTAGCCGCTCGCGCTCCGGCTTCGCCGTCTGCGCTGGCGTCACGTCGGGTCCGGTTCCCGCCACGATGGCGAGGGACCGACCCTCGTCCCTCGAAACGCGGACCGGAGCGCGCAATGTTCTCCCCTCGCACAAGCGGGTCGTCCGCGTGGGCCATGCCGAAGCCGGGATGAGCAAGACCGTCATCAAGGACTTCCGTCGCGCCAAGTTCCGTTCCGACGGGACCGCTGCCCGTTGCGCCGAGCGGAAGGCCAGCATCGACAGGCTGAAGGTCGAGGACTGCGGCCGGGACGCCTTCCATGGCTCTAACCATTCTTGCGGGCCGGACCGAGAAGACACCCCAGACATTTCGACCGCTCCCTGACGACGTGCCGGAACCCCGTAAGCGACTGCCCGGGCCGGACGACCTGACCACCTGCGTGGAAGTTCGGGGGCCTCGGAGCGGGCGGTTGTCGACCACGGCGGCCTCAGCCGGCCTGATCTCTCAGCCGGGCCCGACGACCATCTCGAAGCGCAGGCCTTCGGCGTCGATGCTCCGCTCGAAACGGCCGCCGAGGCTGCGCTCGATGGTCTGCTTGAGGAGCCGCGACCCGAACCCGGTTCCCGCGGCCTTGGCCGCCCCGGACGGAGCCGGCCCTTCGTCCCAGGTGATACGCGTCGCATCGCCCGCCTTGCGACCCCGGACCCTGAGCGTGCCGCCCCCCGAGAGGGCGCCGTACTTGGCCGAGTTGGTGGCGAGCTCGTGGAAGATCATGGCGTAATCGTTCACCTTGCCCGGAGGCGAGACCACCGCCTCCTCGATGTCGACGTCGATGTTGGCGCCGTCCCGGTACGGGGCCAAGATACGCTCGGCGAGCGTGCCGAGCGGGACGTCTCCGTGGTCGCCATGCCGGGTGCGCGTCGCCAAGGCGGTCGCCTCGTGCAGCACGCCGAACCGCCGCGACAGGTCCTCGGCAAACGACGGCGCCGATTTGGCGTCACGGGCGACGATGGATGTCAGCGCCCGGGCGACCGTGAACATGTTCGATACGCGGTGGGCGAGCTCGGCGGTCAGCAGCCGCTCGGCTTCCTCGGCCCGCTTGCGGTCCGTGACGTCCATGAAGATGGCCTGCACCCATTCCCCGACTCGCCCGGCATCGCCGCCGACGCCCCGCGCCGAGATCCAGCGGGCGTCCGGGCCTTCGCCGATGCGGAAGTCGAAGCTGTAGGCTTGCGGGTCCCTCTCGCTGGCCCACCACTCCTCGATCATCCCAGGGCGGTCCTCAACATTCACGCGGGCGAACAGGGCGTCGATGTCGACCTCCGACCCCGGGACGCCCCAGAACTCGCGGCACAGGGCGTCGAGCCGGGCCACACGGCGATTCGGGGACCACGCCCACAGGCCTACGCCGCCACGGTGGATCGCGCCGGTGAAGTTCGCCAGCGTCCACCCGTCGGCCGTCACTTCGGAGCCCTCGGCCATGCACCCCTCTCGCTCAGGCTTATGCCGTGACGTAAACCCGTTGCGTCCCTTCTGGCTCCTGCACGAGCCGCCCGGCCGGCCGTGGCTGGGGCGAGGTGTCGCTCACGTTCAAGTGAGCTTCGGCGGCAACCAACCCTGAAAAACCTCGTTGACGGCCCATGTCCGCGAAGCGCCCCTTGGATGCCTCGGTGGTGCTCGTCGTCGAGGACGACGCCCTGGTGCGCCTGTACGCAGTCGAGTTGCTTGAGGATGTCGGCTTGTCGACGGTCGAGGCCTGCAATGCCGACGAGGCCTGGCGCATTCTTGAGCGGCGCGGCGACATCGGCGTGCTGTTCACCGACATCGACATGCCTGGGTCCATGTGCGGCAAAACCCTGGCCGCCCGCGTCCACGCCTCGTGGCCCGACATCCGGCTCGTCCTGACCTCGGGCCGGCATCGGCTCACGCACGAGGAAGTGCCTGACCACGGCCTGTTCGTGGCCAAGCCCTACGGCACACGGGCGACATCGTCGAGGCCATCGTCCACGCGCGGTGAGCGGACGGTGGAAGCGGCCCGGCGGCGACCGAATGCGGGCGTCGTCTCGCCCTCGGCCGCGGAAGCTAACATGCGGCATTAGACATCTAAGGGCCGCTGCGCGATCCCGGCTCTGGTGACCGGCCCGCTCAACGTCGAGGACCTCATCATCAGGATCGTGTGGCTCCGCACCTGGTAGCGTCTACCTCCACACGCAGATGGCGATTCTGCGGCCAAGCTCTGCTACCGGTACGGCATGACGGACACGACCTCGACCACGGCCGCAATCCTCGCTCGTGTGGCGCAGACCCTGGGAACCACTGTCGATGACCTCCTGCTCGACCAGCGAGCAACAGAGGACCGGCTCACCCGCAGCCAGCAGGCCGTGGAGATGATGAGGGCCTTCGAGCAAGTGGAAGATCACGAAGCTCGTCGCCGCTGCATCAGACTGATCAAGGATCTGGCAGGCACCCTGTAGGCCGGGTTGGACTAAAGTCCAATACGTGTAGGTAGACTTCGGACACAACCGAGACTTGCACATGGTCCAGAGTGGCTAATCCATGTTAGCCCTCCCGGAAAACCCGTGCCCAAACGCAGAGACCAGTTCCGACGGATCGCCGAGGCTCTCGACATGACCGTCGAGGAGCTCATGGCCTTCAGAATGCTCCCACGAGACCGCCTCGCCGAGATCCGTGAGCTGGCCGAGAGGCTGGGCGCCATCCCCGCCCAGGACGACGAGCCCCAGATACCACCAGCCACATCCGCGGGCCTCCAGGCCATGGATGTTTACAGGACGTAGGCCGGACCGGATGTCCTGCTCCGGTGCAACGCGAGGTGAGCCCGATCCGGACTCTTTTGTCGTGAAAACGTCCTGCGAATGTCCTGCGTTTGTTTAACCAGAAGCCGCCGTTCCGCTTCCGGACGATTTTCGTCGCCTAGGCTGACGACGCTGAATGACTAACGTGGATGGTTTGCGACCCGACCACTTATCAACGGCAGATCCCTCGAAGCGGACATCGCCGCTACATTTGCTCACCGCCCATTGTTCGGTCTGCTGCGAGTATCCGGCCTGCCGTCGCATTTCAGGACCGCTCGGCCGCATTTAACACGAGGGCCAGCAGCTGCTGACGCTTATCGGGATTACGAATACGCCTGTAGGTGTGCAGAAGAGCCTCGCAATCCTGCTCCATGATGCCATCGCTGTCAGTTTCGCGCCCTGGCATGACGGCAGTGGGCGGATTGTAGAGCTCTGCTGGGGGTACGTGCAGCGCTTCGGCGATTTGCGACACGAGCCGCGTCGCTCCAACGTGGCGCGACCACGGAGATCCGCAATCTTCAACGTCTTCCCGCACTTGCTCGCTCACGGAACTCAACGTTGGCCGCATCCGCTGTCCCATCGGCACCTCCACACTGAGACAGAACGTCTCCTGTCTTCGATCTTAGCATAGGTTGCGTTCTGATCGACGGTGGGCACATTTTTGGGTTGCCCAGATTGCGACAGGCACAATTTGTGCGATATGTACACAGGTCCGCCAACTATGGTCGACTGTCTAAGCAATAACAGGAGTTGCGGTGCGCAAACTCATGCCCCCATACGGTCTAACCTGCCCAGCAGCGTTCCAACAGGCGCTCGATACCGTCGAAATAGCAGGCTCTTGGGACTGGGATATTCCGTCTGACTTGGTACGTGCCGATACATTCGTGGCATTGCTTTTCAACGTCGATCCAGGTGAAGCCGCCATAGGGCTTCCCCTGTCGGCCTACATCAAGGGCATCCATCCCGAGGATCGGGAACACGTCCACGCCTTGATCCGTCGGTGCATCGATGAAGATACCCCGTTCGTCGCCGAGTACCGTGTCCGGTGAGCCGATGGCGTAACGCGGTGGGTTCTGGATCGCGGCCACATCATGCGGGATCTAGCGGGGCGCCCCACGCGTGGGCGCGGCATCATCGTCGATATCACGTGGTCGCGGACCGGAAAGCTTAGTCCCACCGCCGATGATCCCGCATCCTCCGTATCACCTTTGGAGGAGGCCGCAGATCATGCCCTGGCTGCGCAGCGAGTCATCGCTCGGCTACAAGACCCGATGCTGAAGGAGCGAGCAGACGCGCTGCTGCTGGCAGTTGGTCGGCGACTTGCTCAGCAAGAGCTCAAGGACCGTCTAAGACGTATGAACTAAGTGAGTTGAGCGCGTCAGCGTTCACGTAAAAAATTTCTGAATGATTGTTTACATAGAGCGGATTTTCCGGTATCCGAAGCTTGATTTTTATCTAGAATTCCTGCTGTGCCTGCCTTCCTCGGCGCGTTCGCCTGAGCGATAGGTAAAGACAGGAACTCAAGTGGTCGAAGAAAGCTTTGGACGCTCCTCAAGTGTCACCGGATTGGCAGCCGAACTCGTCGCCTCATATGTCGCCAACAACCCAGTTCCCGCCTCCGAGCTTTCGAAGCTGCTTGAGAGCGTACACGGTGCGATAGCCGCTTTAGCCTCCGGCGCCGCTCCCAATGCAGCTGCCGTCGCTGAGGAGGTCGAGAAGCCGAGCGCAGCCCGGATTAGAAAGTCGGTCCAGCACGACGGGATCGTCAGCTTCATCGACGGCAAGGTCTACAAGACGCTGAAGCGTCACCTGACCAGCCACGGCCTGGATCCGCGCAGCTACCGCGAGCGCTACGGCCTGCCAGCCGATTATCCGATGGTTGCTCCGAGCTACGCCGAGCAGCGCTCCGCCCTCGCCAAAGCGATCGGCCTCGGGTGCCCAGGCGGTCGACTGTCGGAGGAAGAGCCAGCGGAAGAAGCCCTCGCGAAGCCGAGGGGGCGACGCAAGGCGTAGGTCGCTTGCCGGGCACGGCGACGGCTCATGGAGGACCGTCGCAGTGTCAGGCGCCAAGGTGACCAGACGTTGGATCTGTGTCCGCTTTCAGGGCGGGCCAATGGTCTTCTGTCTGGCTGCATCGGGTCGCCAGCGGATCGTCCGCATATGCCCCATCTTCAGAGCCTCGGTTCGGGTGTCTCCTCGCCTCGCTGGCATGAGCCGGCGAGGAGACAGATGATGGGACACTCAGCACACGATCCGGCCACGAAAGGGCGGCCGGCCTGGAACGCTGGCCGCAAGCTCGGGGCCAAACGAGCCCTCAAACCTCAGCAAGTCTGGGCCATCCGGTTCTGGCTCGATCGCGAACGGCGCACACGCGACCGGGCGATGTTCGACCTCGCCATCGACAGCAAGCTGCGCGGCTGCGACATCGTCAAGCTCAAGATTGGCGACCTCGTCAGCGGTGGTCGCGTCCGGAGCCGCGCCATCGTCATCCAGCGCAAGACCGGCCGACCAGTGCAGTTCGAATTGCTCGAACCCGCGCGTACCAGCATCCTCACTTGGCTGGAGGCCAGGGGTGGAACGCTCGACGACTATGCCTTCCCAAGCCGACTTGACGGCGTCACGCACATCAGCACCCGGCAGTATGCGCGCTTGGTCGACGAGTGGGTGACGGGCATCGGGCTGCGGAGCGAGGACTACGGCACTCACTCCCTCCGCCGCACGAAGGCATCGTTGATCTACAAGCGGACAGGCAACCTGCGTGCCGTCCAAATTTTGCTCGGCCATACCAAGATCGAGAGCACGGTCAGGTACCTCGGTGTGGATGTCGAGGATGCTCTGACCCTGGCCGAAGGAACTGAAATTTGAGCGCTTGGCCCCTCGACGTCAGTGTCGAGGGGCTTCAGAATCAGCGTGGCAGCAATGTGCCCATCCCGGTATTCAACGGAGGAGGACAACATTTCAGAAGCGGACATCAATGCCTCAATGACCTGCCCTCGCTTCCTCGCGAGAGCGATGTCAGGGATTCCTTCACCGCCGAGATGACTAGAGATTGTTGTGGGCCTTTGGCGAGCGGAGCGGCTTGTCTGAGCATGAGGTAGGCGAAAGCGACGAGGTGGAGATCTTCCAGTGTGCTCGCATAGCGCTCGTAATTTTTGACGAACCTGCGGAAGCGGGTGGCTCAGGCAAAAGAGCGCTCGCCCACCCACTGGCGCGGCAGGAGCACGAAGCCGGGCTTGGCCTCGGGCAACTTTGTCACCTCCAGTTCGATGCCGTGCCCGCCGATGGGCGGCAAAGATTCATCTCCCAGACGTGGCGTGTCCGAATACATGGCATGCACTGTCTGTCCGACCCGTGGGCGATAGGAAACGTCAACGCGCGAATGGGTTGATCGATACCACCGGGTCACCGCAAGTGAGGTCAGTTGGGGCTTCGGACGCATTTGCGGCGGCGTCGGACAGGCCTGAAACTTTTCCCCCGCCGAGCCCCGTAGGCCCCTGCGACGCCCCTGGAGGGGCGCAGTATCAGGGAGACACCATGTCCAAGACCATTCTAAGCCTCGCTCTCGGCCTCAGCCTCGTCGCTGCGCCGGCGCTCGCCAAGAACCCGATGGTCGGCGGCGCGCCGATGTACGCCCAGAAGACCATCGTCGAGAACGCGGTCAACTCGAAGGATCACACCACGCTGGTCGCCGCCGTGAAGGCAGCCGGCTTGGTCGACACGCTGAACGGTCCGGGCCCGTTCACGGTGTTCGCGCCGACCAACGCCGCCTTCGCCAAGCTGCCGCCGGGCACGGTGGAAAACCTCGTGCAGCCGCAGAACAAGGCAACGCTGACGAAGATCCTGACCTACCACGTGGTTCCGGGCGTCTACACCGCCAAGGACCTGATGGCGCTCGCCAAGAAGCCTGAGGGACAGAACCAGCTCACCACCGTCGAGGGCGAGCCGCTCGCCGTCTCGGCCAAGGGCAAGAAAGTCTACGTCACCGACGTGAAGGGCAACACTGTTCCGGTGACCATCCCGAACGTCATGCAGTCGAACGGCGTCATCCACGTCGTCAGCGGCGTGCTGATGCCCTGATCGCGGGGGCGGGCGCCGGCGAGGCCGGAGCCCGCCTCATTCGCGCAGGAGCTTTCCGGAATAGACGACCGGGCCTGTCGGCGCACCGGTCGGCGAGCCGCCCTTCGGCTCAACCGACACCGCGAGGGTCGCACCCTCCGCACCGGCACGGAGGGCGGCCGGCACGGGCAGGCGTGCCGCCGGGTCGGTGACGAGGCCCAGCGAGCGTGGCGCGGCATTCGCCCCCACGAACCAGATCTCCAGGCTGCGGTCCGGCGGCGTCTCCGCCGAGAGACTGCGGACCTGAACGGTGCCGCCGTCGAGATCGACGCGCACGATCAGCGCCGGCAGGGTGCCGCCGCGGTCGACCACGGCGAGGTACTGACGGTCGGTGGCGGAAGGCCGCGGCCCGACTGCGAGCCAGAGGGCGAGGCCGGCCGCGAGCGCGGTCGCAGCCCCCGCGGCAGACCGCCAGATCCGCAGTCCGCGCTCCAGCCTGCGGACAGTCGCGCCACCGGCATCGACATCAGGTGAGCGAGCCGTCCCGATCCTGGCCTCGATTGCATCCCATACGTCGGGCGCGGGCTTGACCGATGGGACCGTCGCCGTGAGCGGCGCGAGCCGCGCCTCCCAATCGGCCACCGCCGCGCGAAGGGAAGCGTCCCGCTCCATCGCCGAGGCGAAGGCGGCGCGCTCGTCGGCGGTTAAGGTCCCGAGGACGTACTCCCCAGCTGCGCCGCTGGGGTCCTCCGCCCAGAAGGGCGCGGCGCCCGTGCCAACATCGCCGCTCATGTCGCCTCCAGGCAGCCGCGCAGGCTCATGAGGCCGCGGCGCAGCCACGTCTTGACCGTGTTGACGGGGCGGTCGTGCCGTGCCGCCAATTCCTCGCGTGACCAGCCCTCGCAATAGGCGAGGACGAGGCAGTCGCGCTGGGCGGGCTCGACGGCTTCGAGGCAATGCGCGAGGGCGTCACGACGGGCGAGGTCCGCCTCGCCGTCGCTTGTATCGGCGAGGCGTTCGAACCAGTCCTCGTCGGCCTGGGTCAGGCGGGCGACCTGATCCTGCCGAAGGCGGTCGATGGCCTTGTGCCGGGCGATGGCGCCGAGCCATGCGGTCGCAGGCCCGGTCCTCGGATCATAGGTGCCTGCACGCTGCCATATGCGCACGAACACCTCCTGCAACGCATCCTCGGCCGCGCCCCTGTCCCTCAGGATACGGAGGATGATCCCGAGAAGTTTCGGGGCGGCGGCGTCATAGAGCGCGCGCAGGGCCAGGCGGTCGCCCGTGGCCACGGCCGCGATCAGCTGCGCGAGGTCCGCGTTTGCAGGAGTCCCCACGTTCGGCACGGTTCCTCCCTTGCCGCGGGAAAGCGAATTCCGACGGGCTCCGGCGCATCGGCCGGTTCAGGATATACCTATGGCATGGGTTCGTCCGGAGGGACACGTGCGAGCCGTCAGAGGGGTTCGCGCGGCGCCCGCCATCGGCCGCGATACCCTCTCACCGCCGCTCGCCTTTTGCCGGCCCGAGCACGGTTTGACGAAGAGTGTCTACGGCGTGCCCGCCATCAAAGCCGGGTGGTCAGGTT
This sequence comes from Methylobacterium sp. D53M, assembly GCF_053345625.1. Classification (NCBI taxonomy): domain Bacteria; kingdom Pseudomonadati; phylum Pseudomonadota; class Alphaproteobacteria; order Hyphomicrobiales; family Methylobacteriaceae; genus Methylobacterium; species Methylobacterium sp. D53M. The sequence goes on from NZ_JBKFAL010000039.1 coordinate 26,759, forward strand.
CGTAAGCCAGGCCGGCGAGGCGTTGACCAGGACGGTCTCCGCAGCCTTGTCGTAGCCTGTGGCGATCATCAGGCCGGTGGCCACGAGGATGGCGCCCAGGGCGACCTTCAGCCCCTTGCCGAGCCCGATCATCCGGTCGCGCCAGCGCATCAGCACCTCGCGCGAGAGCGTACCGAGGAGCAGGAGCGGCAGGGCGGCGCCGAGACCGAACAGGAGCATCGTAAGCGCCGCCGTGCCCAGGTCCCGCCCCTGAGCGGCGAGGAGGGACGCAGCGCCCAGGGTCGGCCCAACGCAGGGGCTCCAGACCGCCCCTAGCAGCAGCCCGACCCCGAACTGCCCAAGGAGCCCGGCTGTCGAGAAACCGCCGAACCGGCCCTCGGTCCAGTTGCTCACCGGACCGGCGGCGACGGCGAGCCGGGTCTGGGCAGCCGGAACCATCAGGACGAGCCCGATCAGGACCAGCATAATGGCCGCGACAATGCGGAAGACATCGCCGTCGAGGCGGATGGCGAAGCCCACGGTCGCCACAAACAGCCCAATGGCCACGAAGGACAGCGCGAGGCCGGCGGCGAGGGCTGCGGGGCCGAGCCGGTGCTCCGATGCCGCGGCACCAAGCACCAGCGGCAGCAAGGGCAGCACACAGGGTGACAGCACCGAGAGGATGCCGGCGAGGAACGAGAGGCCGAACGTCGTGGCCACGACCGACCTACAACGCCTTCTCGACGGCGCCCTCGATCCACTCCGGCTGGGTATTGCCGACCGAACGACCCGTCTCCTTCTCACCCTTGAAGGTAATCAGGGTGCTCTGCCTCGTCACGCCAAACCGCTTCAGCACCTCCTTCCGGCTGTCGAAGTCGACGTCGAACACCTGAAGGTCCTTGAATCGGGGCTGGGCTTCCAGCTTGGCCAGGATCGGCTTCTGCGCCGCGCAGACGGTGCACCACGGCGCGGTGACGTGGACGAGGATCGGCTTGCCCGCCTTCTGCGCCGCCTCAAAGGCCTCGGGGCTGAAGACCGCCTCGGCGGCATTCGCAGCGGTACCGAACAGCAAGGGAGCGGCGGCCAGGGTGCCGAGCAGGAAGCGACGGGTGGTCATGGGCTGTCTGTGTCCTTGGTGATGGGTCTAGGCAGACGGTCGGCTCAATTGGTCGCCTGGGTGACGGCGCGATCGACGTTCACCCTTTCCGCCCAGTTCTTGGCCTCGGCCTGCCCCTTAAGGTCGATGAGCCGGGCACCGCTGACGTCGACGTTCTTGAAGTCCGCGCCCGCCACCGTGGCGCCGGTCAGGTTGGCGCCTGACAGGTCCGAGCCCATCAGCACCACGTCGGTCAGGTTGGCGTCCTTAAGGTCGGCATACTCGAGCCGCGACCGGCCGAGGTTGGCCCCCTTCAGGTTGGCGCCCGACAGGTTCACCGAGGTGAACACCGTCCGCATCAGGCCCATGGACTGGTTCTTGATGTCGGCCCCACCCTTGAGGTCGACCAACGTCGCGCCGCTCATGTTAGCGCCCTTGAAGTCTCCGATGGGCATGGAGCGGCTGAGGTCGGCGCCGCTGAAATTGGCGTCCCGGGCGGTGATGCCAAACATCTTCGCGTCCGCGAGCTTGGCGCCGGACAGGTCGGCCTTCAGGAACCACGCCTGTTCGAGGTTCGCGCCGCTGAGGTCTGCGCCACGGAGGTTGGCCTTGTTAAGGCGCGCCGTCCGTAGGTTGACGCCCCGGAGGTTCAGCCCTGAGAGATCGAGCCCGGAGAGGGACTTGTCGTGCAGGTCGACCGGCTTGCCGTCCGCGGCCTTGATCATCGCCTCGACGTCGGCGCGGCACATCTCGGCCTTGGTCATGGCGGGCGAGGACATGTCCGCCCCGAGCAGGAGGTCCTGTTCGGCCGAGGCGGGGCAGGCTGCGAGGACGGCGAGCATGAAGCTGAGGGCGAGGCGGCGCATCGGTTCACTCCCGGCGGCGCCACACATGGCGGGCGCCTTATCGTGTTCGTTGTGGCGCGATGCTATGCCGGCCCGCTGCACCCGGTCGGTGACCCAGGTCACACAAGTCCGGCGCGGCAGGAGAAATCGCAACGCGAGCCGGACGATCAGCCCGTCGTCAGGGCCGGGGGACTGTGCCGCCATGACGGATGCCCACAAGGTCGAACGTTGGATCGACCGGTTTCCGCTGCTTCAAGCGCTCAGCCCGGCGCACCTGCAGATCGCCCGGGGAACCGTCCACTTCCCGGTCCTGGACGCCGGCGCCATCGCCTACGAACTTGATGGCGAGTGCGCCAACTACCTGATGTGCCTGGAAGGCCGCACGCGCATCTTCCGGATGTCCGAGGGCGGGCGCGAGGTGCTGATCTACAAGGTCGGCCCCGGCGGCACCTGTGCCCTGACCACGCAGTGCCTGCTGTCCGGCGGCACGTTCCCGGCGCAGAGCGTGGCCGAGGAGAAGACCGAGTTGGCGGCTCTGCCGGTGGGCACGTTCCAGCATCTGATGGGCGAGAGCGCCGCGTTCCGCAGCTTCGTCATGGACGACTACACGCGGCTGATGTCCGGCCTGTTCACGCTGATCGATGAGGTCGCATTCGCGCCGCTGAAGCAGCGCCTCGCGCAACGGCTCCTGGCCGAGGCCGATCCGCGGGGTGTCGCCGCGGTGACCCATCAGAAGCTCGCGGACGACATCGGCAGCGTTCGTGAGGTGGTCAGCCGCCTCCTGGGGCAATGGGCAGAGGCGGGCCTGATCGAACTTCGTCGGGGCGCAATCGAAATCGTTGACCGTGCCAGCTTGGCGGCCGCAGGTCGGCAGTGACTTGGGCGTGGGGTGTCTGCTTTCTCGGCCGAGGCCAATCGAGCTTTTCGACTGGATTGGGTCGGAAGCAAGATGGCCGTTCAGGGTGGATTACGGCCGAGACGCTCTCCGGCGCAGACCCGGACGAAGCGGACGCTCCGGGATCAACTGGAGCAGGCGAACAGCGACTGGTCGGCCATAGCTCTTCGCAGCGGCTCCCGAGCACTCGTTCGGCATATGCGGCACCGACTTGGTAGTGGTGGTATAAAAACACCCCAGGAGTGGGGGCCCCCCAGGGTGTAGCCGACCTCGCGGCCAGTTTGATCGGGCTGGTGATACGAAGGTCCGCCGGAGGGCTGCTCTCGTGCGGCGGAAGGCGACGAGGAGGACCAACTACCCCTCGCCCACCGTCGCATCTCCCGGCACAGGGCCGGGAGCAGCTCGACGGATCTCAGTATGAGCCGAACTTGAAGTTCAGGCCGGCGCGGGCGATGGCGCCCTCGGTCCGGAAGCGGGAGATGTAGCCGATCCCCGGGCCGCCGACGGAGCCGACCAGCAGGTTGTGGCTGCCGAGGTCGTAGCGGAGGTACTCGGCCTTGATCGTCACGGCGTTCGACCGGAAGAAGTTCAGGAACGAGTCGGTGGGCAGGGCGTACTCAATGCCGCCGCCGTAGGCGTAACCAGTGTCCATCCGCGATCGGCTGCCGAAATAGGTCAGCGGCGCGGCGGTCTGGAAGCCGACGCGCTGGGTCACGTCGCCGTAGGCGAAGCCGCCAGTGCCGTAAACGAACACGCGGTCGAAGGCGTAGCCGACCCGGCCGCGGACGGTGCCGAGGAAGCTCAGGTCCGTCCGGTACGTGTTGGTCAGGACGTTCGGGTTGAAGGCCGGACGGAAGATCGACTGCACGCCGGTGCGCTGCAGATCCATGTACTGGGCGTCAGCCTCGATACCGACGACGATGCCGGAGCCGGGGGTGAACTGGTAATTGTACCCGACCTGACCACCGGCAGAGAAACCGTCCTGCGGCAGGCGGACGGCCGGGCTGCGCAGCAGGTTGTTCACGTTGCTCTGAAGGGCGCCGATGCCGACGGTCCGGATAGTGTCCGACTCGGTGTAGGCGTAGCCGGCGTTGATACCGAAGTAGGCGCCGGTCCAGGTGAAGACAGGGACGGGGGTGAACACTGGCGGCGGGGCGGCGCGGCGCGGCAGGTCGGCGGCCGAGGCGGCGCCGGTCAGAGCAGTGCTCGCAACCAGAATACCAAGCAGGTTTTTAATCACAGCAGTCTCTTCTTCGTGACACCAATCGCGCCGCAAGTTAGACGATAACGCAGCGCGCCGATGTACCATCCAAGTCACATCCCGAACTAAAGCTGCTTTAAGTCAGTTTCTGATGCCGGCCAGACTAAGTGGACCCGACTAGAAGACGGCAACGACATTGCCGTATCTATTTAGGGGCAAGATAAACGTCTCAGGCTGGCCTTTAATCCTCCTCCCTGCTCTCTCGTGCCAAAATTTCGCCATTTCCGGTCCTGCCGACCCAATCGCCGCGCATTCGGGCGATCTGCGCGCCGGTGTCGTTCTCGGGTGCGGCCAGGGAAACCGACGGGTTGACAGCATCGTTCACGCGTGAATGATTCAGGTCTGAACGGAGCGCCGCTCAATGGCGACATCGACAAAGCAGCCTGGGCTCAGGCTTGACGACCAACTTTGCTTCGCCCTTTACGCCGCGACGAACTCGGTCGTGCGCGCCTACCGGCCGCTGCTGGGCGAACTCGGGCTGACCTACCCGCAGTACCTCGTCATGCTGGCGCTCTGGCAGGACGGCGTGACGGCGGTGCATGACCTGGCCACCCGGCTGCAACTCACGTCCAGCGCGATCACACCCCTGGTCGACCGGCTGGAGGCTGCGGGTTTCGTCACTCGCGCTCGTGCCGATGACCGGCGCGTCGTCCTCGTCGCCCTGACGGAAACGGGCCGGTCGTTGGAGGTCAGGGTCTCGGAGGCTCAGCAGGCCGTAGTCTGCCGCACCGGGCTAGGCGGCCGCGACCTCGCCGACCTGCGCCAGGAGTTGAAGGAACTCGCCGACCGCGTCGCCGCGACGGGCATGGCCCGGGACGACGACCCGGACTGAGGATGCACCGCGCGCAGGCGGCGATGCTCTGCGGAGGCGAACTTTTCCTGCGTGGGTTCGACGGCGGGATGGCCGGCGACCCAGGCGGATCTATCGAGGGCCATGCGTGATTGCCGGCGCCCTCCAACTTGTCGGCTCGCGATGGGCCGGACGATGCCCGCACGCCATGCGGGTCGAAAATGAGGAGGAGACATGGACGCGCAAGCGACCGGGGATCCGGGGGGCGGCCAGCCCTGGGGACCCCACAACACGGTGACGGTGGTCGACCCGTCGCCGGTGAATTGGCTCTCAATCACCTGGAACACGATGGAGGAGGCCAACCGCGTCGACCACGATGGCATCGGCCAGCCGAGCCTCGCCGAGAGCTGGCGCTGGCTCGACAAGGAGACCCTCGAACTCACGATGCGGGACGCGGTCTACCAGGACGGCGAGCCCTTCAACGCGGCGATGTTCAAGCTCGGCTTCGACAAGGTCCAGGAATGGACCAACCCGCACCCGCCGGGCGCCTTCCTGAACTTCGCTCGGGACGTGACCTGCGAGGCGGTGGACGAGCGCACCATCCGCATGCGCTTCCCCGGCGGGGACTCCGCGGCGCTGATGAAGCTGCGCGGCATGCACCTACCGTCGACGCGGTTCTGGAACGAGTGGGGCTTCGTCGACCCGAAGACGGGATCGGCCGAAGGTCATTGGTGAGTCATCGACGCGCCTGGTCCGTGGGGGACTGGCCCGTTCGTGCTCACCGAGGGCGTCTCGCTCATCGATAGCCGCTCCGACCGCGTGGTCATGGAGCCCAACCCGACGTACTGGAACCCGGCCCGCAGGCCGACGGTCCGGATCGTCTACGACAACGTGATCGGCAAGGCCGAGGGCATCAAGTCGGTGGCGTCCGGTGACGGCCGGGTCGACGTGGTGTTCGACCTGACGCCGGACGAGGCGCACGCCTTCCCGGCAAGCGAGCACGGCAAGATCCAGACGAAGAAGGCGAAGACGATCCTGACGGGCGTCTTCAACGAGAACCGTCCGGACTCGCCCTGGCGCAAACCGGAGGCCCGCCGGGCGCTCAACCTCGCCATCGACCAGGCCTTCGTGCTGGAGCACGGAGCGCATGGCTACGGCACGGTGATCCCGGCCTTCATCCAGCCCGGCCGCTACGGCGCGGACCCGGACATGAAGCCGATGCTACACGACCCCGAGGGTGCCAAGCGCACGCTCGACGGCCTGGGCCTCGGGGGGCGGGAGTTGGTCTTCGTGGCGTCGCCCGCCTGGAAGGGCGTGGTGGAGGCCATCGGCCAGTGCCTCGCCAAGGTCGGCCTGGGCTGCCGCTTCGTCAGCGACCGGGGCGACCTGCCGGAGGAGTTCGACGTCAAGCTCGAATGGTATTTCGACTGGACGCCGCAATATCCGGTGGCCTGCGTGCACCGTGAATTCTTCGGGAAGGACGCGACCCTGCGCCAGGGTCCGGAAGACCCGAGGTTCGACGCCCTCTACGACAAGCTCCTGCATACGCCGGAGACCGGGACGGAGGGGGTGGTGCGCGAGGTGGAGCGGTACATACAGGACGAGGCCAAGGCCCTGTTCCTGTACTCGCCCTTCACCCTGTTCGCGGTGTCGGACCGGGTGGCGTTCACGCCCTACGACACCTGCATGTCCGAACTCGCCGAGACCCGGATCAAGGGTTGAGGCGGAAGGCGGCGCGGGGGGCTCCCGCGCCGCCACCTTCCGCGGACGAGAAGGCCGCATGATCGTTGTCACCGCCGGCCACATCGACCACGGCAAGACCGCGTTGGTGAAGGCGCTCACCGGCATCGACGCCGACCGACTGCCCGAGGAGAAGGCCCGGGGCATCACTCTCGATCTCGGCTTCGCCTACGCGCCGCGGGACGGTCGCCTGCGGGTCCCGCTCGGCTTCGTCGACGTGCCGGGGCACGAACGCCTAGTACGAACCATGGTGGCGGGCGCCACTGGTGTGCCCTGCGCGCTGCTGGTGGTCGCGGCCGACGACGGGGTGATGCCGCAGACCCGCGAGCACGCCGTCATACTCGACCTTCTCGGCCTCGACCGCGGCATCGTCGCCGTGACGAAGGCCGACCGCGCTGACCCGGAGCGCATCGCCGCGGTGACCGTGGAGATACATGCCCTCCTGGCAGGTACCGGCCTCGCGGGAGCGCCGGTCGTCGCCTGTTCGGCGCTGACGGGATCGGGCATCGACGACCTCGCCCGCCTGTTGGAGGCCACGGCTCGTTCCCGCGTCCCGACCGGTGCTGACCGCGGCTTTCGGCTCGCCGTCGACCGGCACTTCACCGTGCCCGGTGCCGGCTTGGTCGTGACCGGCGCGGTACATGCCGGCACGGTCCGCGTGGGCGACCGGCTGCTCGTCTCGCCCGGCGCGCGCGAGGTCCGGGTGCGCGGCGTGCGCGTCCACAACGCGGTGGCCGAGACCGCGCGCGCTGGGGAGCGCTGCGCCCTGAACCTGGTTGGTCCCCGGCTGTCCGTCGACGACGTGGGTCGGGGCACGTGGGTCCTGGCGCCGGACCTGCACGGTCCGGCGACCCGCCTCGACGTCTCCGTGCGCGTGCTGCCGCACGAGGGTCGGCCCCTGCGCCACCGTACCCCGGTGCATCTCCATCTCGGGGCGGCCGCGGTGACGGGACGGTTGTTGCTCCCCGGGGCTGGCTCGGTCGAACCGAGCGCGACCGCCCGGGCAGTGATCACGCTCGACCGCGAGATCGGCGCCCTGGCCGGTGACCGCTTCGTCCTGCGCGACGTCTCAGCCGTGCGTACGCTCGGGGGCGGTTGGGTGCTAGACGTAGACGGGCCGCGCCGGGGCCCCTGGACGCCGGAACGCCGGGCGGTCGTCGCGGCGCTTGACACCGTGGATGACGGCCGCGCCCTCCGAGGCCTCCTCGCCACCTCCGGACCCGGGGTCGACCTCGCCCGCCTCGCCCGCCTGCGCAATTTGCCCGCGGCGATGCTGGACGCCCTCATCGCGGAGGAGGGTGCGGTCGTCGCGGAGGATGGCCCGCGGCTCGCGTTCCAGGGTTCGCGGATCGCCGTGCTGGCCGCGCGCGTGGTGTCCGAACTCGCCCGGACGCACATGGCGCAGCCCGACAACCCCGGGCTCGCTCACGACGAGATCGCATCGACGGTGGAGGCCGGGGACCGTCCGGCCCTCCCGGCCGCCCTCGACGGCCTCGTCCGGACGGAACGGGTACTGCGACGCGGCGCGCTCCTGCACCTGCCCGGCCACGTGGCGCGCCTGCGTCCGGCCGACGCCGTCGTCTACGACACCGTTCGCGCCGTGCTGGAGGAGGCGGGCTTGGACCAGCCCCGCCTCACCGTGCTCGCCGAGCGCCTGGGCCGCCAGCCCGACGAACTCCGCCGCCTCCTCGACAAGGTCGGCCGCCTCGGCTGGCTCGTGCGTGTCTCGAATAGCTACTACGCGCTGCCGGAGGCAGTCGCCGAACTGGCGCGCATCGCGGACGCGGTGGCGCGGGAGCATCCCGAGGGCCTGCTGACGGTCGGGCGATTTCGCGAGACGGCCGGCATCGGCCGCAACCTGACCATGCCGCTCTTGGAGTTCTTCGATGGACGGGGGTTCACGGTGCGGATCGAGGCGGGACGTCGCATCCGCACCGATTGGCGCGTCCTGGCCTCCATCAGATTGGCATGACGCCGCGCTTGAAGGGTCGGGGCCGGATCCCACCGTCCTGCCACGGTGGGCATGACGGTGGGACGCTTATCCCAGCCCGAGCTGAAACCTTTCGGGACGGGCCTCCGTACAGGTCGGCATACGCCCGGCCAGGGCGCGGCGCGGGGCCCTGCTCCGGCGCCCGAAAAACTGTGCGCGGTCGCCAGCGCTCAAGGATATTTCTCTCGGAAAATCAGGAACTTGCGGCGCAATTCTCATCTTGCATCACTGTGCGAAGGGGGATTCCTTCCCCGTACAGGAGACATCGAATGAAGATCACCACCCTAGCGCTCGCGGCCTCGGTCCTCGGTGGCCTCGTGCTCGGAACCGGCGCCGCCTCGGCCGCCCCGATGGGCCCGAACGGCCTTCAGACCGCCCCGGCGGGCGTCACCCAGGTTCGGATGAGCAGCAGCGAGCGCATGATGATGAAGAAGCGCATGATGCATAAGAAGATGATGAAGCGCCGGATGATGAAGCGGAAGATGATGATGAACCGCATGTAAGCGGCCATCACGAGCGCGGCGGCCTGACCTTCGGGTTGGCCGCCGCGCCCCGCGGTTCCCGGGATATGTCACCCTTATGCCCCGCACGTACCTGCTGCTCGGCGTCATCGCAGCCGTCGGCGCCGCGACGCTCGGCGGCTGCGACCGCCTCGCATCGACCTGGGCCGGACTTCGCCGCTCTAGCCGATATCGCTAGGAGACGAAGGCAAGAGGCCGCTGACGGAGCAAAAGCCCTTTCTCTACGCTCAATTTATCCGATACGGATTTTGATGCCCCGAAACTGATCGTTGGCACGGTCATCATCAGCAGCGACCGCGACTATGGCGAGTATCAGCAGGGCGGTGAGGTTTATAATATTGATCACCGACTTCACGGCGAGGCGCGCGTTGGCATCAGCAGCGTAGCTGGGCCGTCTGGTCGTGCGCCATTTCGGGTCTAAGCGAGACGCCAAGGCCGCAGGGTCAGGGTCCGGTTAATTACCGCCTAAGCTTTGAAGCAGCCATTCTGCTTACGGCCAACTCAGGTCGCGCAGGTAGGTGCCTCTCAATAGCTGGGTTGGGTGGATAGCTGCCGGTTTGCTTTCGAGCGAATTGGCGATGAAACAGACATCGCCGTTGTGCCCGATCCAGATTCATCCAGCAGTTGCAATTTCAATTGCGGGGAAGAGCGAGACGATGGCCCCCGATACCGCCAAAGTGGCCAACACTCGATTGTGCGCTAACTGGTCATCGAGCCTGTCGCCAACGGGCGGGGGGACTATCCATGACCAAAGGCCTTCGGACCATCGTCACCAGTCTCGCTGCCTTGATCGCCAGCACGGGGGCAGGTCTCACGCAGGACCATGGAACGCACGGCGCGGTTACGCTGCCGGATGCCGCGAGCGCGACCTACCAACTGGGACCGCCGAACCTACCGAAGGGCACGCAAATCAGCATGGTCTCGGGCGATCCGAGCAAGCCCGGCGCCTTTGTCCTGCGGGTGAAGTTTCCCGCCAACACGGTCATCGCGCCCCATACTCATTCCGAAGCCGAGACGCTGACGATCCTCTCGGGCTCGATCTATCATGAGCACGGCACGACCATCGACAAGGCGAAAGGCAAGGAGCTGCGCACGGGCGGTTTCGTGTTTCTGCCCAAGGACATGCCGCATTCGCTCTGGACCACCGAGCAGCCGGTAGAGCTTCAGGTGAATGGCTCTGGACCCTTCGGGCTGAACTACATCAACCCCGCCGACGACCCGAGCAAGTCGGATCAGTAGATCTGATCGCTCGTACCGAACGCCTCATTCAAGGTGCCTGCCACGCCGGACACCGCGCCCGGAACGGCCCCTCTGTCGTGTTGAGGAAGCGCTGCTGTTCGGCCGCGTCGAGGAATCGAAGCAGAGTACAAATCTGCGCCCCGTCCTCCCGTCCATCTGCGCCACCCTGATACCGTCTTCTAA
>NZ_JBKFAL010000040.1:0-35434 GCF_053345625.1 Methylobacterium sp. D53M
GATCAAGCGCCAGACCCTTATGGACCGCCGCTTGCGCCACCACGCGCAGGCTGCCCAACCTCTCAACCCAGGTGGACCAGAGCCTCCCTTCCTGAGCGTCCCAAATCGTCTCAAATCATCTGACAACGGACAAGCTCGGCAATCGAGCCCTCGGCGATCAGCCTCGCGTCGACGAGTTCATGCAGCCCTTCGTTGGACAGATGACGACGTCGACCTCGGCACCGTGGTCAAGCTGGTAGCGGATCGTCTTCGGGTCACGTCCTTGCGACGCGCCCGACAGGGTCTCGATCTTGATGCCTGTTCCCTGCTCGAAGCTCGGGATCGCCATGCGATAGGCGCGCTCGAAGTCTCCGGAGATCAGAACGGTGATCGTCGGTCCGCTATCACGTGTCGATGTCATGGCTCGGGCGTCGTGAAGCGCGAGGCGGAACGGCCGCCATCTGCATCCTCCGTAGCGGTCAACGGATCAGCACCTCACCCCGACCAGAACCGATGCGCAGCCGGTGCAGGGCCGGTCTCGATGACGGGGACACGCGGTCTGCGCGTCCCGGTTCGGGTCGCGAGCCGCGCGGCGCTCCAGCGGAAAGGCGACCCGGGCCGACGTTCGCGAGGCCGGCTACTCCGGCAGTCGAGCGGACAGATCAGGAGACCGCTCGCCGCCGCGCGCTCCGTCCGGACGAGTCTCGCGCCTGTGGCGTGCGCGAAGCCGCGGAAATCGACGTCCGGAAGGCCCGTGACCCACCGGCGGCGCCCGCGGCTCATCCGAATCCGCGTCTTGACATAAAACCATTTGGTTTTTCATAATACCGTATGGTTGACTTACCCGATCCGACGCTGGACGCCCTGTTCCACGCCCTCGCCGATCCGACGCGTCGGGCGATCGTGCGGATGCTGGCCGACAAACCGCTCAAGCTCGCCGAGCTCGCGCCGGCCTTTCCGATGTCGAGCGTCGCGGTCTCGAAGCACGTGAGGACCCTGGAGGCCGCCGGGCTCGTGACGCGGCAGGTGCGCGGGCGCTCGCATCTCTGCCGCCTCGAGCCGATGGCCCTGATGGAGGCTCACCGGTGGCTCCAGGCCTACGAAGTCTTCTGGACCGCGCGCCTCGATGCCCTGGAGGACCTGCTGGCGGAGATGAAGCGGGAGGCGGGACCGCCCTGAGCCCGCATCCCGCCCGCCGACGACCCGAAGACATGGGGAGGACCATCATGGCTCAGGACATCGCCGTCCCTCGTCCCTCCGCGCGCGCCGGACAGGCGCCCTGCGCGATCGCGCCGGGGCGCGTCCCGGAGGAGCGGACCCGCATCCGGCGGGTGATCCTGGCCTCGTCCCTCGGTGCGGTGTTCGAGGCCTACGACCTCGTCCTGTTCGGGCCGATGGCCGCCATCATCGCCCGGCAGTTCTTCTCGGGCCTCGACGAGGCCTACGCCTATATCTTCACCCTGCTCTCCGCGGCCGTGACCTTCCTCGCCCGGCCCTTCGGCGGATTGATCTTCGGCCCCTTGGGGGACCGCGTCGGGCGAAAATACGCCTTCCTCCTGACCATCGTGATCATGGGCGGCGCGACGGTGGCCATCGGGCTGCTGCCGACCTACGCGGCCATCGGCGTCGCCTCGCCGGCGCTGCTCGTGAGCCTGCGCATCGTGCAGGGCCTCGCCTTCGGGGGCGAGTTCGGCGGTGCCGTGACCTACATCGCCGAGCACGCCTCCGCGGACCGGCGCGGCTTGGCGACGAGCGCGGTGGGCATCACCATGGCCTGCGGCCTCGTTCTGGCGATCCTCGTCGTGATCGCCTGCGAGTCCGTGCTGGGCAAGGCCGCCTTCGCGGCTTGGGGCTGGCGGATCCCCTTCCTGCTCTCGGCCGTGCTGATGCTGGTCTCGGTCTACATGCGGCTGAAACTGCAGGAATCCCCGGTCTTCCTGCGGATGCGCCGGGGCGGGGGCGGATCGCGCCGGCCGGTCCGCGAGGCCCTCGGGCGATGGGCGAACCTGCGGATCGTGCTCCTCGTCCTGTTCGGTCTCGTCGCCGGGCAATCGGTGGCCGGCGCGACGGGGTCCTACCCGATCTACCTGCTGATGCTGAACCTGAAGATCGATCCGTTCCTGCTGCACTACACGATCCTCGGCTCCAGCCTCGCCCTCGTCGCCTGCATGGTCGCGGCGGGTTGGCTCTCGGACCGGATCGGCCGCAAGCCGGTCATGCTCGCGGGCTTCCTCGGTGTGGCGCTGCTGGCATGGCCGGTCTACGCCGGCGTGACGCGCTTCGCCCATCCCGACCTCGCGGCGGCCGTGGCGGCCAAGCCCTTCGTGGTCGCCGCCGATCCGGCCGGGTGCAGCCGCCAGTTCGACCCGTTCGGCATCGCCCGGTTCGAGAGCCCCTGCGACCTCGCCCGGCGGGCGGTGGCCAAGCTCGGCATCCCCTATGCGACGCGCGATCTGCCGGTCGGCAGCCCGGTGCGGATCGAGATCGGCGAGGCGAGTCTCGCCTCCTTCGACGGGACCGGGCTCGACAAGGCGACGCTCGGGGCACGGACAGCCGAGTTCGGCAAAGCCCTGTCGAGCGCCGTCGCGGCCGCGGGCTACCCGGCCGAGGCCGATCCGGCCAAGACGAACCTGCCGGCGCTGATCGCGCTCCTCAGCCTCCTCAACGTGTTCGTGGCCCTGGCCTCAGCCCCGCTCGCGGCCTGGATGATCGAGCTGTTTCCGACGCGCATCCGAACCACGGCGCTGTCCGTGCCCCACGCCGTCGGCGGCTGGTTCGGAGGCTTCCTGCCGGCCATCGCCTTCTCGGCCTTCACGGCGACAGGGAACATCTATGCCGGCCTCTGGTACGCGCTGACCGTGCTCGCCGTCGCCTTCCTCGTCGCGGCGCTGTGCCTGCACGAGACGCGGGGCCGTGCCCTCGACGCCATCGCCTGACGGATCGCCCACGCCATGTCCGACACCGCGCCCGACACCGCGCCCGACGCCGCGTCCGGCCCCCCGCGGATCGCCATCGCCCTGGTCCGGCAGCTCGATGCCGCCGCGGCCCTGGTGTTCGAGGCCTGCACCGACCCGCGCCGCCTCGCCCGCTGGCTCACGCCGGGGGCCGGCGAGGTCCGCGACGCGAGCTGCGACCTGCGGGTCGGCGGCCGCTTCAGCCTCGAAGGCTGCAATCCGGACGGGCGCGCCTACGCGGTGTCCGGCGAGTACCTGGAGATCGTGCCGCCGCGGCGCCTCGCGATGACGTGGCACTATGCCGGCGACGGACCGCTCGCCGGACCGCCGTCGCGCGTCGAGATCGACCTGCGCCCCCTCGGGGTCGACGTGACCGAGCTGACGCTCTCTCATACGCGGCTCGACCGGCAGGACACCGCCGACCGGTACAGGGCGGCCTGGGCGATCTGCCTCGAACGCCTGCGCTGGAGCACCGCGCCGAAACCCGACGCGGCCGTGTTCGCGCCGCCTCTGGGCGCGATCAGCAACCTCTACGGTCCCCGTCACCGGGTTTTCCAAGAGGCGTTCGAGACGGGTGACCTCGCGAACCGGCTGCGCAGCCTGTCGGTCACGAGCGAACTCACGGCGACCCAGCAGGCCTTCATCGCGCGGCAGGACCTGGTCTTCATCACTTCCGTCGACCATCGGGGATTTCCGACCTGCTCGTACAAGGGCGGTGCGCGGGGCTTCGTGCGCGTGGCGGGCCCGCGCGTCATCGAGCTGCCGAGCTACGACGGCAACGGCATGTACCTCACGGCCGGGAATCTCGCGGCCAACCCGAAGCTCGGCCTGCTGTTCATCGACTTCGAGACGCCGCACCGCCTGCGCCTCCACGGCACGGCGCGGATCGCCCGCGACGCGAGGGACCTGGAACGTCATCCTGGCGCTGAGCTGGTGCTCAAGATCGACATCGCCGAGGTGTTCGTGAACTGCCCGCGCTACATCCACCGGTACCGTCGGGAGAGTACGTCAGGCTTCGTGCCGGGGCGGGCACGAGCGGGCGAGGTCCCGGCCTGGAAGAGGATCGATCTGTTCGCGGATGTTCTGCCCGACCGCGATCGGCGAGCGATCGACCCGCGCGACACCGGGACAATGTCCCTGGCCGATTACCGCCTGCTGTTGGAGCGTGGGGAAACCTGACCCTGCACGGCCGCGGCCCGCTATTAGGCTGGAACTTCTCGACCGTCTGCGACGGGTCGCCAGTCCATCCTCTCGATCGGTTCCCTCCGGAGCCGGCTCGCCAGCCCTGGCCCATCGATGACCCCATCGACCCGCAGGATGCGCGATCTGCTGGATCGGCCTCCGATAAGGCGTGAGGCTTCCACGGCCTTACCAAATTTTCGGTTCGCGGCCTCGTCACTGGCGGCGCTCCGAGAGAGCCACCGCCCGTCACGCCACGACCCGGGTCTCAACTGCACGGCAGCGGCGACGGGCGAAAGATCCGAGCCTCACCACGCCTGCTCGAGGACGAAGCGTCCGTGATCCTGCTCGCGCCGGGATGGCTCCTGATCGTTCCGACGATCATCGATGCTGACGATCACGGTCCCCCGGCGATCTTTGCCAATCCAGAGCTTCCCCGAGGGGCCTCGGAAGCCCGCATAACCGTTCGCACAAGAGACGGTCCCTGCACTCTCCGTACACAGCTGGCCTACGGCGGCCGGTCCCGCCGCGAACAGCGCGGGGGCGAAGGCGACGGCGGACCCCGCAGAGAGCAACACGGAGGCGAGGCCAATGGCGGATGTGACGCGCATAGCCGCAGATTATGCATCCTGTGGTTGAGTCTCAAGACAACTACGCAACCTGACCCCGGAGCTTCCCAGGACATCGAACGGCTTGGTAAATATCGGTTGGCTGTCGAGTCGATCGAGGGACCGGCACCCGGCGGCCGCGATCGCTGTACCACGCGGGATTTCCCGAGACAGTTTGGTTCAGGTTGCGAGCCGCGACACGGCTCGGTGCGGCCTGGACGTCGGCCCGATCGAGCCGGGCAGATGGCGACCGCGGCCATCCCCGAGATTACGGAAGATCGGGGCGCCTGCGGAACGAAGTCGTCCGCTCCGATGCCCCTGCAGCTCGGAAACGGAACGGCAGAGATTCACCCGTCGGAGACGCTCGTGCAGGCGGTCTGCGGCGGCCGATGCTGGCGGACGCCGGGTGATCGGCTCGGAAGGCCGGCTGCCGGAAGAGAGGACGGACGCCTCGCGACCCAACACGGCCATTCCGGCCTGTTCAGCGGCATCCCCGAACCGGACATTCGGATGCAAGCAGCCGTGTCACCGTCTCATATGCCCAGTCCGGTGCACGACGAGAAATGCGGACCTGAGCGCGGTGGAGACGGATCGTCGCCGGGCACACTCGATCGGGCGACCAATTCGTCGCGAACGTCAAATGTTACAAACTGCAACTGATCGTTGAATGTGTACTTGTCATAGCATATCACCGCAAATGATCAGACTTCTACCACTATGCGCTAGAATTGGCGATGGCATCGATCAAGACAGAACGCTGTCGATGAACCACCCGGAGAAAGACGGCATCGTCCCCTAAGGCTCGCGCCAGCACGATCGCGCCCTGTATCCCCGAAACCGCCTCCTCAGCGAGTTGCGAGGCTTGCGGTTCGTGAACGCCGCCGGCTCTCAGGCACCGGGCCAGAGCCGATATCCAGCGCGCGAAGTAGCTCCTTATCCGCTCCGCGAAAACGGCTCCGGAGGCATTCAGGCCAATGCAGCCGACGAGACAGACTCTCCTGCCGGATCGGAAGTATTCCGTCACATCGTCGATCATGAACGTGACGGCCGATGTCGGATCGCGCGCATGCTCCAACGTCGAGAAGATGACCTTCTCGAACCAAGCGTCTATGTCGGCGAGAACCGCCTCCATCATCTCTTCCTTCCCGCCGGGAAAGAAGTTGTAGAGGCTGCCCTTGCCGAGGCCGGTCGCCTTCGACAGCACCGACAGGCTCGCGCCCTCGAACCCGTGCTCGCGGAACGCTTCCGCGAGTGCCGGCACGGCACCGGCCCGTTCGGTGAGGACGCGCTTCGTGCTCAAAGGCCCAGGTCGCTGAGCGAGGGGTGATCGTCGGGTCTGCGCCCGAGCGGCCAACGGAACTTCCGTTCCGCCTCGGTGATCGGCATCTCGTTAATGCTGGCATGACGGTGCGCCATCAATCCGTCTTCGGCGAACTCCCAGTTCTCATTGCCGTAGGCGCGGAACCAGTGCCCGCCGTCGTCGCGATACTCGTAGGCATAGCGCACCGCGATACGGTTGCCGGTGAAGGCCCACAACTGCTTGATCAGTCTGTATTCGTGCTCCTTGTTCCACTTCCGAGTGAGGAAAGCTTGCGCCTCCTCGCGATTGGTCGCGAACTCGACGCGGTTCCGCCAGCGCGTGTCGGGCGTATAGGCCTGCGCGACCTTGGCCGCGTCGCGCGTGTTCCAGCCATCCTCGGCAAGACGCACCTTATGGATCGCGGATTCCTCGGTGAACGGGGGAAGCGGGGGTCGGGACATCAGGATCACCTCTCAGAACCATGTTGTACCGTTCGGTACAACATGGGCGCCGAGAGATCAAGCGCCCTGAGAGCCCTCCGGCTGTCGGTCGGGAAATCTGCAAGCGGCGAAGGGCATCTTTTCCGGAGTGCCGTTCCCGAAGCAAACCCGCGGAAGCCCACCCGACCCCGTCGTTCTCCTGCGGCTGAGCGGCTCGCGTCAGCAGAGGGATATCCCGCCGCGCCGCTGGCAAGGATGAGCACCCTCAGGGCACCGGGATGCCGCGCCGGACGGGACCGGCCTCCGGCTGACCGGCCGCCGCGGAACCGAAGACCCGCGCGATCAGGACGTAGAAGAGCGGCGTGACGAAGACGGCGAGCACCGTCGCGGTGACCATGCCGCCGAGAACGCCCGTGCCGATGGCCCGCTGGCTGTTCATGCTGGCCCCCGTCGCGACGGCGAGCGGCACGACGCCGAGGATGAAGGCGAACGAGGTCATGACGATAGGCCGGAAGCGCAGCTCGCACGCCTCCAGCGCCGCCTCCCGGACGGGCACGCCCCTGGCCACGAAGTCCTTGGCCACCTCGATGATCAGGATGGCGTTCTTCGCGGTCAGGCCGATCACCGTGATCAGGCCGACCTTGAAGTAGACGTCGTTCGGCATGTCCCGCATCAGCATCGCGAAGACCGCGCCGACCACGCCGGTCGGCACCACGAGCAGCACGGCGAGCGGGATCGACCAGCTCTCGTAGAGCGCGGCCAGGCAGAGGAAGACGCAGAACAGCGCCAGCGCCAGCAGATAGACCGCCTGGGAGCCCGACAGCTTCTCCTGCAGCGATTGCCCGGTCCAGGCGAAGTCGAAGCCCGGCGGCAATTGCCCCGCCAGCCGCTCCATCTCGGCCATGGCGTCGCCGCTGGCGTAGCCGGGGGCGGCGCTGCCGGAGATCTTGATGCTCGGGTAGCCGTTGAAGCCCACGACCTGCGACGGGCCCATCGTCCATTGCACCCGGGCGAAGGACTGGAACGGCACCATCTGCCCCTTGGCGTTGCGGACGTTCAGGTCGAGCAGATCCTCCGCCTTCATGCGCCGGGCCGCCTCGGCCTGGACGATCACCCGCTGCATCCGCGCCTGGTTCGGGAAGTCGTTGACGTAGGCCGAACCCAGGCTCGTGGAGAGGGCGTCGTTGATGTCGGCGAAGGTGACACCCAGCGCGCTGGCCTTCTGGCGGTCGAGGACGAGCTCGATCTGCGGCGCGGTCGGCAGGCCCTCGACGTAGACGCCCTGCAGGATCGGGCTCTGGGACGCCGCCTTGACGAGCTGGTCGCGCGCGGCCGCCAGCGCCGCGTGGCCCTGCTGCGCCTTGTCCTGGAGGCGGAAGGCGAAGCCGCTCGAATTGCCGAGCGAGTCGATGGCCGGCGGCGAGAGCGACATGGCGATGGCGTCGGGCAGGCCGCCGAGGGCGGCGTTGGCGCGGGCCGTGATGGCGTCGGCGCTGTCCTGCGGCCCGCGCTCGCCCCAGGGCTTCAGCCCGACGAAGTTGATGGCCGCGTTCTGCCCCTGGCCCGAGAAGCCGAACCCGAGGAGCAGCGTCTGGCTGTCGATGCCGGGCTCCTTGGCGAAGTGCTCCTCGATGCGCTTGGCCACGTCGAGCGTGCGGCCGGTGGCGGATTCCGGCGGGGTCTGCGCGTCGACGATGACGTAGCCCTGGTCCTCGATGGGCAGGAAGCTCGACGGCATGCGCCAGTAGCCCCAGCCGAGCGCGGCCACGAGGAGGCCGTACACCAGGAGCGCCCGAACGGGCCGGCGCAGCAGGCCCGCCACGCCGGACCGGTAGGCCCCCGTGCCGGCGTGGAAGCGGCGGTTGAACCAGCCGAAGAAGCCGCCCTTGGCATGATGGTGGCCCTTCTCGACCGGCTTCAGCAGCGTGGCGCAGAGCGCGGGCGTCAGCGAGAGGGCCAGGAAGGCCGAGAAGGCGATCGAGGTCGCCATGCTGACGGCGAACTGCCGGTAGATCACCCCGACCGAGCCGGGGAAGAAGGCGAGCGGCACGAACACCGCGACCAGCACCGACGTGATGCCGACGATGGCGCCGGTGATCTGGCCCATCGCCTTGGCGGTGGCCTCCCGCGGCGGGAGCCCCTCCTCGCCCATGATGCGCTCGACGTTCTCGACCACCACGATGGCGTCGTCGACGAGGATGCCGATGGCCAGCACCATGCCGAACATGGTCAGCACGTTGATCGAGAAGCCGGCGAGCAGCAGCGCGCCGCAGGTGCCGAGCAGCGCCACCGGCACCACGATGGTCGGGATGAGGGTGTAGCGGACGTTCTGCAGGAACAGGAACATCACCGCGAAGACGAGGGCCATCGCCTCGGCGAGCGTCATCAGCACCTTCCGGATCGACACCTCGACGAAGGGCGTGGTGTCGTAGGGCACCGTCACCCGGATGTTGGCGGGCAGCGTGCGCTGGAGCTGGGCGAGCTTCGCCTTGACGCCGCCGGCGGCCGCGAGCGCGTTCGCGCCCGGGGCGAGCTGGATGCCGATGCCGGCGGCCGGGCGCCCGTCGAGGCGGGTCTGCATCGTGTAGGACTGGCCGCCCAGCTCGACCTCGGCCACGTCGCGCAGGCGCACGAGCGACCCGTCGGGGTTGGCGCGCAGCACGATCTCGGCGAACTCGGCGGGCGTGGTCAGCTGCCCCTTCACCAGCACGTTCGCGGCGATGCGCTGGCCCTCGGCCGCGGGCTGCGCGCCGACGGTCCCTGAAGCGACCTGCGCGTTCTGCGCACCCACCGCGGCCGTGACGTCGCCCGGCGTCATCCCGAACCCGACGAGCTTGACCGGGTCGATCCAGATGCGCAGCGCCTTCTCGGACGAGAACAGGGTGGCCCGGCCGACGCCCGGCACCCGCCGCAACTCGCCGAGGAGGCGGCGGGCGGCGATGTCGCCGAGGTCGGTCTCGCTGAGGGCGCCGTCCTTCGAGGAGACGGTGACGAACTGCAGGAAGCTGGTGCTGGCCTCCTCGACGATGACGCCCTGCTGCGTGACCGCCCGGGGCAGGCGCGCCTCGATGCGCTTGATCCGGTTCTGCACCGCCACCGTCGCCTTCGACGCGTCCGAGCCCGGCGCGAAGGACGCCATGATCTGCGCCATGCCGGACATGTCGCTGGTGCTCTCGAAGTACATCAGCCCGGGGATGCCGTTCAGCTCCTCCTCGATGATGCGCGTGACCCCGTCGTAGAGCCGCTCGGGCGGAGAACCGGGATAGGTCGCGCTCACCTGGATCGTGACGGGCGCCACGTCCGGGTATTGCGACACCGGCAGGAACGCGAGGGAGATCGCCCCCACCAGCACGATGAAGATGGAGATCGCCCAGGCGAAGATCGGGCGCGCGATGAAGAAGCGGGTCATGGTGCGGTCCCGGCGCGGTCAGGGCTTCGCGGAGGCGGAGGACGTCCGGGGGCCCTGCCAGGGCGCCGGGTTCACCGCCATGCCGGGCTGTATCCGCTGGAAACCCTCGACCACGACGGTCTCGCCGGCCTTGAGCCCGTCCTCGACGATCCAGCCCGCATCCGTCAGCGCCCCCGCCCGCACAGGGCGCAGCGCGACAATCCTGTCCTCCCCGACCACGAAGACCTGCGCGACGCCGGCGCTCGACCGCTGGATGGCCTGGGCCGGGACGACGACCGCGCCCGGCACCGTCCCCTGCGCAAGGCGGATACGGACATAGGTGCCCGGCAGCAGGACGACCTTCGGGTTCGGGAACGTGGCCCTGAGCGACACCTGCCCGGTGCCCGGGTCGACGCTCACATCCGTGAACAGCAGACGCCCGGCATCGGCGTGGAGCGCGCCGTCGGGCAGGACGAGGCGGACCGCCGTCTCCTCCTTGCCCGTGGCCCGCTCCGCCAGCCGCCCCGGATCGGCCGCGGGGGCATTGAAATCGGCGAAGATCGGATCGACCTGCTGGATCAGCGCGAGCTTGGTCGCCTCGCCCTGGCCCACGAGGGCGCCCTCCGTGACGAGGGCCCGGCCGATGCGGCCGGCGATGGGCGCGCGCACGGTCGCGTAGTCGAGGTCGATCCGGGCGCGGGCGAGCTGCGCCTTCGCGCTCGCGACGTCGGCCTCGGCTTGGCGCAGGGCGGCGATCGTGAGGTCGTGCTGGGCGGTGCTGGCTGCCTGACGCTCCAGAAGGGTCTCGGTGCGCTCGGATTGCTTCAGCGCCTGCACCCGCGTGGCCTCGGCCCGGTCGAGGGCCGCGGACTTGGCATCGACCTCGGCCCGGTAGACGGCGGGGTCGATGCGGAAGAGGACATCGCCCTTCCGGACGAGGCTGCCTTCCTCGAAAGCGCGCTCCTGGATGATGCCGGCGACCTGGGCCCGGACCTCGGCGACCCGCGTGGAGGTGAGGCGACCCGGCAGGTCGAGGGTGCGGGGCACCGTCCCGGGCTCGGCTCGAGCGGTCGAGACGTCGGGCGGCGAGCCCGCCGATCCGGGACCACCCGGTGCCTGACCGTCCGCCCCGGGCTTGCAGCCCTGCAGGGCGAGCGCCGCGACGAGGCCGAGAGCGGCGAGGGTCGGCGACCGCCGGGCCGGTGCGTGTGAAGGCATGGAGATCCGTCCTGGAATCGTGGTCGTCAGGCCGCCTTGCGCACGAGGCGCGCGTAGGCGCCTCCGCGGGCGAGCAGGGCTTCGTGCGTGCCGCATTCGACCACGCGCCCCCGATCGAGCACGACGATCTGGTCGGCCCGGCGGACGGTCGAGAGGCGGTGGGCGACGGTGATGGTCGTGCGGGGCTTGCCTGGACGGGCAAGGGCCTCGACCATCGCCCGCTCCGTCGCCGTGTCGAGGGCGCTCGTCGCCTCGTCGAGCAGCAGCACGCGCGGGTCGCGCAGGATGGTCCGTGCCAGCGAGAGGCGCTGCCGCTCGCCGCCCGAGAAGCGGTGCCCGCGCTCGCCCACCAGCGTGTCGTACCCGTCCGGCAGGGCGGCGACCATTTCGTGCAACTGGGCCGTCCGGGCCGCCGCGACCATCTCGGCGACCGTCGCATCCGGCCGGGCGAAGAGCAGGTTCTCGGCCACGCTGGCATGGAGGAGGAACGGGTCCTGCGTCACGACCCCGAGCACCTCGGAGAGGGAGGCGAGACTCAGGTCGCGCACGTCGACGCCGTCGTAGAGCACGGCGCCGCCATCGACGTCGTAGAGCCGGGCCGGGAGATGGCCGAGGGTGGACTTGCCCGAGCCGGTCGCGCCGACGATGGCGGTGTGCGACCCGGCCGGGATATCGAGCGTGACGCCGGCGATCGTGGCGGGGCCGGCTCGGTCGTAGGAGAACGTCACGCCGTCGAGGCGCACGTGGCCGGCGACCTCGGCGGGGTCGAGGGTGACGGGGTCGGGCCGCTCGGTGATGCCGACCGGCTTGTCGAGGTACTCGAAGATGCGCGCGAACAGGGCCCGCGTCTTCCGGGCCTCGACGCCCGTGCGCAGGACCTCTTCCAGCGGGAACAGCATCTGCTCCTGCAGCGCGATCATCGCGACGAGGGTGCCGATGGTCATGGTCGTCCCGGCGCCCGCCATCCAGCCGCCGAGGAACAGGGTCAGGGCCGGCAGGGATTGCAGCACGAGGTCGATGACCGACCACTGCCACTGCCCGGCCGTGTGGGACCGGACCTCCAGGTTCGCCACCGCGCGCGAGGCCCGCGCGAAGCGCTCCGCGAGATGCGGGACGCGGCCCATCGTGCGGGCGAGGACGATGCCGGAGACCGAGAGGAATTCCTGCACCGCGGACGTCATCTCGGCGATGCGTTCCTGCTGCGCGTAGGTTGTCTCCTCGCGCAACCGGCCGACGCGGACACTGATCCAGGTCGCCGGCGGCAGGACCAGGAACGAGAACAGGGCGAGCCGCCATTCCAGCAGCAGCATGGCCGCGGCGGTCATCACCACCGCGCTGGCGTTGCGCGTGGCCTCACCCGCCGTGTGGGTGACCAGCGCCTGGAGGGCACCGATGTCGCTCGCGATGCGGGACTGGATGTCGCCGGAGCGGGTCGCCGTGAAAAACCCGAGCGGAAGCGACTGCAGGTGCGCGTACACGCGGACCCGGAGGTCGTGCATGAGGGCCTGCCCGACCTTCGCGGTGACGAGGGCCTGCAGCACGCCGATGCCCGCCCCGAGCGCGGCGAGGCCGACCATGCCGGCGGCGAGCCGGCCGAGCAGTCCGAGGTCGGCGCGCGGCAGCGCGACGTCGACGATCTCGCGGAGCAGGAACGGGGCGGCGAGCCCCGCGGCGGAGGCGAGCGCGATCAGCCCGATGACGAGCGCGATTCGGCTCGCGTAGGGGCGGAACAGGGTGAGGATCCGAGCGACGGAGACGTGCCGCGCGGCCAGGTCGCCGTATTCCGCGGCATCGCCCGGCCCGTCCGCGCCGCGGGCGGGGGCGAACCCATCCATCGAGGTCGATCCCATGGCTCAGTCCCGGTCGCCGCCCGGGTGCGCGGACGTTTCAGCCAATGTCATCGCGACGAGGCGGTCGCGGAGCGCGTCGAGGGCGGGGACCGGGTCGCTCGGCTTCTCGCGCACGAGGTAGGCGAGCCACGCGCCGTCGGCGGCGAGCCGGACGAACTCGAGGTCGGCACTCCCGTCGGTGTCGCGGTGGCGGTGCAGGCGCTCCGCGAACCAGGCCGACACCATGCGGCGCAGGGGCGGCTCGGCGAGGATCGAGATGTGGAGAGCGGCCCACTGGCTGCCCTCGGTCATCATCGGGTCGTGCAGCGTGATGTCGACGTAGGCGCGGGTGTACCGGCCGTACGGCCGGGGATCCTTCGCCATCGCCGCGTCGATCTCCGCGTCGAGCTGCGCGATCAGGTCGGCGACGACGCCCTCGACCAGGGCCTGCTTGCTCGGGAAGTGGTGGAACAGGGCCCCTTTGGTCACCCCGGCGGCGTGGCAGACCGCCTGCACGGTGACGGCGGACAGGCCCTGTTCCAGGGCGAGCTTGGCTGCGCAATCGAGCAGCGCGCGCCGGACGAGCTCGGGCCGCTTCTTGCGATGATAGGCGGTCGCCATGGCCCCTTCCCAGGAGTGACGGGAATCGTCCCCGCCTCGAAGATACCTACCGTGCGGTATCTTTCAAGTGCTGTGATCGGATGACGTGTCCGAGACGCCGGCGCGCAGGTGCGCCGCTCCCCGCCGGCTTCGGCTTACCGGAGGGCGTCGGCCTGTTCCGGCCGGGCACGAGAGCAGGCCGGCGCAGATCCGAGCCGGCAACCACGGCGAAGGCGACCCGGGTCGGGCGGCCGGACAAGGCCGAACGCACCGGACCGTCGTCTCGTGCAGCGACTACGGCGCGCGGAAGCGCGCCCGCGCGACCAGTCCCGATCCGCCTACGCGGGAACCGAGCGTGACCGCCCCGCCGATCCGGTCCGCGAGGGCTCGGACGATCGCGAGCCCGAGGCCGCTGCCGTCAGGACCGTCTCGCGTCGCGACACGGTAGAATCGCTCGAAGACCTTCTCGCGCACCTCCGGCGGTATGCCCGGGCCCTCGTCCTCGACGTCCACGCAGGCGCCGGTCTCCGTGCGCCGGACACGGACGACGGTGGTGCCTTCGGGACGGTTGTAGCGGATCGCGTTGTCCACGAGATTGGTGAGGATCTCGCCGACGATGAACGCATCGCCCACGATCGGGACCGCGCCGTCGGGGCGATCGAGCACGATCTCGCCCCCGCGCGCGAGGGCGTGGGGCACCTGTTCCGTGACCACGCGGGCCGCGATGTCGTTCAGGTCGGTGATCGCCGCGGCGGCGTCCGTGGCGGCCGCGCCCGCATCGGCGCGGGCGAGCGCGATCAGTTGCGCGAGGAGGCGTTCCAGGCGCCGCGCGGCTCCGTCGATATCGTCGATCGCCGCGGCGTGGGCCGGTTCCCCGGGCGTGAGCCTGCGGAGCAGTTCCACGTGCATCCTGAGCACGGCGAGCGGCGTCCGCAGCTGGTGCGAGGCGTCCGACGTGAAGGTGCGCTCCCCCGCGATCGCCTGCTCCAGGCGCTCGAGCAGCGTGTTGAGGGCGAGCACCGGGGCCAGCGCCTCGCGGGGCACCCCGGCCACGTCGAGCGGCTGCAGGTTGATCGCGCCCGGGACCGCCCGCCGGTCGATCGCGTCGCTCAGCCGGGTCAGCGGCCTCAGGCTGCTGTCGATGCTGTACCACGACAGGGCCCCGATCAGGCCCATCAGCCCCAGCTCGGCCAGCGCGAGCCCGGCGAGCAGGCGTCGCTCCAGGCCCTGGCGGGCCTCGCGCGTCTCGGCGACCTGGACGAGGACCGGGTCCGGCTTCCCGTAGACCCGCCGGGCCTGGGCGGCGATCCGCACGGCCGCCCCGCGGACGATGCCGTCGCGATGGGTCGTCACCCCGAGCGGGAGCGTGTCGACGTCCAGGCCCGGGAGGTCGCGATAGCCGGTCACCAGCGCCCCGCCGTAGGTGACGCTGTAGTAGATCCGGTCCTGCGCCTGGCTCTCCAGCATCCCGAGGGCGACGCGGGGCAGGTCGACCGACACCTCGCCGTCCTCCACGGTCAGCCGCTCGGCGATCGCCAGGACGGACCCGTCGAGCAGGCGGTCGTGCGTCGTCTCCACGACGTTCCGGATCACGAGCGCGCCGGCGAAGCCGAGCAGCAGCGCGAGCGCCAGGGCCGGCAGCAGCATGCGGACGAGCAGGCGCCGCCGGATCGAGGGCGCGCGCGGCGGGGTCACACCGGCATCAGCAGGTAGCCGAGGCCGCGGATCGTGCGGATCTCGGGCCCGTCCGGCTGCAACTTCTTCCGCAGGCGGGCGACGTAGAGTTCGAGGGCGTTCGGGGCGACCGCCTCGTCGAAGCCGAAGATCTCGGCGCTGAGCCGTTCCTTCGGGACGGGTTTCCCGGCGCGCGTCATCAGGATGGTCAGGACGGCGAGTTCCCGGCGGTGCAGCGCGACGGGCGCCCCGCCGAGGGTCACGGTGCCCGCGGCCCGGTCGAGCTCCAGCGCGCCGCAGCGCAGGACCGGGTTCGGCACCGCCTGCCCGCGGCGGACGAGCGCCCGCACCCGCGCCTCGAACTCCGCGAGGTCGAACGGCTTGAGCAGGTAATCGTCCGCCCCGAGATCGAGCCCGCGGACGCGGTCGCTGATGGCGTCGCGCGCGGTCAGGATCATGACCGGAACGGTCGAGCCGGCCGCCCGGACGGCCTTGAGGACCTCGAAGCCCGGCAGGCCCGGCAGGCCGAGGTCCAGGACGATGAGGCTGTAGGGTTCGCTCAGCGCGAGCTGCACCGCGTCCGCTCCGTCCGCCTCGTGGTCGACGGCGTATCCGCCGTGCCGGAGGGCGGCGACGAGGCCGCGCGCCAGGGCGGCATCGTCCTCGACGACCAGAACGCGCATGCTCCTCCCGTCATCGATCGTGTTGGCCGAAGCGGTCCTCCGAGTTTAGCATTCCCGCCCGGTCTCTGCACGGCGAAGCTGCGGGGACTCCCGCGGCTCTCGAAGGGCAGACCCTGGTGCGCGCTCCCGCTGTCGTCGGCCTCGTCCTGCTGCTGATGGCCGGTCCGGGCCCGGCCTCGGCACAGGTCGAACCGTCTCCGGCGGCCGAGGGGACCGGGTCCGCCGCGGCGCGCGGCGCGACCGTCGTGGTCGTGCGGGCGACGACCGACGAGGCCGAGGTCGCCGACCTCCTCGCGGGCTTCCGCGAGGCCCATCCCGGCGTGGCGGTCTCCTACACCAAGATGAACTCCGCGACCCTGTACGACGGCTTCGTGGAGGAGGCCGCGGCCGGCGCGGTCGAGGCGGACATCGTGTGGAGTTCCGCCATGGATCGCCAGATCAAGCTGGTGAACGACGGATACGCCGCCCACTACGCGTCCCCCGAGGCGGCCTCCCTGCCGGCCTGGGCGGTGTGGCGCAACGAGGCCTTCGGCGTCACGGCCGAGCCGATCGCCATCGCCTACAACAGGTCGGTCCTCCCGCCGGAGCAGGTTCCCCAGACCCGCGCCGACCTGATCCGAGCCCTGACGGACCACCCCGAGACGTGGCAGGGGAAGGTCGCCGCCTACGATCCGGAGCGGAGCGGCGTCGGCTCGCTGATCCTCGCGCAGGACGCGGACGTGACGCCCCGGACGTGGGACCTCGTCTCCGCCCTCGGGCAGGCCGGCGTGAAGCTCTACACCCGGACGGAGACCATGCTCGACCGCATCGCCGCGGGCGAGGCCGTCCTCGCCTACGGCGTGTTCGGCGCCTACGCCCTCGAACGAGCCCGGCACGATCCGGCGATCGGCCTCGTGCTGCCCACGGACTACACGCTCCTCGTCTCGCGGATCGCCTTCATCGCGAAGGACGCGCCGCATCCCGCCGCAGCCCGCATGTTCCTCGACTACATGCTGTCCCGCGAGGGGCAGGCGCGGCTCGCCGCCCGGTCGCTCACGCCGGCCCGGACGGATGCCCGCCGGGCCGACGACCCGGTCGCGTCCGCCCCGGCCCTGCGGCCGGTCCCGGTCGGGCCGGAGCTGCTGGCCAACCTCGACCAGATCCGGCACGCCCGCATGCTGCGGCGCTGGCGGCGCGCCGTGGAAGGCCGCTGAGACCGGGTCCCGCGACAGCTTCGTGACAGGTTGACCGGCGTATAGCGGCGTCAAGCGCTGCGAAGTCGGCGCGAATACATGGGAGGATTGGTTTGCGGCTGCAGCCCGATCGCCACGAGCGATCGTCAGCCGTTCAGAACCGACGCTTCCCTCGTGCGGTTGCGACCGCTCCGGCGCCTGAGGGAGACAGCAATGATACAGGCCCATCCGTCGAGTTCCAAAGTCGCCACGGTCCTGCGCGTGACCAGCGGCAACTTCCTGGAGATGTTCGACTTCTTCCTGTTCGGCTTCTACGCCACCTACATCTCCAAGACCTTCTTCCCGGTCGGCGACGAGTTCGCCTCGCTGATGCTGACCTTCGTGACGTTCGGCGCCGGCTTCCTGATGCGGCCCCTCGGCGCGATCTTCCTCGGCGCCTATGTTGACAGTATCGGCCGCCGGAAGGGGCTGATCGTCACGCTCGGCATCATGGCGGCCGGCACGATCCTGATCGCCTTCGTCCCCGGCTACGGCACGATCGGCCTGTTCGCGCCCTTCCTGGTCCTCGTCGGGCGCCTGCTACAGGGCTTCTCGGCCGGCGTCGAGCTCGGCGGCGTCTCCGTCTACCTGTCGGAGATGGCCACCCCCGGCAACAAGGGCTTCTACGTGTCCTGGCAATCCGGCAGCCAGCAGGTCGCGGTCATGTTCGCCGCCGTGATCGGCTACATCCTCAACCACGCCCTCTCGCTCGCCGACATGAACGACTGGGGCTGGCGGATCCCGTTCTTCATCGGCTGCGCGATCGTGCCGTTCCTGTTCTACATCCGGCGGTCGCTGGAGGAGACGGAGGAGTTCCTGAAGCGCAAGCACCGCCCCTCCATGAAGGAGGTGTTCGGCTCGCTCGCCAGCAACTGGCAGATCGTGCTGCTCGGCATGCTGCTCGTCGGCATGACCACGATCTCGTTCTACACGATCACCGTCTACACCCCGACCTTCGGCAAGGCCGTGCTCAAGCTGTCCGACACCGACAGCCTTCTCGTGACCTTCTGCACCGCCCTGTCGAACCTGTTCTGGCTGCCGGTCATGGGGGCCCTGTCCGACCGGATCGGGCGCAAGCCGCTCCTGCTCGTCTTCTCGGCGCTGACCCTGCTCACCGCCTACCCGGTGCTGGGCTGGCTCGTGGCCAACCCGAGCTTCGGGAACATGCTGATGGCCCTCCTGTGGCTGTCCTTCCTGTACGGCAGCTACAACGGCGCGATGGTGGTGGCGCTGACCGAGGTGATCCCGGCGAGCGTGCGCACGGCCGGCTTCTCCCTCGCCTACTCGCTGGCGACGGCGCTCCTCGGCGGCTTCACGCCCCTCGTCTCCACGTGGCTCATCGAGGCCACGGGCAACCGCGCGGCCCCCGGGCTTTGGATGGCCTTCGGCGGGGCGTGCGGCCTCGTCGCCACGCTCCTGATCTACCGCCGCGCGACCCAGGCGGTCGCTCTGGGAGCCCCCGCGTGACCGGCTCGCCGGAAGCACCCCGCCTCGGAGACTCCGCGCGCGTCGCGTCGTAGGGGTCACGACAGAGGGGCGGCCGGGACCGGATCGCCGGCCGCCGCCCGCCCCTCCCCTGACTGACCGCCGCGCCGACCGCCCGACACGGGTCCCGTCGCGCGACCTCAGAGATCCAACGTCTTGCGGGCGAAGCTCTCGATGTAGTCGACGAGCCTGTCCGACGCGGCGCCGGCAGCCTCGACGTCGCGACGCGCGACCGCCTCGCAGACGTCCGCGTGGAGGTTGGCGGTCAGCGGCAGATCGGCCGCCTGCTTGTAGTGCTGGTACCAGAACCGCCGCGACAGGCCCGCCATGCTCTCCAGCGAGCGCACGGCGAACTCGTTGCGCGAGGCCGTCGCGATCAGCTCGTTGAACTGCCGGTCGAGGCGCATGAACGCCAGATCGTCCGACGCCGCGGCCGCGTCGCGCATGTCCTGCGCGAGCCCGGCGAAGACCTCGCGCTCCTCCAGGGTGGATCGCTCCGCGGCGAGGCGGGCGATCAGGCGCTCCAGGACGCGCCGCGTCTCCAGGAGCCGCAGCTGCGAGCGCACGTTGATGTCCGACACCAGGATACCGCGCCGCGGCATGACCACGACGAGCCCGTCGCGCGCGAGGCGCTGAAGGGCTTCCCGGATCGGGGTCCGCCCGATCCCGAGCCGTTGGACCAGGTTCTGCTCGCCGAGCACGAGGCCGGGCGGGAGCACCAGGGTCGTGATCATCTCTTCCAGCTGCTGGTAGGCCCGGTCGGTCAGCGTCAGGTCGGGCAGATCGTCGTTGCCGCCCGCGGCATGGGGTGCCTCCTGGGCGGCCTCCGGGGACACCTCCTGGGACGCCCCTTTCACGGCCTTCCGCGCCCGCTTGCGGCCCGGCTCGGCGGCGCGGACGGACGTCGTCTTCCCGGTCACGAAGTTCATGGACGACACCCCCGCCACGGCCGGGCCCGCACACCACGCCGCCATCAGCGTGCATGGGGCGGGCCCACGCACCGCGCAAGGGCATACGTCTGATATATCTTGCGCATCTTAGTAATATCCTGCATGACGACTCGCCGCGTATAACTGCGAGGGAGGTTGAGCCATGGCAGGGCCTGTAGCGATTTCCGCCGGCGACGTGCTGCCGGACCGGGTGACCGCGGACGCCACCGCCCGCGCCGCGGTCGGGTCGGGCGCGCTGATCGCGGCGCGCCTCGAGCGGCTGCCGATGACCGCCTTCCAGCGCAACATCTTCCTCATCATCGCCACGGCGTGGTTCTTCGATTCGATCGATCTCGGCTCGCTCACCTTCCTCCTCGGGTCGATCAAGACCGAGTTCGGCCTGACGACCGCCCAGGCGGGACTGCTCTCGAGCATGAGCTTCATCGGCATGTTCGCGGGCGCGGCCCTGTCGGGCATGCTCGCCGACCGGTTCGGGCGGAAAGTGGTCTTCCAGATCAGCATGGTGTTCTGGGGGCTCGGCAGCCTCTGGTGCGCCTACGCCCCGGACGCGACGATGCTGGGCTATGCCCGCCTGCTGCTCGGCTTCGGCATGGGCATGGAGTTCCCGGTGGCGCTCGCCATCGTCTCGGAGTTCCTGCCGACCGCCAAGCGCGGCCGCTACCTCGCCATCATGGAAGGGTTCTGGCCGCTCGGCTTCATCGCGGCCGGCTGCCTCAGCTACGTGCTGCTCAGCTATTTCGACTGGCGCGCCGTCTTCCTCGCGCAGGCCGTGCCGGCGCTGTTCCTGTTCGTGATCCGCTTCTTCGTGCCGGAATCGCCCCGCTGGCTCGCCGACCGCGGCCGGCACGCGGAGGCGGACCGGGTGATGGCGCAGATCGAGCGGCAGGTCGCCCTGCGCCTCGACGGGCGTCCGCTTCCGGAGCCGACCGTCCTGCCCGAGCCGGCGCGGGGCGAGCGGCGCTTCTCGTTCCTCGAACTCTGGAGCCCCGGCTATGCCAGCCGCACGGTGATGATCTGGCTGACGTGGTTCTTCGCCCTGCTGGGCTTCTACGGCCTCACCACCTGGCTCGGCGCGCTCCTGCAGGAGGCCGGCTACAGCGTCGCCAAGTCGGTCACCTACACGATCCTGATCTCGCTCGCGGGCGTGCCGGGCTTCATCGCCTCGGCGATCCTCGTCGAGCGCTGGGGCCGCAAACCCACCGCGGTCCTGATGCTCCTGGGCAGCGCCGTCGCCGCCTACCTGTACGGTCACTCGCCGTCTTTCGGATGGCTCATCGCCTACGGGCTGATGATGCAGTTCTTCCTGTTCGGCATGTGGTCGGTGCTCTACGCCTACACGCCCGAACTCTACCCGACGCGGGCGCGCGCCACCGGGGCCGGCTGCGCCTCGGCCATCGGCCGCGTCGGCTCGCTCATCGGGCCCTTCGCCATCGGCCTGATCCTGCCGGTGCTCGGCCACGGCGGCGTCTTCGCCCTGGGCGCCGGCTCGTTCGTCATCGCCGCCGCGAGCGTCGGGTTCCTCGGCATCGAGACCAAGGGCAAGTCCCTGGAAGCCATCTCGCACTGACCGGACCGGCCCCGACCGGGCGGTGGCGACGTCGCCGCCGCCCGGTCAGGTTGACAACTGATATATCAACGGTATCTCTAATACGGCAGATCCCGGTGGGGGCGCGGCGTCACCCCCATTCCAGCGAGGAGGCGCATCATGGAACTTGCCAACACCCGCATGAGCGAGCGGCAGCGGAACTACCGCGCCAATTACCGCCAGCGCGTGGCCGGCTGGTACAACGGCTTCCTGCACATCGCGATCATCTACACGATCGGCCTCACGGCCCTGTACATCTACGTCTCGAACATCCACGCACCGAGCTGGATCGAGCTCGCGACGGTCCCGGTCGTGTTCCTGTTCTGCAATTTCTTCGAGTGGTGGCTCCACCGCTACGTGATGCACCGGCCGCAGAGCAATCCGATCGGGCGGGCCGTCTACAATCGGCACACGCTGCAGCATCACCAGTTCTTCACCGACCACGAGATGCGCTTCGCCGACCACCGGGACTACCGGGTGACGTTCTTCCCGCCCTACGCGCTGGCGACGTTCACGCTGATGTCGATCCCCGGCGCCGTCGTGCTCGGCAACATCTTCACGCCCAACGTCGGGTGGCTGTTCATCACCACGACGACCAGCATCTACATGATCTACGAGTTCATGCACTTCTGCTGCCACGTCGAGGAGAACTGGTTCGTCCGCACCATGCCGTTCATCAACACGAACCGGCGTCACCACACGGCCCATCACGACCAGTCGATCATGATGGAGCGGAACATGAACCTGACCTTCCCGATCATGGACTGGCTGTTCGGCACCTCGGACCTGAACCGCGGTCTCATCGGGACGCTCTTCAACGGCTACGACACGCGCCACGTGAAGACCGACATGCGCAAGACCGCGCGCACGCCCGGTGCCCCCGAGCCCCGCGCCATGCAGGCCGCCGAGTGACCCGCCGCGTAACCCGCCGCCTAGACTGACGAGCAGCCCGGAACGCCGCCATGGACATGATCGAACCGAACGTCGCCGCGCTCGCGTGGTTCGCCCTCTTCGCCGGGGTCGCCTGCACCGGCTTCTACGTGCTGGCCGGGATGTTCCCGCTGGAGACCCGGCCCGACCTGAGGGCGCGCCCCCTCGGCCTCGTGCTGATCGCGGCCAACGTCCTCCTGCTCGCGGCGCTGACCGGCGGGATGCTCGCCTACGGGGCCGCCGAGCTCCGCTGGTCGAGCCTCGTGATCGTGGGCGGCTTCGCCATCCTATTCGCGCCCGGCCTGTTCAACGTCTGGCCCCAGCGCTGGCGCGACGGCGTCGCGGGCCTGGCGATCGTGCTCGCCGCCCTCTGCGGCGCCCTCGGCCTGCTGCAGCAGGTCGGCGCCGTCTTCGTCCTCTGACCCGCACGCGCGATCCGGGAGGGATCCCATGCCGTTTCCGATCAAGTTCGGCCTGTCGGTCGCCGTCGCGCTCGCGGCGCTCGCCGGCTGGTTCTACATGGGCCATCTCGGCCAGACCGGGCCGCGCTGGGCCGTGGCCTTCCTCGGCCCGTTCATGGTGGTCAGCCTCTGGATCTTCCCCGAGGTGATGCGCAACCGCTCCGACGGCCGCACCCCGCGCCACCGGATCCGGGAGGCGCGGTGATGGACAAGGTCTATGCCGGGGACCGGACGATCGACGGGATCGTCGTCACGGTGAACGGGGCGCCGCTGCCGGATCGGGCCGAGGCCAAGTGCTACTCCCGGAACGGCTTCGAGTGGAGCTACGAGGGTCCCGAGCCCTCGCAGCTCGCCTACGCGATCCTGGTGGATCATCTCGGCGACGCGGCGGAGGCGGAGCGCCTGCAACCGCGCTTCATGCGCGGCGTCGTGGCCAACTTCCAGAACGAGTGGGAGATGACGACGGCCGACGTCGCCCGCGTCCTGGAGCGCCTGGATTCGGGCGGCGCGGCGCGGTCCGGCTGAGACCCGAGGCCGCCCTCCGCCGCGGCGCGTCGGGACCGCGGCGACGTTCCGTAGCGGCCCTGCCTGTGCCATGCTCCCGCGTCCGGAATCCCGGAGTCAGAGCGCAACCGGGCTGCCCAGCCCCGGGCTGGGGGCCTGTCGGAGCGAGGCCAGCATGTCCGACGACCGCTACCACCGGAAGGCGCTCGGCAACCGCCCGCTCCGTCCCGAGACGCTGATGCTCGGCTACGGCTACGACCCGGCCCTGTCCGAGGGCGCGGTGAAGCCGCCGGTCTTCCTGACATCGACCTTCGTCTTCACCTCGGCCGAGCACGGCAAAGCCTTCTTCGACTACGTCTCCGGACGTCGCGAACCGCCGGTCGGCGAGGCGGCGGGGCTGGTCTACTCGCGCTTCAATCACCCGAACAGCGAGATCGTCGAGGACCGGCTGGCCGTCTTCGAGGAGGCCGAGGCCGCGCTGGTCTTCTCCTCCGGCATGTCGGCGATCGCCACCACGATCCTGGCCTTCGCGCGGCCCGGCGACGCGATCCTGCACTCGCAACCCCTGTACGGCGGCACCGAGACCCTGATCGCCAAGACCCTGGCCGGGTTCGGCATCGCGCCGTTCGGGTTCTCCGACGGCACCGATCCGGCGAGCGTGCGCGCCGCGGCCGACCGCGCGGCGGGCGTGGGACGCGTCAGCGTCGTCATGGTCGAGACCCCCTCGAACCCGCTCAACACCCTCGTCGACCTCGGCCTCGTCCGGGCGGTCGCCGAGGAGATCGGCGCCCGGCAGGGCGGCGAGGCGCCGGTCGTCGTCTGCGACAACACCCTGCTCGGGCCCCTCTTCCAGCACCCGCTGCGCGAAGGCGCCGACATCTCGGTCTACTCCCTGACGAAGTATGTCGGCGGCCACTCGGACCTGATCGCCGGCGCCGCCCTCGGCTCGGCGGCGCGGATGAAGCCGGTGCGGCTTCTGCGCTCGGCGATCGGGACCGGTCTCGACCCGCATTCCTGCTGGATGCTCGGGCGCTCGCTCGAGACTCTGTCGCTGCGGATGAGCGCCGCCAACCGCAACGGCGAGATCGTCGGCGGGATGCTGGCGGCGCACCCGAAGGTAGCGCGCCTCCACCACCTCGCGCATCTCGAGCCGGGGTCGCGGCAGGCGCAGGTCTACGCCAAGCAGTGCGCGGCGCCGGGCTCGACGTTCTCGTTCGACATCGTCGGCGGCGAGGCCGAGGCGTTCCGGGTTCTCAACGGCCTCCAGCTGTTCAAGCTCGCCGTCAGCCTGGGCGGAACCGAGTCGCTCGCCAGCCACCCGGCCTCCACGACCCATTCCGGCGTGCCGAAGGCGGTGCGCGACCGGCTCGGGATCGCGGACGCGACCATCCGGGTGTCGATCGGGATCGAGCACCCGGACGATCTGGTCGCCGACCTCGCGGCCGCTCTGTCGGTCCTGGGCTAGGGACGCGCCGAACGGCGGCCGGGCGCGGTGCGCACGCCGTCGAGGCGGCTCGGTCGCATCGCCCGGCAACGCGTGTCCGGCAACCGGAGACCGCGCGTTAACGACGCCCCGCATTTCGAACAGTCGCTGCACGACATTGCGGGGACGGGACAGAATTGCGGCCGCGCGGAACTGGTCAGCGCAGGCCTTCCTTCCTAGTGTCTGGCCGCGAAACGCGACGGGACGATCGACGGACCCATGAATTTGGCAACCGGCACCCAGTTCGACACGCGGAGCGGCGCTCCGGGCACGCGCGTGGCCGCCGTAACCTTCGACCCGCGGGTCAAAGGTCTCACCTGGCTGGCGCTGAAGGGCTTTCTGCTCTCGATCGTGACCTTCGGCATCTACAGATTCTGGTACGTCACCAATCTGCGCCGCTTCTTCTGGGAGCGCACCGCGCTCGACGGCTCGCCCGCCGAGTATACCGGCACGGGCAAGGAACTGTTCCTCGGCTTCCTCGTCGCGCTCGCGATCCTCGTGCCGATCTACGTCGCGCTGTTCGCGCTCTCGCTCGTCGCGCCCGCGCTCGCCCCGTTCTCGGTGGTGATCTCCTTCGTGTTCCTGTTCCTGCTGGGACAATTCGCGATCTACCGCGGGCGGCGCTACCGCGCGATGCGGACGCTCTGGCGCGGCATCCGTCTCGGGCAGGACGGCTCGGGCCTCGCCTACGCGGCCCGCGCGGGCGGCTGGTGGCTGCTCACGCTCGTGACCTTCGGCCTGGCCTTCCCGTTCATGCGGGCGAGCCTGGAACGCTACCGCATCGACCACACCCTGGTCGGGACCAGCCGAATGCACTCGACGGCGCGGGGACGCAGCGTGCTCGGCCCCTGGCTGTTGCTGTACGTAATCGGGCTGGGGCCGCTGATCGGGCTCGGCATCGCCCTCCTGGTCGCGGCGGATTTCTCGCTGCCCACGGATCTCCTGGTACCGAAGCCCGGCGGCAAGGCCGGCCAGACGATCCTCAACCCCGCCTACGCGGCCTCGAAGATCGGCATCCTCCTCCAGGCGATGGGCTTCGTGGCGGCAATCTGCGTGCCCGCGGCGCTGCTCCTGCTCCCGTACTACCGCGCCCGCGAGACGCGGGCGTTCATGGGCGCCGCCAGCCTCGGTCACGCCCGCCTCGCCTCGAGCCTGAAGGCGCGGCAGTTCTACTGGCCGTACATCGTCTACATGCTGTCGCTCCTGGGCTTCCTCGTCGTGCTGGGCCTCGTCGCGGCTCTGCTGATCTTCGCCGCACGGGCGGCGGGCGATCTCAGCATGCTCCACTGGCTCGTCGTCCTCATCTACTTGGTCGGCGCGCCGCTCTTCGCGGTGCTCTACGTGCGCGTGGTGCAGGCCCGCCTGTGGGCGGCGGTCGCGACGAGCACGAGCGTGACGGATCCCGAAGCCCTGGATGCCGTCCTCGCCTCGTCCCGCGGTGCCGGCAGCGGTCTGCAGGAGGGCCTCGCCGACGCGCTCGACGTCGGAGGCGCGCTCCAGATCGGCTTCTGACGCTTGACCCGCGCTTCCCAGGCGATCGACGCGACGCCGATCGAGGTCGAGGGCCGCTTCTTCGACGGCGTCAGCGCGCGGGCACATCCCGTCGCGCTGCGCCTCGACGACCGCTTCCGCGTCTCCGGGCCCGGAATCGCCCAGGACTGGAACCTGCTCGACCTGCGCGCCGCCGTGTCCGTGCCGCCGCTGATGCGGATCGGTCCGGCCGGCGAGCCGGTCCGCGTGGAGTTCTCGGACGCGACGCTCGCCGCCGCGCTCGCGGCGCGCTGCCCGGACCTCCATCGCCGGGAGCGCTCGGGCGGCACGGTGCGGCTCGTGCTCTGGTCTCTCGCGGCCGGTCTCTCGGTCCTGCTCGTGGCGGTCTTCGGCGTCCCGCAGATCGCCGGGCTGCTGGCCCCGCTGGTGCCGGACGCGGCCGAGTCGCGGCTCGGGGCGGTGGCGGAACCGCAGGTCCTGCGCTTCCTCGGCGACCCGCCGGCCTGCGCGGAACCGGCCGGCCGCGCGGCGCTCGACACGCTCGTGGCCCGCCTCGTCGCGGCCGGTCGGGCGGAGGGCTCGCTGCCTCCCGAGGTGGCCGTCAGCGTGCGGCGGCACGGCACGGCCAACGCCTTCGCCCTGCCGGGCGCCCGCGTGATCGTGCTCTCGAGCCTCATCGCGCGGGCGCGCTCGGCCGACGAGGCCGCGGCGGTCCTGGCGCACGAGCTCGGCCACGTCCGCCGACGCGATCCGACCCGCTCCCTCATCCGGGCGTCGGGCACCTCGTTCCTGTTGAGCCTCGTCCTGGGGGACCTGACCGGCTCGACCATCATCATCGCGCTGGGCGACGCGGTGCTCTCGGCCGGCTACAGCCGCGACGCCGAGCGGGCGGCGGACGCCTACGCGGTCGACCTCATGACCCGCGCGGGCGGCAACGGCGCGGCGCTCGCCGACATCCTCGAGCGCATCGCCAAGGACAAGCACGACGGGAAGAGCGACGTGCTGGACCTGCTGCGCAGCCATCCCTTCACGCGCGAGCGCGCCGCCGCGATCCGCGCCCAGGCGGGCTCTGGGGCGGCCGAACGCCAGATCCTGTCCGGCGCCGCCTGGACGGCACTCAGGGGCATCTGCGGGCCCGAGACGAAGACGACCGAGCCGTAGGTCCGGATCACCGGGCGGTCGCTGTCCGCGGGCGGCCGCGGCGGACGACCCGGCTCCGGTCTCCGAGCCGGTCGGTGTCGCCACGGCCGGCGGCCTGACTGAGATTCTGAGCAACTAATTGCTGTCGGATCGCCCGCCCCTCGGCTTCTGTGACGCCGGCACAGAGGAGGAGCGGATGGCACACCACGCGACCGGGGTTCCGAACCCGCCCCCCTTCGATCCCGAGGCGATCCCGGAGGCCGCCACCCTCGCGCGCGGCGGGACCGGCCTCCGGTTGCAATGGCGCGACGGGCTGACCGCGACGCTGTCGGCGGAGCGGCTGCGGCTGCGCTGCCGCTGCGCGTGGTGCACCCGTGACCGGGTCGAGCGACGCTTTCCTCAGGCCGCCGCCGACATCGCGGTCGCGCGGGTCGAACCGATGGGCGGCTACGCCGTCCACATCGCGTTCTCCGACGGCCACGCCCGCGGGATCTTCCCCTGGTCCTACCTGCGCGCCCTCGTGGCCGAGGCCGTCGACGGCCCGCCCGACGCCGCGCAGGCCGCCTGACCGCGCGATCCGATCCTCCGGCGATCCCACACGCCCCGCCCCTGACCTGACGCGAGATCTTGCCATGAACGCGTTCGAATCCGCGACGAAGACCGAGATTATCGAGACCGACATCCTGGTGATCGGCGGCGGCACCGGCGGTCCGATGGCCGCGATCAAGGCCAAGGAGGCCGATCCGAAGCTCCGGGTCGTCCTGATGGAGAAGGCCAACGTCAAGCGCTCGGGCGCGATCAGCATGGGCATGGACGGGCTGAACAACGCCGTCGTGCCGGGCTACGCCACCCCCGAGCAGTACGTGAAGGAGATCACCGTCGCCAACGACGGCATCGTCAATCAGAAGGCGGTGATGGCCTACGCGCAGGGGTCGTTCCCGATGATCCAGTACCTCGACAAGCTCGGGGTCAAATTCGAGAAGGACGGCTCGGGCGAGTACAACATGCGCAAGGTCCACCACATGGGGACCTACGTGCTGCCGATGCCGGAAGGGCACAACGTCAAGAAGGTCCTCTACCGGCAGCTCCGCCGCCTCCAAGTCGGCGTGACGAACCGGTACATGGCGACGCGCCTGCTGAAGGGCGCGGACGGGCGCATCGCCGGAGCGATCGGCGTCAACACCCGCACCTCCGAGTTCCTGGTGGTGAAGGCCAAGGCGGTGATCCTGGCCTGCGGGGCCGCCGGCCGCCTCGGCCTGCCGGCCTCCGGGTACCTGTTCGGGACCTACGAGAACGCGGCGAATTGCGGCGACGGCTACGCGATGGCCTACCACGCGGGCGCGCAGCTCGCGAACCTCGAGTGCTACCAGATCAACCCGCTGATCAAGGACTATAACGGCCCGTCCTGCGCCTACGTCACCGGCCCGTTCGGCGGATACACGGCCAACAATCGCGGCGAACGCTTCATCGAGTGCGATTACTGGTCCGGACAGATGATGCTGGAGTTCTGGCGCGAGCTGCAGGGCGGCAACGGCCCGGTCTTCCTCAAGATGGACCATCTGCGCGAGGAGACGATCTCCGAGATCGAGACGATCCTGCACTCGAACGAGCGCCCCTCCCGCGGACGCTTCCACGAGCGGCGCGGCACCAATTACCGCCGGCGTCCCGTGGAGATGCACATCTCCGAGATCGGCTTCTGCTCGGGCCACTCGGCCTCGGGCGTCTTCGTCGACGAGTTCGCGCGCACGACGGTCCCCGGCCTCTACGCGGTCGGCGACATGGCGAGCGTGCCGCACAACTACATGCTGGGCGCCTTCGTGAACGGCGGCATCGCCGGGGCCGACGCCGCCGCCTACTGCACGGCCAACGCCCTCGCCGACCATGACCCGGCGGACATCGCTGTCGAGCGCGAACGGGTCCTGGCGCCGACTCGGCGCGTCGACGGGCTCACCCCGCACGAGATGGAGTTCAAGACCCGCCGCTTGGTGAACGACTATCTCGAGCCGCCGAAGGTGACGGCGAAGATGGAGCTCGGCCAGCGCCGCTTCGCCGAGATCCGCGAGGACCTCGACCTGCTCTGCGCCCGCGACCCGCACGAGCTGCACCGGGCGCTCGAGATGCAGACGATCCTCGACTGCGCCGACATGGCGGCGGCCGCCTCGCTCTACCGCACCGAGAGCCGTTGGGGCTTCTACCACCTGCGCGTCGACTATCCCGAGATGAACGACGCCGAGTGGGCCTGCCACACGGTCCTGTTCAAGGACGGCCAGGGCCGGATGGCCCACGCGAAGCGCGCCGTCGACCCGTTCATCGTGCCGGTCGCCGCCGAGGAGATGGGCGCCTACCACCAGCTCCGCATCAAGACGCCGGCCGCCGCCGAGTAATCCCGCCCCGTACCGGAGATCGATCCATGCCGATCATCAATCAGGCCAGCAGCGCCGCGGTCGTCATCGACGACGCCAAGTGCATCGCCGAGAAGGGCTGCCGCGTCTGCGTCGACGTCTGCCCGCTCGACATCCTCGCGATCGATGAGACCCGGCAGAAGGCCTACATGAAGTACGACGAGTGCTGGTACTGCATGCCCTGCGAGGTCGACTGCCCGACGAACGCGGTCAAGGTCAATATTCCCTACCTGCTGCGCTGAGGCCGACCATGAGCCCCGTGTTCGATTCCTTCGACGACGATCTCGACGACGTGGCCGAGCGCTGCGCGAGTGCCGACGCCGGCGTCCGGCGCGTCGCGATGATGGAGCTCGCCGAGGCCGTCGGGCCCGCGGCGAAGGTCCTGCTCCTCAAGGGCCTCGGCGATCCGGACTCGGCCGTCCGCGCCGCGGCGGCCAAGGCGCTGGACGAGCACGACGGCGCGGACGTGGTCGAGGGCCTCGTGCGGTCCCTGGAGGACGACGACGAGGCCGTGCGCCGCACCGCCGCCGATACCCTGGCCGAGAAGAAGGAGCCGGCCTGCGGGCCGCTCCTGATCGAGCGCGCCGCGCACACCGACCCGTTCGTGCAGGCCTCCGCCCTGCGGGCCCTGCGCGAGCTCGTCCTGCCGGACGCCCTGTCGGCCGCGCTGAAGGCGCTCCAGAGCCCGTCCCCGGAGGTGCGCCGCGAAGGTCTCGGCGTCATCGGCTACCTCAAGGCCGAGGAGGCGCTGCCGGCGCTGATCGCCACCGCGGGTGATCCCGACCCGACGGTCCGGCGCGCCACGATGGCGGCGCTGGTCTTCCTGCGCCCCGGCGGTCCGGGCATCGGCACGCTGATCGCCGGCCTGTCCGACGAGCACTGGCAGGTTCGCGAGGAGGCGGCCGTCTCCTGCGCCAAGATCCGGCTGCCCGAGGCGACGGCGCCCCTGATCGCCGTGATGGACGATCCCGTCTGGCAGGTCCGCACCAAGGCGGCCAATGCCCTGGGCCGGATCGGGGCGCCGGCGGCCGTCGAGATCCTGGGACGGGCGCTGACCTCGGAGGTCAGTAACCTGCGCAAGGAGGCGGCCGCGGCCCTCGGCGAGATCGCCGACCCGCGGGGCCTCTCGGCCCTCGAGGCGGCCGCCAACGATCCCGATCCCGACGTGCGCAAGCTCATCCAGTGGGCGATCGGACGCTGTCAGGGACGCCCCTGATCGATCCGGCCGTCTCGGCCTCGTCGCGGCGCCGCATCCTCCGGGTGCGGCGCCGCTTCACGTCCGCTCGGCTCCGCGATATCCAGACGCTGCCGGTGCCGGCGGCCAGTTTAGAGCTGGTACAGGGTTTGCTGCGCCGCGGCAGGTAGGATGCTGGAGGCGGCAATGCAGACCACGGCGCCGATACGCCCGTCTCAGGCCCCGGCGGGGCTCCAGACCCAGGCGAGCGCCCTCCTGCTGTCCGAGGCCGCGCCCAAGGCCGGAACCGGGCAGCGCCCTCTCCTCGACGGGCTGACCGAGCGCGAAGTCGCCCTCGTGCTGGAAAAGGGCCGGCGCCGCGTGCTCTACCGCGGCGCGACCCTGTTCACCCAGGAGACGCCCAACGACGGGATCTGGATCGTCGAGAGCGGCCGCATCCGGGTCTTCTACGCCGCGCCGTCCGGTCGCGAGATCACGCTGGCCTACTGGTACCCCGGCAACTTCGTCGGCGGTCCCGACGTGTTCGGCGCCGGCCTCCACAAATGGTCGGGCATGGCGGCGAGCAATTCCAGCGTGCTGCACCTGCCGGCCAAGGCGCTCCGGCAGCTCGTGACGCAGATCCCGGCCCTCGCGATCGGGGTCATCGACGGCCTGACCTTCAAGGGCCGCTGCTACTCGACCCTGGCCCAGATGCTCGGGACCCGCTCGATCACCGAGCGCCTCGCCCACCTGCTCCTGCACCTGTGCGACCTCTACGGCGTCGCGGAGGAGGACGGCACGGTGATCGCGGCGACCTTCACGCACGCCGACCTCGCCCACATGGTCGGCGCCACACGGCAATGGGTGACGATCAGCCTGAAGCGGCTCTCGGAGCAGGGCGTCCTCGTCACGCGGCGCACGCAGATCGTCGTGCTGCGTCCCGACATCCTCGCGGCGATGCGCGGCGGCGAGGAATGCGCCTAAAACGCGAGCGTCCCGCACAAAACCGCAGCACATCCGGAACCGCTCGACTTTTTTGCGCAACTAATCGACCCGCAGGCGTCCTCGGCATTTGATCGGACGCGCCGCAGCGCCCGATCATGCCGTCGATGTCTTCGCGACATCGAGCCGGAATGTTGGAGCGGGCGATGACTGGACGATTTCCCGGGCTCAGATCGGTCTCCGCTCTCGCGCTCCTCGCGCTGGCGGGCGCCAGGATCGGGGCACCGGCCCGCGCCGAGACCCTCACCGTCGGCATCGGCACGCAGGACACGACGACCAACACCGCGACGGTCGGCGTGGTGATCCGCCAGCTCAAGCTGCTGGAGAAGTACCTGCCCAAGACCGGCAAGTACGCCGGCACGACCATCCAGCTCGACTGGCAGAACTTCACGTCCGGGCCGCCGGTCACGAACGGCATGATGGCCGGGAAGCTGCAGTTCGGCGCGATGGGCGACTACCCGCTCGTCGTCAACGGCGCGACGTTCCAGAACAATCCCGAGAGCCAATCGCGGCTGATCGCGGTCGCCGCCTACAATCTCCACGGATCCGGCAACGGGATCGTGGTCAACAAGGCTTCCGAATACTTCTCGTTCGAGGATCTGAAAGGCAAGGTCGTCAGCGTGCCCTTCGGGTCGGCGGCCCACGGGATGGTCCTGAAGGCGCTGCAGGACAAGGGCTACCCGGCCACCTATTTCCGCCTGGTCAGCCAGAGCCCGGAGGTCGGCTCGACCAATCTCCAGGAGCGGAAGATCGACGCGCACGCCGATTTCGTCCCCTTCGCCGAACTTCTGCCGTTCCGCGGCTTCGCGCGCAAAGTGTTCGATGGCGTCGAGACCAACCTCCCGACCTGGCACGGCGTGGTCGTGCGCTCCGACTTCGCCGACCGCTACCCCGAGATCGTCGAGGCCTACCTGAAGGCCGTCCTCGACGCCGACGCCTGGGTCAAGGCCGATCCGAAGCGCGCCGCCGAGCAGATCGCGGCCTGGACCGGCACCGACAAGGAGGTGGTCTACATCTTCCTCGGGCCCGGCGGGATCATGACCGTCGATCCCACGATCAAGCCGCAGCTGGTCGATGCCGCCCGCGAGGACGTCAAGGTCCTGCAGCGGCTCGACCGGATCAAGACGTTCGACGTCGGTCCGTGGGTCGACGACGGGCCGCTGCGCAAGGTCTTCGCCGAGCGCGGCCTGGACTACGCGCAGCAGCGCGCGAGCACCGCCAATTACGAGGTGCGCGGCGAGGACACGTACTGCAAGAGGCCCGTCACCGAGCCGCGCAAGGCCGGCGAGATCTGGGTGAAGGGCGG
Source organism: Methylobacterium sp. D53M (assembly GCF_053345625.1). NCBI lineage: Bacteria > Pseudomonadati > Pseudomonadota > Alphaproteobacteria > Hyphomicrobiales > Methylobacteriaceae > Methylobacterium > Methylobacterium sp. D53M. The sequence continues at coordinate 32,977 of NZ_JBKFAL010000040.1, forward strand.
GGCGATCCAGCCCTACGCGAGCGCGGCCTGCACGCTCGGCGCGCTGAACGAGATGAAGTCCAAGGGGCAGGCCGTCGACGTCGCCTACGTCTTCGACACGGCCCGCGGCATCAAGCTGTTCGCCCGGGAGGCCTTCTACGTCGTCGACGGCAAGGGCGGCATCGCGCCGTTCCTGCTGAAGCAGGACGCCGAGGCCGCGGCGCGGGGCGGCGGCACGGTGATGCCCTACGACGAGGCCCTGAAGGCCGCTGTGACGGGAGGCTAGAACCGCATGGACGCTGTCGCTCTCCGGCCCGCCGCCGAGTCGCGCCCGCCGCGGGCGGCGCCCCTCCCGCCGCCGGCCGCGTCCACCCGACCCGCGACCGGCCGCGTCCGCCGCTGGCTGCGGCTGCATCACGGCGCGTTCCGGGCCGCGCTGATCGGGCTCGCCTCCCTGATCCTGTTCGTCGCGCTCTGGCAGTATCTGACCGCGAACCGCGTGACCCTCTACGTGCGGTTCCTGAACATCCCGACGCCGATGGACGTCGTGGACCGCGCGGCGATCGCCCTGCGCAGCCCGAACTTCGGCGACCACGTGCTCATCTCCTGCCGCCGGATTCTCTTCGGATTTCTCCTGGCCGGCGGCGTCGCCGTGCCGCTCGGGCTCCTCATGGGGCGCTACCGCCTCCTGCGGGAGATCGCCTTCCCGATCTGCGAGGTGCTGCGGCCGATCCCGGCGATCGCCTGGGTGCCGATGGCGATCATGCTCTGGCCGACCAACGAGGGCTCGATCGTCTTCATCACCTTCCTGGGCTCGTTCTTCCCGATCCTGATCAACACCCTCCAGGGCATGGTCCAGGTCGACCCGGTCCTGGTGCGGGCCGCACGCTGCCTCGGCGCCCGCGAGGCGGCGGTGTTCCGCGAAGTCTACCTGCCGGCCTCGCTGCCGCAGATCTTCACCGGGCTGACGGTCGGCATGGGCGTGGCCTGGGTCTCGCTGATCGCCGCCGAGATGATCTCCGGCCAGTTCGGCATCGGCTACTTCACCTGGGAAGCCTACTCGCTGGTCCAGTACCCGGACATCGCCCTCGGCATGATCACGATCGGGCTGCTCGGCCTCGGCTCCAGCTTCGCGATCCGACTCGTCGGCCGCCTCGTCATGCCCTGGGCCGCGGCCCGCTAGGCCTCGGCCGGCCGCCCGGCGCGGCCCTCGCCGGACCGGTCCTCCACGCGCGTCACCAATCGGGAGCTTGCCATGGCCGAATCGAGCCGGGGCCTGATCGAGGTCAGCGACTTCTGCCTGCGCTACGAGACGATGGAGGGGTCCGTCGAGGCCGTCTCGAACGCCTCGCTCACCGTCCATCCCGGCGAATTCGTGTCGATCATCGGGCCCTCGGGCTGCGGGAAGTCGACGCTGCTCAACGCGCTGGCCGGCTTCCTCAAACCGTCGTCCGGGCGGGTCACCGTCGACGGCGAGGCGATCGCGGGACCGAGCGCGGATCGCGGCATGATCTTCCAGCAATACTCACTCTTTCCCTGGAAGACGGTGCGCGAGAACGTCGAGTTCGGCCTGAAGATGAAGGGCGTCCGGCGCAGCGAGCGCGAGCGTCAGGCGCGGACGCTGCTCGGCCTCGCCGGCCTCACGGCGTTCGAGAACCACTATCCGGACCGATTGTCCGGCGGGATGAAGCAGCGTGTCGGCATCGTGCGCGCGCTCGCCACCGGCCCGCGCATCCTGCTGCTCGACGAGCCGTTCGGCGCCCTGGACGCGCAGACGCGGCTGATCATGCAGCAGATCCTCACCAACATGTGGCAGCGCCTGAAGATCTCGGTGCTGTTCGTGACCCATGACATCGACGAGGCGATCTTCCTCTCCGACCGCGTCTACGTGATGACCGCGCGTCCCGGGAGCATCAAGGCCGAGGTCGTGGTGCCCCTCCCCCGCCCGCGCCAGCCGGCCCTGACCCTGTCGTCCGAGTTCCTGGGCCTGCGCCGGGGGCTGATGTCGCTGATCCGCGAGGAGAGCCTCCGCGCGATGGGCGGCGAGGTCAGCGCCGAGGCGATGAAGGGACTGGCGATCGATCTCGAGGGCCAGGATCTCCCCGCGCTGCTCTGACCCCTGCGCCGAGGTGCGAAGTCATGACCTATGTCGTCACCGAGAACTGCATCCGCTGCAAGTACACCGACTGCGTCGAGGTCTGCCCGGTCGACTGCTTCTACGTCGGCGAGACCATGCTGGTGATCAAACCGGACGAGTGCATCGATTGCGGCGTCTGCGAGCCCGAATGCCCGGCCGATGCCATCAGGGCCGACACCGAACCGGAGATGGCGGGCTGGAAGACCTTCAACGCCAAGTACGCCGATCTCTGGCCCAACATCACCGAGAGGACCGAGCCGGCCGACGACGCCGCGGCGTGGGACGGCCGCGGCGGAAAGCTGCTCGACCTGTTCGGGACTGCCGACCCGGCGTCCGCCTGAG